>CALKYH010000073.1 GCA_938003595.1 uncultured bacterium
GGGCCATGCCCGAGTCCTCGCCGTTCTCGTCGTCGTTCGGAGCCCCGACGATCACGTCGTCGAAGCCGTCGCCGTTCACATCCCCCGCCCCGCTCACGGATCGCCCGAACCACTCGAACGCCGAATCGCCGTAGAACGTGTACAGGATCGCGCCGGTCGCCCCGGAGAGCACGCGGGCGCTGCCCGAGTCCTCGGCGCCGTCGGCGAAAGCCCCGACGATCACATCGTCGAAGCCGTCGCCGTTCACATCCCCCGCCCCGCTCACGGCGTCGCCGAAGTTGGTGTTCGCCGCATCGCCATCGAAGGTGTACAGGATGGCGCCGTCCACCCCGGAGAGCACGCGCGCGCTGCCGGAAGCGCCGCCGGTGTTGTCGTCGAATGGAGCCCCGACGATCACGTCGGCGAAGCCGTCGTCGTTCACATCCCCCGCGCCGCTCACGGACCAGCCGAACCGGTCGCCGCCGAAATCGCCGTTGAATGTGTAGAGGATCGCGCCGTTGACCCCGGAGAACACGCGGGCGCTGCCGGAGTTCGAGCCCTGGTTGTCGTCGCGATCGGCCCCGACGATCACATCGTCGAAGCCGTCGCCGTTCACATCCCCCGCCCCGCTCACGGACCGGCCGAAGTTGTCATCCGCCGAATCGCCGTTGAAGGCGCCGTTCATCCCGGAGAACAGGCGGGCGCTGCCGGAAGCGCCGCCGTTGTTGTCGTCGTTCGGAGCCCCGACGATCACGTCGGCGAAGCCGTCGCCGTTCACATCCCCCGCTCCGCTCACGGATTGGCCGAACCAGTCGCCGATCGAATCGCCATTGAACGGGACGGACGGCACATGAACCACCTGCGCCGCCGCGCCCGCGGCCGCCAGGAGGGACACGGAAACGCCGCAGGACAGAAGATGCATACAGAACCTCCCATGAGCGCCCGGACGCCGCACGGGCTCCACGCTACCACAGGAGCCCAACTACACAAGAGCATTTAGAGTCGGGCGTGCATCCGACATGGTCGGGGCGGCTCGGTCGCCCGCGCGGCCGCCCCCGCGGTGCGGGCAATCCCCGAACTCGCCGCAGCCCACCCCGCCGCCCTCAGGGCGCACAACTCGTGTTGAAGTTGCTGACGACCTGGTTCAGGTCCGCGAAGTCCGCGTCGCCGTCGCCGTCGACATCGCCGGGGCAGGGCTTGGGCGGCTCCGGGAACGCGACCGAGAAGAACACGATCGCAACGCCCGAATTCGAGCCGATGTTGTCGTCGAGAGGAGCCCCGACGATCAGGTCGTCGAAGCCGTCGCCATTGACATCGCCCGCCCCGCTCACGGACCGGCCGAACCCGTCGCCGGCCGAATTGCCGCTGCGGGTGTACAGGACCGCCCCGTTCGCCCCGGAGAACACGCGGGCGCTGCCCGAATCGGCGCCGTTGTTGTCGTCGAAGGGAGCGCCCACGATCAGGTCGTCGAAGCCGTCGCCATCAATATCGCCCGCGCCGCTGACGGACCAGCCGAGCTGGTCGCCGGCCGCGTCGCCGTTGAATGTGTACAGGATCGCGCCGTCCTTCCCCGAGAACACGCGCGCGCTCCCGGATGCGTCGCCGTTGTCGTCGTCGAATGGGGCGCCGGCGACCAGGTCGTCGAAGCCGTCGCCGTTGACGTCGCCCGCCCCGCTGACGGAGTAGCCGAACAGGTCGTCGGCCGCATCGCCGTTGAAGGTGTACAGGATCGCGCCGGTCGCCCCGGAGAACACGCGGGCGCTGCCGGAAGCCGAGCCGTTGTTGTCATCTTGGTAGGCGCCGACGATCAGGTCGTCGAAGCCGTCGCCGTTCACATCCCCCGCCCCGCTCACCGCGTAGCCGAGGTTGTCGCCGGCCGAATCGCCGTTGAACGTGTACAGGATGGCGCCGTTCGCCCCGGAGAACACCCGGGCGCTGCCGGAAGTAAAGCCGTTGTTGGCGTCGAACGGAGCCCCGACGATCAGGTCGTCGAAGCCGTCGCCATTGACATCGCCCGCGCCGCTCACGGAGGCGCCGAACTCGTCGCCGGCCGAATCGCCATTGCGGGTGTACAGGATCGCGCCGGTCGCCCCGGAGAACACCCGGGCGCTGCCGGAGTTGAAGCCGTTGTTCTCGTCTCCGGAGGCGCCGACAATCAGGTCGTCGAAGCCGTCGCCGTTGACATCCCCGGCGCCGCTCACGGAGGAGCCGAACTGGTCGGCGACCGAACCGCCGTTGCGGGTGTACAGGATCGCGCCGGTCGCCCCGGAGAACACGCGGGCGCTGCCGGAGCCATCGCCGTTGTTGTCGTCGAACGGAGCCCCGACGATGAGGTCGTCGAATCCGTCGCCGTTCACATCGCCGGCTCCGCTCACGGCCTGGCCGAACTGGTCGCCGCCCGAGTCGCCGTTGAATGGGTAGGCGGGCTGATGCACAACACCCGCTCCCGCGCCGGCGATCGCCAGAATGGACGCGAGCACGCCGCACGACGAAGTATGCATGGGACCTCCTCGATCGCGTCGGCGCCGACTTGCGGGGGCGGCGCCCGATCGGGCGACAGTACCACGGAGTCGAGTGATCACCAAGAACTTCTTGCCGCGTCGGCGGCGGGCGTCGCCCGTGCGGCACGACGCCCTCAACAAAGAACCGGCCGCCCGCGGTTGAACCACGGGCGGCCGGCGTTGCAAGCGTCTGTGTCCGTCCCTGGACCTACGAGCGGATCACTCGTCGGAGCCGTTCGTGGGAACCTCGGTCAGGGAGTTCTGGATGGTCGTCGGGGTGTAGTTGGGGTTGAACAGCGAGTCGGAGTTGTTGTAGAGCGCCGTGTTGCTGGTCGGCGTGGGGAAGTTGGGGCTGCCGCCCAGACGGCTGTCCCAGTTCGCGGTCGCCGTGCGGTTGAAGTTGTCGTTGGCCGCGTTGAGGCGGGCGAGCGCCGCGTCGGACATCTCGCGGAAGGTGGCGGCGGCGGCCATGGCCTGCTGCATGCGGGCCTGGTCGAACTGGCTCTTCTGGAAGAGCTCGGCGTAGGCGCGGTTGCGGTCGGACTCGGTCGCGACGATGCGCGAGTCGAAGCGCGAGCGGATGGCCTGCTCGTCGGCCGCCGCGATGGCGAACTCGGCCGAGGTGGCCGCGTCGTTCATCTGCGACTGCGCCAGGATCCGGGCGCGACGCATCAGGTCGTCGGAGTTGAACTCCCCGAGCTGGGCCTCGGCGTCGGCGACCATGCGGGTCACGCTGGCCTCGGCGACGAGCTGATTGGCGGTCGTGAGATCGCGGAGGTAGTTCACATCGGCCTGCGCCGTCTTGCGCTGGGCCAGGTGCGTCGCGGCCAGCTCGCCCGTGTTGGCGATGGTGATCCGCTCGAAGGTGTTCGCCATCGCCACGCCCTCGTCATAGTTGGCGCGGGCGACGCTGAAGAAGGTGTCGGCCGACTGGTCCAGGCGGGCCAGCTCGCTCGTCAGGATCGTCTCGGCCGCGGCGATCTGCTCCTTCATCTGGCCCATGATCGCCTTCTGGCCGTGCTCGAGGGAGTTCGCCTCGACCAGCAGCTGCTGGCTCTTGGCGTTGCCGCGACGGAGGGTCGCGTCGCGCTTCACGGCCAGCGCCTCGGTCTGCGTCTTGCCGTTGCGCTCCGCGGCCTCGGCCTGGGCGACCAGCTGGGTGTACTTGGCCTCGGACTTCTTCTTCGTCGAATCCGCCAGGGCGCGGATGGACTGGATCTTCGCGGCCGTCTCCTTGCGGAACGCCTCGGCCTCGACCTGGGCGCGGTTGCGGTCGGCGTGGGCCGCCGCGACCTTGCTCTCGACCTGCGAGATCTTCTCGACGAGCATCGCGTCGTTCTTGCGCTGGACGGCGTCGACCTCGGCGATCCACGCGTCGTGGGCCGCGATCGTCTCCTTCCACCAGGCCTCGACGCCGGCGCGCTGCTCGTCCGACTTGGCGATCAGCTCGTTCTGGCCGCTCTCGGCGTGCGAGCGGAGCTTGGCGACCTCGCCGAGCGCCGTGCGGAACTCCGCGATGCGGGCGAACTCGACGACGGCGGGCTTGGCGGTCGCCTTCGTGACCTTCGGGGTCGGATCATTCGGGGTCGCGCCCTGCTTGGGAGGATTGCCGTTGCTGGGCAGAGCCGTCTGATTGGCCTTGAGCTGGGCCACGATCTCGTTCATGAGCTGAGCCTGCAGGCGCGTCGCCTCGGCGTCGGCCTCGCCCTTGATGCGGGCGAAGTCGGCCTCGGACAGCGCGATCTGGTGCTGCTCGGTCTCGTGGATGGCGCGGACGCGGGCCTCGGTCTCGGCCTTCACGAACTTGGCGCGGGCCTCGCGCTCCAGGCGCTCGGCCTTGGCGCGGGCGACCTCGACATCGGCCATGCCCTTCTGGACATGGCTGTCGATGAACTGCAGCGCCTCGGCGTAGTCGGCGCGCTTGAGGTCGAGGCTCTTGCGAACCTCGCCGCGGCGGCGCTCGACATCGGCCGTGCTGTTGGTCTTGAAGGTGTCGGCCTCCTGACGCAGGCGCTCGCCCTCGGCCATGGCGCGGTCGAAGTCGGACTTCGCCGTCACCATCTTCACGCGGTAGGTCTCCTCCACATCCTGCTTGGAGAGGGCGTCGGCCTCGGCCATCAGGTCGGCGATGTACGCCGTGGAGTCCTCGCGCAGCGAGCTGGCCTGCTGACGCAGGTCCGTCACCGTCGCGGTCGTCTGCTGCGTGACCGAGCCGATCTGGCCGTTCAGCTCGGCGACCTGGGCGGCCGTCTGCTGCGCGGTGGCCTGGCTCTCAGTGCGCAGGCCCTGGACCTTGCTCTCGGCGCGGGTCTGGGTCAGCTCGAGGGTGCGGCGCATCTGGCTGATGTTCGCCTCGCCGCGATCCTGCACGGCCTTGCGGGCGGAGACCATCTGCTCGTGCTCGGCGAGCGAACGGCTCCAGTCGGCCTCGGCCTGCGAGCGCATCCGCTCGACCTCGCTCTGCCACTCCTTCACCGACGCCGAGAGGACGCTGCTGTTCCGCTTGGCCTCGGTCTCGTAGCGCTGCTGCTTGGCCTGCGCGTTGGAGTACATCTCGTTCAGCTTGGCGTTGAAGGTCTGCTCGTGCTTCTCGGCCTCGGCGCGGGCCGCGGCGTCGCGGGCCATCGCCGCCTGGCGATCAGCGTCCGCGATCGCGAGCGACTCCATCTTGTCCGCCTCGGAGCGGAGCTGAGCCGCGATCGCCGACGAGCGTCGTGCTTCGATCTCGGCGGTGCTCTCGACGGCCTCGCTCACCCACTGCTGGGGCAGCGCGACCTTGGAGCCCTCGTCGCCGTAGTAGTCGCTCGTGTAGGTCCCCTTCACCGCGACCGGGTCCACCGACACCGTCGCGCGGCTGGCCTTCGCCTGCGTCGTGTAGTCGCCGCCGCCCTGGTACACAGATCCGTTGCCCGAGGCGGTCTTGCCGCCGGTCGAGCAGCCGCCGAGCGTGGCGATCGCCAGGCCCGACACGAAGGAAGTGATCAGGACGCGCGACGCGGGGCCCTTCAGGGCTCGGAGCTGGGTGGTTCGGGGGGTGTTGCTGTTCATCTTGCAGGACTCCTCAACAGCGGCTCGAGGCCGCGCAACAGGGGGGACCGGACACTCGGTGCACAAACACTCACCGCTGTCGTCGGCCCCAATCCGCCCCCACTGCACCGGGCATTCCCCGCCCCGACACTCCCCCGGTCCGGCTGGTCCGTTCGTGCCGACTGCGCGATCTCGACCACCCCGATCCGGCCCAATCCCCCGGCGCGCAGGAACACCCGCCCCGAACCGTTATCCAGACGATCAAGCCCATCCCCCAGCCCCCGATGACCGCTACCAGCTCAGATCCTTCTCATACCCCGCCTCGATCAGGAACGCCCCCGCCTTCGCCTTGTACAGCTCGCGCGTCTCCGGGGCGAACTGGTTCCGCCAGTCCCCCGCCACGCCCTTGCGGAAGAAGCTCTGTCCGCTCTCCTGCCCCTGGGCGCGCCCCTTGCTCAGGTTCTGGAACGAGTTGGCCTCCACGATCCGCTCGATCTCCGCCTCGTCGTCGCTCAGCTGGTAGTGCCGCGCCACCTGCATCATCACGCCCTTGGCGTCCCGGAGCATGTCCTCGTACTTGAACGTCAGGCTCATCGCCGGATCGCGGTTCGCTTCCCACGAGCGCACCCATTCGATGTACCCGTCGAGCATCCGCTCCGCGAACACGCGCAGGCCCTCCTGCAGGTCCGCATCCTTATGACGCGGATGCTCGGGGTGCCAGGGCGTGCCCTTCACATAGAAGTGGTACGAGATCGCCACATCGCGCAGGTCGCGGTACAGCACCACATAGCGCACGCCCGCCTTCTTCAGCACATCCGCGTTGTGCTTGGACCCGTGCACATGCATCTTCGTCAGCACCAGCAGACCGCGCAGGCGATCGAACATGTCCGCCGGGATGTCGTAGTCGTGGCTGCCGCCGGTGCGCAGCTCGTACGCCGCGACATCCGGGATGAGCAGGTCGTGGAACCCCGGGAAGCTCGCGATCATCTTCTCCAGCCAGGTCGTGCCGCTCTTGGGCATCCCCGCCACGAACAGGATCTTCTGCGGGTACCGGTCCCCGTACTTGCGGAACCCCTCGCGGCAGGCCCGGCGCTGCGCCCAGTACCGGGGCCACACCGCCACGCGCTTCGCCTCCCGCGCCGCCCACACCGGGAGCCACCGCTTCGCCAGTCCCTCAAGCCGCTCCGTGGTGCCCATGAACGCTCCCGAACCGATACCTTTCTATCCAGGCGCCGAACGACGCTGAACCGCCGAACCTCCTTCGGCCGACAAGAGCCGAGAGGGTAGCCAACGACGACCATGACCGCCGATCCAGACGCCACGACCGAGAAACCCGCCCCCGCCGCCGACACGCAGCCGGGCGCGGTCCACCCGCCGCCCCTGCGGCGCTCGGCCTGGACGCCCCGCGAACGCGCCGTCCGACTCCTCTGGATGCTCCTGGGCGGCCTGCTCTGGCGCCTCCTCCCGCCGCTGCGCTCCAGCCTCCTCCGCTTCTTCGGCGCGAGCATCGGCCCGGGCTGCTCGTTCGCCTCCTCCGTCCGCGTCGATGTCCCCTGGAACCTGAAGTTCGGCGCCGGCGTGCGCGTGCGCGAGCACGCCATCCTCTACGCCCTCGGGCCCATCACCGTTGGCGACCACACCGTCATCGACCGCTACGCGCACCTCTGCGCCGGCTCCCACGACTTCACCGACCCCCGCTTCCCCCTCACCCGCCCGCCCATCACCATCGGCCAGCGCTGCCTCATCGGCCTGGACGCTTACATCGGCCCCGGCGTCACCCTCGGCGACCGCTGCACCGTCCACCCCCGCGCCTCCGTGCACCGCGACTTCCCCAGCGACTCGAACCTCGCGGGCAA
>CALKYH010000074.1 GCA_938003595.1 uncultured bacterium
ACCTACATCATCGAGTGCAAGGCCAGCCGCGCCGACTTCCTGCGCGACACCCGCGAGCGGGCCGCGCTGCTGCGACGGCGCGCCTCGCTGGAGACCCAGCGCGCCGACCTGGAGCGCGAGTTCATCCCCGAGGCCGAGCCCCACCTGCTCCGGGGCGACGGGTTCCTGTTCCCCGACCTGGAATCGTGGGACTTCGCCGCTTCGCGCCTGCCCGCCTACCGGCAGGTGCTGCGCGAGCTGGCCCGCACCGACCGCATGCTCTACGGCGACACCAAGTTCTGCGTCCTCGCCGCCTGGCGCCTGGCCGACCGCCTGCTCATCGCGGCGCCGCGGGGGCTGGTCCACCCCAGCGAACTGCCCCGCGCCTGGGGCCTGCTGGAGTTCGAGCGCGACGCGGTCCGAGGGCGCGAGATGGAGGATGGACCTGCTTGGCGAGTGCGCATCGAGCCGGAGGCGCTGCAGAGCCCAGAGCGCCGCCGGCTGAGATTGCTGAGGAATATCGCGGTGGCGGGGACGCGGCGCGCCGGTCAGATGCCGATCGTGCTCACACCACAATCCACATAGACATTCTCGCCCGTCACTCCGCTGGACAGGTCGCTCACCAGGAAAGTCGCCGCGCCGCCGACCTCGCTGCCCTCGACATTCCGCTGCAGCGGCGCCCGCTTGGGCGTGCTGTCCAGCATGATGTCGATGCCGCCCACGGCGCTGCTCGCCAGCGTCCGCAGCGGGCCGCCGGAGATGGTGTTCACGCGGATGTTGTGCCGGCCCAGCTCCGCCGCGAGGTAGCGCGCGGTGCACTCCAGCGCGGCCTTGGCCACGCCCATGACGTTGTACCCCGGCACCACCTTCTCGGCGCCGTAGTACGACATCGCCAGGATCGAGCCGCCGCCGCTGGCGATCATCGGCTCGCGGGCGCGCCTGGCCATCGCGGCCAGCGTGTACGCGGAGATGTCGATCGCGCTCAGGTACGCGGCGCGGGGCGTGTCGGTGAACTTGCCGGGCGCCAGCCACTCGCGATCGGCGAAGGCGATGGAGTGGATCAGGAAGTCCAGCCGCTCGTGCTTCTTGGTGTAGGCCTCGAAGACCGCGTCCAGGTCCTCGTCCTTGCCGGCGTCGCAGGGGTGGAACCACGCGCCGTCGGCGCCGCCGGGCAGCGACTCCACCGCCTTGCGCGTGCGCCGCTCGTTCTTCTCGCCGGGCAGCGAGGTGTACGCGCAGGTCGCCCCGTTCTTGATCAGCGCCTCGGCGATGTGCCAGGCGTAGGAACGGTCGTTCGCGATGCCGAAGATCAGGCCCGTCTTGCCGCTGAGAAGTCCCATGATCAATGCTTCCTTCGCTAGTGCCTAGTCCCTGGTCCCTGATGCCCTGGGCCTTGTCTCACCACCGCAGGACGATCTTGCCGAACTGATCGCCCGCCTCCAGTCGCTCCCACGCGGCCGCCGCTTCCGTCCACGGGAAGACCTTATCCACCACGGGCCGGAGCCGCCCGGCGCGGAACAGCGCCGCGATCTCGTGGAACTCCGCGTTGGAGCCCATCGTGCTGCCCAGGATGCGGATCTGGTTCCAGAACACGCGGGTGAGGTCGGTCACGGCGTCGCCGCCGGTGGTGGCGCCGGGCGTCACATAGGCGCCGCCCCGGGCGACGCTCTTGATGCACGACAGGTGCGTGGCCTTGCCGACGGAATCCACGACGAGGTCGAACCCGCGCTTGCCGGTGAACGCGCGGGCCTCCTTGCTCCAGTCGCTGCCGCGGTCCTGCACCACCCAGTCGGCGCCGAGCTTCTCCGCCTCGCCCAGCTTCCGCGCGTGGCGCGAGGTCACGCACACCGGGCAGCCCATCCACTTCGCGATCGCCAGCGCCGCGGTCGACACGCCGCCGCCGATCCCCGTGATGAGCACGCTCTGGCCCGGACGCAGGCCCGCCTTGGTGATCATCATCGAGTACGCCGTGAGCGTGACCAGCCCGAACGCCGCGGCCTGCGCCGGGTCCGCGTCCCCCACCGGCGCCAGGTTGCTCACCGGGGCGCAGAACCGCTCGCGATGGGCGCCGTGGATGTGCTCGCCGATCAGCTCCAGGTCGGGGAGGTAGGTGCTCGCCGGCGGATCGTCCGGCCGGGGCCCGCGCTCGACCGGGTACGCGGCGTTCATGATCACGCGCCGACCCGTCCAGGCCGGGTCCACACCCTCGCCGACCTGCTCCACCACGCCGCACATGTCGCAGCCCGTAATGCGCGGGAACGGTCGATCGACCCCCGGCAGGCCCATGCCGACCCAGAGGTCCATCCGGTTCAGGGCCGAGGCCTCGACCCGGATCAGCGCCTGCCCGGCACGCGGCGGATCGGGCTCCGCGAAGTCGCGGACGGCCCGGATATTCGGAGCGACGGGGGCGCCCTGCTGCTCGATGACGACGGCGTTCATATGGCGTCAGGGTAGCCGCGGACGGCCCTCCCGGCCCGGCCCGGGCCCCTCCCGGCCCCCCGGGCGACCGGGCTTCCTTCCCCCCACCGACCTCAAGCCGGGATTCCTTCTCGCCGATGCTTGACTTATCACAAATTCGTGATATCTTGATATCAGCATGTCGAGAGCCCGCACGACCGCCGTGATCCCCGAGCAAGCCCTGGAGATGGCCGCCGCCGCCCTGCGCGTGCTCGCCCACCCCCAGCGGCTCCGCATCGTCGAGACCATCGAGAAGCGCCCGCGCAGCGTGGGCGAGATCGCCGCCGTCGTCGGCCTGCCCCAGGCCGCGTGCAGCCAGCACCTGTCCAACATGCGCGCCCACGGCCTGCTCACCGCCTCGCGCGAGGGGCGCGAAGTCCACTACGCCGTGTCCGACCCGAGGGCGATCGCCGTCCTCGACTGCATCCGCAAGCACCTCTGCGCCGGATCGCCGGGTCGTCGTCCGACCCGCGCCGCCGGCGCACGGGAGATGGCCTCATGAGCAACCCGCTCCGCATCCCGCGCTGGTCGCCCTACGCCGTGGGCGCCGGCATCGGCGTCCTCTCCTGGGCGACCTTCTACTTCATGGACAAGGCGCTCGGCGCCTCCACAAGCATGGTGAACGCCGCCGGCGCCATCGTCGGCGTCGTCTCGCCCGAGCACGCCAAGTCCAACGAGTACCTCGCCGCCCACATCGTCGGCAAGCCGGTGTTCGACTGGCAGATGGCGCTGGTCGTCATGATGGGCTTCGGCGCCCTGCTGGCCGCGGTCCTGGGCCGCAGCCGGCGCGTCGAGCGCGTGCCCTCGATCTGGGCCTTCCGCTTCGGCCCGTCGCGTGCGGTCCGCTACACCGGGGCGTTCATCGGCGGCGCCGTGCTGCTGTTCGGCGCTCGCATGGCCGGCGGCTGCACCTCCGGGCACGGCATCTCCGGCGGCCTGCAGCTGGCCCTCTCGTCGTGGGTCTTCATCGTCGCGATGTTCGCCGCGGGCATCGGCGCGGCGCACCTGCTCTACACCCGAAAGGCGGTCTGAGTCATGTTCGACACTCCCTTCTTCGCGCCGACCAGCATCCTCCTGCAGGGCGCCGTCGTCGGCCTGATCTTCGGCTTCCTGCTGCAGAAAGGCGGCGTCACCCGCTTCAACACCATCGTCGGGCAGTTCCTCCTGCGCGACCACACCGTGCTCAAGATCATGCTCACCGCCATGATCGTCGGCGGCGCCGGCGTGTACGCCATGCTGCAGCTGGGCGCGATCGAAGCCCTGCATGTGAAGTCCGCCCAGCTGCTGGCCAACGGCCTGGGCGGCCTGATCTTCGGCGTCGGCATGGCCACGCTGGGCTACTGCCCCGGCAGCGCGGTCGCGGCGATCGGCGACGGCTCCCGCGACGCCATCCCGGGCGTGCTCGGCATGGTCTTCGGCGCCGGCGTGTACGCGGCGGCGTTCCCCTGGATCAAGGCGCACATCCTGCCCGTCGGCGACATGGGCAAGGTCACGCTCTCGACCACGACGGGCCTGTCGCCCTGGTGGTTCGTGATCGGCCTGGCCGTTCTCGGCGCCGCGGGGTTCTACATGCTCGAGCGCTGGGAGTCGCGCGGCGCCAGCGGCGGCTCGCGCCCGGCCGGCGGCGGCGTGGCCCGCACGGCCTGAGCGACTCGACAACCCGACCCACACCCGATGAACGCGGCGGCCGCAGCCCCGGCCCCGCGTTCGTCGCGCGCGCTAGACCCTCGATAGACCCAGAATCTTGGCCGCGACGGCGAAGGCCTCGCGGAAGCCCTGGCGCTCGGGGTCGGCGCCGTTGTGGCGCAGCGCGACGACCGTGATGTCGTCGTCGAGCGGCGCGCCCTGCCAGGCCTCGACTTTCTCCACCAGCTCCGCGGCGGCGCCGTGCGGGCTCTCGGCGTCGATGCCCGCCGCGATCCCGAGCAGGCCCTTCTCGCCGAGCATGGCGCCGTCGGCGGCGCGGGCCTCGGACAGGGCGTCGGTGTAGAGGATCACGGTGTCGCGCAGGCGGAGAGGCACGGCGAACTGCTCGTACTGCGTGGGCTCGATGACGCCCAGCGGCAGGTTGCCGACCCTGTCCGCCTTCTCGTCGCAGGAGGCGTCGAGCAGGCGCCAGCGCCCGGTGACGCCGTCGCGCCACAGCGGGCGCGGGTGACCGGCGTTGCACAGGATCAGGTGGTCTGTGGGCGCGTGGTAGGTCGCGACGACGGCGGTTGCGAAGCGGCCATCCTGCGACTCGCGCCCGAACTCCTCGTTCAGCGAGCGCATGAACCGCGTGAGGTCCGGCGTGTTGATGTGCCGGCGCATGAGCGTGCGCAGGGCGGACGCGAGCGACTCCACCCCGGCGCCGTGCCCGGCGACATCGGCGACGGCGATGCGCGAATAGCGCCCCGAGCCGCAGGTCGAGATGTAGTGGATGTCCCCGCCGGCGCGCTCGCCGGCGTGGGGACGGGCGTAGACCCAGGCGTCGAGCCCGGGGACGGAGACGCCGTTGTCGATGGCCTCGTTGCCGCCCCAGATCTCCATGCAGCGCAGGGAGACCGCGTCGGACGCGTGCGAGGACGGATCGGCGGTGGTGGCGCGGGCGCTCATGAGGAACCGGTCCGGAGGGGCAGGGTCGGGGACTCTATGACAGAAGAACACGCCCGACCCGGCGCGCATTCCCCGGCGGGTGGGGAATTGTTGCGGCCGGGCCGGGCGTGGTTGAGATGCCGGTCGTCGCCCGTGCGTTACTTGGCGCGGGTGTAGACGATCTCCATGCTCTGGAACTGGTTGCCGTCCGGCATGACCATGAACATCCGCATGGTGTGCTGGTCGTGGCTGTCCACCGTGATGACGGTCTTGGTGGTGGTCTCGGCGCCGACGAAGGGGTCATAGGCCGTCGCCGTGTACCCGAAGGTCTTGCCCGTGGGATCGGCCGTGCCCTCCATGATCATCATGGTGGTGCTCATGGAGTCGATCCAGGTGCTGACATACTTCTTCTTGAAGGGGTCGTAACCGGTCGTCGAGATGCCCTTGAACGGCTGACCGTCGAAATTGCCCGTGAACTCCTCGATGACCCAGCGACCGTCGAGCGCCCACTTGGAGGAGGACTTGCCCTTGCTCTCCTGGGGGGTGGCGCCGGGCTCCATCCAGAACTTCACGGTGGCGTCCCACTCGCCCACGAACGGATCGAGCATCTTGTGCTGCGGCCCGGGGGAGAACTCGGGGGGCATCTGCATCTCGGCGCCCGCGTCCTGGGCGGCGTGGGCATGGTCGTCGTGTGCGGCCCTGCCGTGAGAGTCCTGTGCGGTGAGGCTGGAGGCGGCGAAGGCGCCGGCCGCGCCGATCGCGAGCGCGAGGGTCCACTTGCTGAGATTCATCGTGCGTTCCTTTCGTGGTGTGGGCGACGGAGCGCCGGCGTGCGCCGGGACGGCCATGGTCGAGGGGTTTCGTCCCGCTACGCCGCGGGGGGTGCGCCCGGCTCCGTGCCCAAGCAGTTTACCGAACATGTCCCGTCCATTGCAAGGTATTTTCGGACGGTTGAACGGTCGTTCAAGATAACAGGAGGTCGAGCAGCTCCGCAACCCCTCGGGCGCGGGTGGCGACGGTCTCGACGACCGGGCGGCGGCCCGAGATCTCGCGCAGGTCGCGGACCAGCTCGTTCTGGCCGGGGTGATCGGCCTTGTTGCAGACGAAGACATCGGCGATCTCGAGGATGCCGGCCTTGTCCATCTGCACGGCGTCGCCCATGCCGGGGACGAGGACCAGCGCCGTCTTGTCGACATGCTTGTGGATCCGCGTCTCGTTCTGGCCGGCGCCGACGGTCTCGATGAACACTGTTTCAATGGGCCCGCTCACGCCATCGACCTCGACGGGGTCGGCGCCGCCGATCATCTCGACGATCTCGTCGAGGGCGTGGTAGTCCTCGCCGCTGATGGCCAGAGAGCGGTAGAAGACCGACTCGCCGAGGGTGTTGAAGTCCACGCGCAGGCGGTCGCCGAGCAGGGCGCCGCCGGTGATGGGCGACATGGGGTCGAAGGCGACGACGGCGACGCGCCCGAGCGCCTTGTCCGTGCGCGAGCGCCGGATGTACTCGGACACCAGCTGGGCGACGAGCGTGCTCTTGCCGGCGCCGGGGGAGCCGGTCACGCCGATGACGCGCTTGGGGCGGCGCTTCTTCACGGCGCCGCGCAGCTTGTGGCCGTCGTGCAGGAGCGAGACATCGCGGGCCAGCTGAGCGGTCGCGTGCTTCGAAACCTCCGGGGCGCGGACCTTGGTGGCCCCCACCACCGCGTCGGCGATGTCCAGCAGGCCGGTGCCCGTGGGGAAGCACTGCTGCACGCCGAGCTGCTTGAGGGTCGCGACATCCTCCTGCGGGAGGATGCCGCCCATGTACACCGGGATGTCTGGCCGGCCCACGGCCTTGAGCGCTTCGAGCAGCTTGGGGCCGAGCACGAGGTGCGAGTTGCTCATCATCGAGGCCGCGATGACATCGCAGTCCTCGTCGCGCGCCGAGATCGCCAGCGAGCGGGGCGTCTGCCAGAGGCCGGAGTAGATCACATGGGCGCCGGAGTCGCGCAGGGCCCGGGCGATGACCTTCACGCCCCGGTCGTGGCCGTCGAGGCCCATCTTGCCGAGCAGGACGCGCGGGCGGTGGTCCAGACCGACGCAGCGGTCCTTCTTCTCGAACTCGGTCGTGGCGTGCTGGATGGATACGGCCATGGCCCTGGGTGCTCCTCAAACAGCTCGTTCGGCAGCGCCGCGGCGCCGGCGTTCCTTTCCGCCCGGGACGAATGTAGCAGGCCGCTCAGGCGGCCGGTGACTTCTTCTTGCCGCCCCTATCGGGCTTGGCGGCCGGCTTGGCTTCGGCGGGCTTGGCCGACGAGGGACACTGATCCGCCGGCTTGGCGCCGCAGCCGCAGGAGCCGGTGTGGGTGTGCCCTGCGGACTCGCCGGCGCCGCCCTTTTTCTCCGCCTCCGCGGCCTTCTTGTAGGAGTCCGAGCGGTAGTCGGTCTGGTAGAAGCCGGAGCCCTTGAAGATGATGCCGCCGCCGAGGCCGATGAGGCGCTCGAGCGCATTCTTCTTGCACTCGGGGCACTTGGTGAGCGCCTTGTCCTTCATGGACTGGAACTGCTCGAACTCGTGGCCGCAGGCGTTGCAGCGGTAGTCGTAGGTCGGCACGGCGTTACCCCTCGCCCTCGGCGGGCGCGACGACGACCTTGGCGGGGCGGAGCACCCGGTCGCCCAGCGTGTAGCCGGTCTGGAACAGCTCGACGATGTGCCCGGGCGGCACGCCCTGGGCGGCGCGCCGGGTGATGGCCAGATGCAGGTGCGGATCGAACTCGTCGCCGGGCTTGGGCTCGATGACGCCGGCGCCGTGGGAGGTGATGGCGCGGATGAGCTCGCCGTGGATCATCTTCAGGCCCTGAGCGAGCTTCGCGGCGTCGGCGCGGCTGGGGTCCTGCGACATCGCCTGCTCGAAGTGATCGAGCGTGGTGATGACGCTCTCGAGCACGCCGGTCATGCCGCGCTTGCGGGCCTCGTCCTCGTTCGTGAGGGCGCGCTTCTGGTAGTTGGCGAAGTCGGCCAGGACGCGCCGGTAGCGGCCCTCGGCGTCGTCGCGCTCGGTGGCGAGGCGCTCGACATCGGCGCGGAGGGCCTCGATGGCGTCCTCGGCCTGGTCGGAGGGCATATCGGGCATGTCGGGGGCGTCCACCCGCTCGTCCCGTTCGTCGTGTTCGTGTTCGCTGGTGTTCATCTTCTTCTTCCGACGCAGCATCATTGGCCGCCGATCGCGTCTTTGATTTTCTTCCAGACCTTGCCGCCGGCGCCCTGGGCGCTCTTCTCGGAGACGGCGGCGTTCTCGGAGGCGGCGAACTCGCGGAGCAGCTCCTCCTGGCGCTCGGTCAGGCGCTTGGGGATCTGCACATCGACGACGACCACCAGGTCGCCTCGACGGCCGCTGCGCAGGTTCGGCAGCCCCGCGCTGTGGATCTTGAACACCGCGCCGTGCTGCGTGCCGTGCGGGATCTCCAGCGAGGCGGGGCCGTCGAGGGCGGGCACCTCCAGGTGGGCGCCGATCGCGGCCTGGGTGAACGAGATGGGCAGTTCGACGACGAGGTTGTCGCCGTCGCGCTGGAAGTCGTCGTGCTGGCGCACCCGCGCCACGACATGCAGGTCGCCCCGCATGCCGCTGCCGTCGGGGCTGACCTCCGGCGGGGGCGGCTCGCCCTCGCCGGCGATGCGCACGGCCTGCTGGTCGTGGATGCCCGCGGGCACCTTCACCGTCAGTCGGCGGCGCGTGGGCGTGCGCCCGCGCCCCTTGCAGGTGTCGCAGGGATCCTTCACGACGGTCCCGCGCCCGCGGCAGGCGGGGCAGGTGGTCTGCATGCGGAACATGCCGCCCAGGCCCGTCTGGATGACCTGGCCGCGCCCGGCGCAGGTCTCGCAGGAGACGGGCTTGGAGCCGGGCTTGGCGCCCGATCCGCCGCAGGTGTCGCAGACATCCAGGCGTGTGAACTCGACATCGCGCTCGGCGCCGCTGAGGACATCCTCGAGGTCGAGAACGACCTCGGTCTCGAGGTCGTAGCCGCGCGGCACGCCGCGCGGGCCCCGTGCGCCCGCGGCGCCGGCTCGACCGCCGCCGAAGATGTCGTTGAACATCGAGAAGATGTCCTCGGCGTTCATGCGGCTGAAGTCGTGCCCGGCGGGGGCGCCGCGCCCTCGCAGGCCCTCGTGGCCGAACTGGTCGTAGACCTTGCGCCGCTCGGGGTCGGCGAGGGCCTCGTAGGCCTCGGCCGCCTCCTTGAACTTGGCCTCGGCTTCCTTGTCGCCGGGGTTGCGGTCCGGGTGGTACTTCATCGCCAGCCGGCGGTACGCGCGCTTGATCTCCTCGCCGTCGACGGTGCGCTCGACGGAGAGGACTTCGTAGTAGTCGCGGGTGGTCGGCATCAGCGGTGTCCGAGGGTTGGCTTCAGAAACCGAGCCCGCGTCGTTCCCGACGCGGGCTCGCGTGGATCAAACGGGCCTGCGCGGCTTGCGCCGTCCGGCCCGATCTTTATCTCTCTTCAGGACACGGACGAGGCCACCGCGTCCTTCTCTTCCTTGAGGTCCGTCACCAGCACATCGGTCGTGAGCATGAGGCCCGCGACGCTGGCGGCGTTGATGAGCGCGGTCTTGGGCACCAGCGCCGCGTCGATGATGCCGGCCTTGACCATGTCGACATAGGTCTCGGTGGAGGCGTCGAAGCCGGAGTTGGTCGGGAGGGCCTTGACCTTCTCGACGACGACATCGCCGTCGACGCCGGCGTTGGTGGCGATCTGCCACAGGCAGGCCTCGACGGCCTCGTGGACGATCTGGCAGCCGATCTTCTCGTCGCCCTTGGCCTTCTTCATGGCGGCGTCGATGGCGGTCTGGGTGCGGAGCAGGGCGACGCCGCCGCCGGGGACATAGCCGTCCTTGGCCGCGGCGCGGGTGGAGTGCAGGGCGTCGTCGACGCGGTCCTTGCGCTCCTTCATCTCCATCTCGGTGGAGGCGCCGACATTGATGATCGCGACGCCGCCGGTGAGCTTGGCCAGGCGCTCCTGGAGCTTCTCGCGGTCGTAGTCGCTGGTGGACTTCTCGTGCTGATTCTTGATCTGCTCGGCGCGGGCCTTGATGTCGGCCTTCTTGCCGGCGCCCTCGATGATGGTGGTCTCGTCCTTGGTGACGACGATCTTCTTGGCGCGGCCGAGCTCGGACAGCTCGATGGACTCGAGCGAGCGGCCCAGATCCTCCGCGAAGAACATGCCGCCGGTGAGGGTGGCGATGTCGCCGAGCATGGCCTTGCGACGGTCGCCGAAGCCCGGGGCCTTGACGGCGCAGATCTTCAGCACGCCGCGCAGGCGGTTGACGACGAGCGCCGCGAGCGCCTCGTTCTCGACCTCTTCGGCGATGATGAGCAGCGGGCGGCCGGCGGTGGCGACCTTGTTGAGCATGGGGAGGAAGTCCGCCAGGTTGGCGATCTTCTTCTCGTGGATGAGGATCATGGCGTCCTCAAGCACGCACTCGGCGGTCTTGGGGTCGGTCATGAAGTAGGGCGAGAGGTAGCCCTTGTCGAACTGCATGCCCTCGACATAGTCGAGCGTGGTCTCGGAGGCCTTGCCCTCCTCGACCTCGACGACGCCGTCGGGCCCGACCTTGGCGATGGCCTCGGCGATGAGGTCGCCGATGGCGCTGTCGTGGTTGGCCGAGACGGTGGCGATCTTCTTGTAGTCGTCCTTGCCCTTGCACTTGATGGCCATGGCGTCGAT
>CALKYH010000075.1 GCA_938003595.1 uncultured bacterium
GTGACCAAGAAGGGGGCGACGAAGAAGGCCAAGGCCAAGCCCGCGGCGCGGAAGGGCGCGAAGCGGACGGCGAAGAAGGCCGCGAGCAAGGCGAAGGCCAAGCCCGCGTCGAAGAAGGCGCCGAAGTCGAAGGCCAGGGGCAAGAAGAAGGCCGGCCGGAAGGCGGGCGGCTCGGCCGCGACCGGCGCCAGGAAGCTGCGCGGGGTGTCGGACATCCGGCGGTTCTTCCACCGGAACGAGACGCCGATCTTCTTCGTGAGCGCGACGAACTTCAACCTGCTGGGCATCGACGAGTGGGTGAGCCACTTCTGGTACATCAACTACATCGACTGCTTCGACGGGCGGCACCCCTCGGTGTTCGTGCCGGAGGAGACGCCGCACCCGGTGTTCGAGTCGATCGAGGACATCAACAACTATCTGCTGTCGCACAAGCAGGTGTTCGACTTCATCAAGGCGCGGGGGGGCAAGCCCAAGGGCGTGTTCCTGATGTTCAACGAGGAGACGGAGCGGATCTGCGAGGAGATCGGGCTCGAGGTGTGCTTCCCCTCGGCGAAGCTGCGCGAGGAGGTGGACCACAAGATCGGCGCGACGCGGATCGCGAACCGGGCGGGCGTGCCGTGCGTGCCGAATGTGCTGGCGAAGGTGGACTCCTACGAGAAGCTGCGGAAGGTCTCACGCCGGCTGGGCTGCGACCTGGTGGTGCAGACGCCGTTCGGGGACTCGGGGCACACGACCTTCTTCATCTCGACGGAGGAGGACTGGGCCAGGCACGCGGACGAGATCATCGAGGCGTCCGAGGTGAAGATCATGAAGCGGATCCGGTGCCGCGGCTCGGCGCTGGAGGCGTGCGTGACGCGTCACGGGACGATCGTGGGCCCGCTGATGACGGAGCTGGTGGGCTTCCCGGAGCTGACGCCGTACCGGGGCGGCTGGTGTGGGAACGAGGTGCACGCGGAGGCGTTCGACCGTCGGACCCGCAAGCTGGCGCGTGAGGCGGCGATGCGTCTGGGCGATGAGCTGCTGAAGATGGGCTACAAGGGCTACTTCGAGATCGACTTCCTGACGGACATGGACACCGGCAAGGTGTACCTGGGCGAGATCAATCCGCGGCTGACGGGGGCGTCGTCGATGACGAACCTGGCGGTGTTCGCGCACGCGGACGCGCCGCTGTTCCTGTTCCACCTGCTGGAGTGGATGGATGTGCCGTACGAGCTGGACATCGCGGCCTTGAACGCCCGGTGGGCGGACCCGGACAACATCGACACCTGGAGCCAGCTGATCTTCAAGCACACCGACGACACGGTGGACCGCGTCGCGAAGGCGCCGCAGTCGGGCATCTGGGAGCTGCAGCCGGACGGCTCGGCGAAGTTCCTTCGTCTACAGACGCACCGGCGGACGGCGTACGACGAGAACACGGCGTTCTACTTCCGGATCACGGGTCCGGGGGACTGGCGTGCGAAGGGCTCGGACCTTGGGATTCTGGTTTCTCGCGGGCGGTTCATGACGGAGGACCACCAGTTGAACGACCGGGCGAAGGCGTGGATCAAGGCGATTCGCGCGGAGTATGTCGGCGGCGCCGCGGGCGTCGTTGAGCACAAGCCGGCGTTCGAGCCGGCCGAGGTCGGCGGGTTCAAGATCTATTGATGGCGACACCGGCCCGGGCGTTCGTGCCGCCTCGCTCGCTGACCTTCCGCATGGTCCGGGAGGACGCTCCCGGCGCGCGCTGGCAGTCGCTGGTGGAGAGCTCGTGGCCGGCGTACCTGGCGTGGTTCCTGCGCGAGGGGGACACCGCGCGACCGTCGTACCTGGAATGCCGCAGCGCGCTCAAGCGGCACATGCCCGAGCTGATGGACACCTACGACGCGCTGACGGCGCTGCTTGGGGGCGGGGATGTCGCGGCGCGGCTGCTGAGCCTGTACAAGCCGACGCCGTACCTGACGGGCTGCTCGCAGGCGGTGTGGCTGGACCCGCCGGCGCTGGTGCGGAACTACGACTACAGCCCCATGCTGTGCGAGGGCTCGCTGCTGCGCACCGAGTGGCACGGCCGGCCGGTGATGGCGATGAGCGACTGCCTGTGGGGCGCGCTGGACGGCGTGAACGACGCGGGCCTGTGCGTGGCGCTGGCGTTCGGCGGGCGCAAGATCGTGGGCGACGGCTTCGGCATCCCGCTCGTGCTGCGGTATGTGCTGGAGTTCTGCTCGACGACGAAGGAAGCTGTCGCGGCGCTGACGAGGATCCCGGTGCACATGGCGTACAACGTGACGGTCGTGGACGAGGGCGGGCGGTTCGCGACGGTTCACCTGGCGCCGGACCGTGAGCCGCAGGTGACGAACCGGCGCGTGGCGACGAACCATCAGGGCGCGATCGAGTGGCCGGAGCACGCCTCGGTGACGCGGACCGAGGAGCGCGAGCATGTGGTCGAGGCCCATGTCGCGGGCGGGTCGGCCTCGCTGGCGGATCTGGTGAACGCGTTTCTCGCGCCCCCGATCTACTCGAACGCGTTCGACCGGGGCTGGGGCACGCTCTACTCCGCGGCGTACATCCCCGAGACGCGGAGCGCGTCGTTCCTGTGGCCGCACCGGCGGGTGGTGCAGGCCCTGGATTATTTCGTCGAGCAGGAGATCGCGGTCGACTACGCCTGAGCGCCGGCGCGGGGGCGGAACAGGTAGTGGGAGACCATCCACTCGCGGCCGCCGTCGTATCCCCAGAGTTCAGCGCAGGCCATGAAGAACACACGCCAGCGGTTGAGCCATCGCGGGGCGTCCGCTTCGCCATAGGCGTCGGTCAGGACGTGGAGGGCGTCCTGCCGGCGGGCGTCGAGCTTGGCGAGCCAGGCGTTGGCGGTGCGCTCGTAGTGGCGACCATCGACCAGCCAGTGATCGGCGAGCGTCAAGTCATTCTGGAACCGCATGAGCAGGTCGTCGGAGGGCATGACGCCGCCGGTGAAGAAGTAGCGGCCGATCCAGTCGTTGGAGGCTTCGAAGGGGTAGGCGAGGGTGCGGTGCGTGAAGATGTGCACGAACAGGGCGCCGTCGGGGCGCAGCCAGGCGGCGATCCGGCGCATCAGGACCTCGTAGTTGCGCATGTGCTCGAACATCTCGATGGAGACGACGCGGTCGAATCGGCGCTCGGTGTCGAAGGTGTTGGCGTCGCGGGTGAGGACCTCGACATTCCGCAGGCCGCGCTCTGCGGCGCGGGCGGTGATGAACTCCCGCTGGGGCGCGGAGTTCGAGACGGCGAGGATGCGCGACGCCGGGAACCGCTCGGCCATATAGAGCGTGAGCGAGCCCCAGCCGCAGCCGAGTTCGAGGATGTCCTGACCGTCGGCCAGGCCTGCACGCTCGGCGTAGAGGTCGAGCATGGCGGCCTCCGCGGCGTCGAGATCGTTTACGCCCTCCCCCCACCACGCGCAGCTGTACTTGAGCCGGGCGCCCAGGCAGAGCCGGAAGAACTCCGGGGGCAGCTCGTAGTGCTGCTCGTTGGCCTTGTCCGTTTCGATGGCGACGGGGCTGTCGCGGAGCTGCCGCACGAGCGCGCGCAGGCGAAGGCTCTGCGCGTCGGGGCCGCCGGCGCGCTCGCGGCGTAGTCGATCGGCAAGGCGGGCGCGGATGCCCCGCCGGATGAGGGCGTCGGGGATCAGGCCGCGGTCGAGGATGCGCTCGTACCAGGCGGTCATGAGGCGGCGGCTCCGTCGGACTTCGGCGGCCAGGGGACGAAGACGCTCGTTGTTCTCTGATACTCGCGGTAGGCCTCGCCCCGGCTGCGGAGCGCGCGGGCCTCGGTGGGCGGGACGCCGGTGACCTTCAGGATGAAGAAGAGCATGACCGCCGGCGCCGCGAGCGCGGCCCACCCCCACTGCCCCGAGGCGGCGACGAGGGCGAACGAGCACCAGATGAGCCACTCGAAGAAGTAGTTGGGGTGTCGCGAGTATCGCCACAGACCGCCCTTGCAGACCTTGCCCTTGTTCGAAGGATCGCGCTTGAAGCGGTGGAGTTGGCGATCGGCGACGGCCTCGCCGACGACGCCGACGAGGAACACGGCGGCGCCGATGATGTCCAGCGCTGTCGGCGCTGCGGCGCCGGGGCCGGAGGCGAGGATGAAGGGCGCCGCGAGCGCGACGACGAGCAGCGCCTGGCATTCGAAGAACAGGAGCAGATTGCGGTTGGCGTTCGGGCCCCAGTCCTCTCTCAGCTTCTGGTACCGTCCTTCTTCGGGTTCGCCGATGACGCGGTCGTGGAGCAGGTGGGCCGCGAGGCGGAGGCCCCAGACTCCGCCCATGGCGCCGATGAGGATGCGCCGCTCCGGTTCGCCGGCGCCGGTGGCGGCGGCGAAGATGGCCGCGAGGCCGAGGCCCGCCGCCCAGCCGACATCGACAACTCCTGCGTTGCGGGTCCGCAACTGCATCAGCCAGAGGACGAACATCCCCACGACGGCGCCCGCCCCGATCCAGGCCGCCTGTTGCCAGCCGTTCATGATTCGACCTCCGTCCACCTCTTCAAGGAGCCCTGCATGACCACCGGGACTGTTCGCCTCGCCGCCGTCGCCATGGGGGTCGCGGCGCTCTCGCTGCTGGGGTTGATTGTCGCGTCTTCGCTGGAGATGGGGTTAATGGATGGGCTGCGCGCCACGGTGGACACGCTCTGGGGCGTGACCACGATGGTCGATCTATATGTGGGACTGTTCTTCGCCGCGATGTGGATCATCTGGCGCGAAGGCGGACGGCCGCAAGGCTGGCTGTGGGCGCTGGCGCTGGCGTTCACCGGGAACCTCGCGCTCGCTGTGTATGTGCTCATCGCGGCGCTCCGGAGCCGGGACCTGCGCTCGATGTTCCTCGGGCCGCGGCGGGTGTGAGCACAAGCATGCGAACGGCGAACGGGAAGAGGATCGCCCAGGCGGCGGCGATCACGGGTAGCGACCAAGACGCCTCCAGCCGCACCGCGCCCAGTCGGGAGGCGACCCAGTAGGCGAACGGGCCGGCGGCGGCGCCCAGCAGCGCCGCCAGCCAGAGCCGGGGCGCGAGCCAGCGGAACAGCAGCGCCACGCTGGGCGCGAAGTGCAGCCAGAGCCCCGCGAACCAGGCCGCGGCGGCGATGGGCGTCGCGACGGCGAAGCTGAAAGCGCCCGCGCGGATGAGCGCGAGATCGACCGAGGTTCCGATCGCGGCGACGATCAGGACGCGGGCGAGGAGCCGGCGGTCGGCGCGGGCCAGCCACGCGTGGGCAGCGCCGCCGAGCACGGCGACGCCGGCGCCCGCCGCCCAGTGGCCCCGTCCGGCGAGCAGCGCCGAGAGCCCCCAGACGACATCGAACACCACCGCGCTGATCGCGACGCGGCCCCAGCTGCGCGGAGCGGTCAAGGGCGGGGCTCCCGGTTGATCTCGCCTCGGAACGCCGGCCTGGCGAGGACCATCTGGATGTCGGCGACATGGCGCTCGCGGAAGGCGCCCTCGCAGTGGCAGAGGTAGTACTCCCACATGCGGATGAAGGTCTCGTCGAAGCCAAGCGCCCGGACCTCGTCGATGCGCTCAAAGAATCGCTCGCGCCAGAGCTGGAGCGTGCGGGCGTAGTGAGGCGTGATGTCCTCGAGGTCCACGCAGACCATGTCGGTGGAGCCCCGCACCGCGGCGGCGATGGACTCGACGGAGGGCAGGCAGGAGCCGGGGAAGATGTAGGTCTTGAGCCAGTCGCGGGTGCGGGCGGCGCGCCTGTAGTACTGATCGCGGATGGTGATCGCCTGCAGGGCCATGAGGCCGTCGGGCTTCAGCAGCGACGCGCATCGGGCGAAGTAGCCGGGGGTGTGCTCGGCGCCGACGGCCTCGATCATCTCGACGGAGACGATGCGGTCGAAGGCGCCGCGCAGGTCGCGGTAGTCCTGCTCGATGATGCGGACGCGCTCGCCCAGGCCGGCGTCGGCGACGACGCGTCGGGCGTGTTCGGCCTGGCGTGCGGAGATGGTGGTCGCGGTGACATGGCAGCCGTAGCGGCGCGCCGCGTGGACGGCCATGCCGCCCCAGCCGCAGCCGATCTCGAGGAGGTGATGGTCCGGCCCGAGGCCGAGCTTGCGGCAGAGACGGTCCATCTTGGCGACGCTGGCCTGCTCCATGGTCGCGCTGTCGCGCTCGAAGTAGCCGGCGGAGTAGCACATCGTGGGGTCGAGCCAGAGCGCGAAGAACTCGTTGCTCAGGTCGTAGTGCGCGGCGATGTTGCGGCGGCTGCCGGCGCGCGTGTTCCCCTCGAGCCGGTAGCGCAGGCGCTGCGCCGGCGCGAGGGCGGCGCGCCAGAGCCCGTCGATCTTCTCGAGGGCGTCGCGGTTGCGCAGCAGGAGCTGGACGAACCCGGTCAGGTCGTCGCAGGTCCACCAGCCGCGCATGTACGACTCGCCCGCGCCGAGCGAACCGCCGAAGGCCGCGGCGCGGTAGGTGCGGGGATCCAGAACGCTGACCCGGACATGCGGGCCGTCGGAGGAGCGATCGCCGAAGACGGCGCGTCCCTGGGCGTCGTCGAACACGACGGACCCTGACTGGAGACGGGCCAGACCGGCGAGGAGGAGCCTGCGAGCCAGACGATCGAGAGCGGACGCGGATCGCGCCGCGCCCCGAGCGGAGGCGGCGGGGTGAGCGCTCAGGCTGGTCATGCTCGGGCCTCCTGCGGTCGCTGTGGATGCCGGTGTACGCCCACGCCCTTGAGCCAGAGCCGGAGCGCCTCCCAGTGGATCTTGGCGACGATCTGCAGGCTCATCGCGGGGAAGCGGATCAGGCGCCACGCGAGCGCGGGGCCGGTGATCTCGCGCCGCCGGAGGCGCATGGTGGCGTCGAAGACGCGGTCGTCGCCGCCGAGGTTCATCATGTGCACGGCGAGGCGCTCGCCGGGCTCGGTGAACGACCAGTCGTACACCTGCTGCATCGGCATGAAGGGCGAGACATGGAAGGCCTTCGGGAAGCGGAACCTGAGGGGGCGGCCGGGCTCGCGGGCCGCGGCGCGGGCGTCGAGGACATAGGCGTGGCGCTCCTTCCACGGGGTGTTGGTGATCTCGGCGACGATGGCGTCGAGGCGGACGCCGTCGGGCTCGTAGCAGTAGTAGAAGGAGACGGGGTTGAAGCTGTGGCCGAAGTAGCGCAGGTGCGCCAGCAGACGGATCGGTCCCTCGGGGCGCCGGCCGAGCGATTCGTGCACCCTGCTGCGGACGGACTCGTCGAGGGGACCTGCGTCGGCGCCGCCGAGGAAGTCCTCGCGCCGGAACGAGGCGATGTTGGGGCGATCGACGGACCAGAGCCAGCGTCGCTTGAACAGCGTCGGCAGCTCGGCGAGATCGATCCACATGACGAACATCCGGAAGCGGAGCTCGTGGCGGCGCGGCGAGCGTCGGCGGTGGCGGACCCAGCCGTCGTAGATCGCGCTCGCGAGCGGTGCGGCGGCGGTCACAGCGAGACTCCGAATGATTCGCAGACTCGCAGCGCGCTCTGCACGCCGTCCTCGTGGAAACCGTAGCCCCAGTAGGCGCCGCAGTAGTGCGTGCGGTTG
>CALKYH010000076.1 GCA_938003595.1 uncultured bacterium
GGCAGGGCTTGTTGATCGACGCCTGGCCGACCTCGATCAGGCCGGTCATCTTCTCCCGCACCAGCGCGGCGCCGTCGAGGACCGTCACCGACATCCCCGTCGCTCGACCCATCGCCCGGGCCTGCTCGGCCATCCACGCCGGCGTCGCGATGTTCGGCGGCGTGGCGCTCATCCAGCGCGAGATGTTCGCCGACTTGGCCAGCCCCAGGCCCATCTCCATGCCGGTGGTGAACCGGCGGCTGCTGGAGCGCAGCGCCAGTTTCGACCGGCGCGGCGGCGTGGACGCCGTGCCCTTGAGCCCCTCGAACACGAAGGAGGCCAGGCCGATCGCCTCGCCGAAGGCGCGCCCGGCCAGGTCCTCGCCCAGGGTGGACCCGGATTCCTCCAGCGCGGGGGTGATCTCGATGGAGGCCTTGGCGGCCTTGGTGTCGGCCAGGCGACGCGCGACCGAGGCCGCGGCGCTGCGGATCGCGTCCGCCGACAGCGACTCGGCCTTGCCGAGCCCGACGATGAGGATGCGGTCGAACCCGCCCTTGCGCCCGCCGGCGGGGAAGGCCTCCACGATGCGCCCGAGTTCACCCGAGCTTTCCGGCCGGGCGAGCGCCTCGGCCGCGGCGCCGTCGGCGTCGAAGTCCTGCGAGCCCTTGTCGAGGGCCGGGCGCTGACCCTCGCGGGTGGGCTGGAAGACGCCCAGGACGAGGGTTCCGCCGGCGGCGGCGCGCGTGGACGAGACGATTTCGACGGACTCAAACATCCTCGGGGACTCCTTCGAGCATCAGGTCGGGAAGGTCAGGTTGGGGCCGCTCCGCTGCCCGCGGGGCGGTCGAGGAAGGTACCCGAACCCCCGGCCGGGCGTTGCGGGCGGCTTCTACACTCTGCGCATGACGCCCCGAACCCGAGCCATCCATGCGCCGTGGCGCGAGAAGTACCTGCTGGCGATGGCGGCGGCCGAGAGGGGCGTTCCGGACGGCGCAGAGGCGGATCTCCCGGCCCCGAAGGGCTCCACCGGGTGCTTCCTGCGCGACTACTGGCTGGCGCCGGACCAGGACGAGCCGAACCATGTGATCGTCCGGCGCACCGACGAACAGGCCGGCGGCGCGGGGCTGGGCGGGATGATCCTGCTCAATCTGTTCCCCTACGCGAGCGGGCACCTGCTGGTGGCGCTGGGGCAGAGCCGCGGGCGGCTGCTGGAGTACTCGCCCGCTCAGCGTGCGGCGCTGTGGTCGATGGTGGACGATGCGATGGACCTGATGGAGCGGGCGCTTCGACCGCAGGGCGTCAATGTCGGGCTGAACCAGGGTCGTGCGGCGGGGGCGGGGGTGCCGGAGCACGCGCATGTGCACCTGGTGCCGCGCTGGCACGGGGATGTGAACTTCATGACCGTGGTGGGCGAGACGCGGGTGATCCCCTCGTCCACGGCGGGCGTCGCGGCGCGGTACCGGGAGGCGTGGCGGGCGCGCGGGGCGGCGGGGGCCTAGCGGACGCGGGGCGCCTGTTCGGGTACATTCGGGCTTCACACGATGTCACAAGAGCCGGTCATCTCGGTGCGTGGGCTGGTGAAGCGGTACGACGGGCGGACCGTGCTGAACGGCCTGAACCTGGATGTCCAGCCCGGCGAGACCATGGTCATCATGGGCGGGTCGGGGTCGGGCAAGTCCACCTTCCTGCGCTGCATGATCGGGTCGGAGATCCCCGAGGAGGGCCAGATCAGCCTCTTCGGCCGGGAGATCACCTCGCTGGACGAGGGCGGGATGAACGACATCCGGCGGAAGTTCGGCATCCTGTTCCAGTCCGGGGCGCTCTTCAACAGCATGACGATCGCGGAGAATGTGGCCCTGCCGCTGCAGGAGCACACCACGCTCGACAGCGACATCATCGACATCCAGGTGAAGATCAAGCTGGAGCTGGTGGGCCTGCGCGAGCACGCGGACAAGTACCCCGCGCAGATCTCCGGCGGCATGAAGAAGCGGGCCGGCCTGGCCCGGGCGCTGTCGCTGGACCCGCGGCTGCTGTTCTACGACGAGCCCTCCGCCGGCCTGGACCCGGTGACCAGCGCCGAGATCGACCGGCTGATCGTCGACCTGAGCAAGAAGCTGGGCGTGACGAGCGTCGTCGTCACGCACGAGATGGACTCGGCCTTCACGATCGCCGACCGCATGGCGATGCTGGACAAGGGGCGGATGCTCACCGTCCAGTCGCGGGACTGGTACGACCAGCTCCGCCACACCCCGGCCGACCAGGTGGAGGCGCTGGACGAGGACCGCCAGCTCATCCGCCAGTTCCTTCGCGGCGACGCCGAGGGCCCCATCACCCGCCGGCGCGCCATGACCAACTACGAGGACGACCTCTTCGGCGCCAAGCCCACGCTGCCCGGGGCGCCGAGCATCGTGCCGTCGCGCAATGTCTGAATGACCACCCGGCGCCGCCGAACGATCGGCCGCCGGCCAGCCCGTGAGAGACCCCGAGCATGAGCCGACAGCGAACCGCCAACAACAACATCCGCGCCGGCGCCTTCCTGATCGTCGCGGTGATCGCCGCGTTCGCGATCGTGGTGGTGCTCGCGGGGCTGCGCGAGAAGCTCGAGCCGCGCGATCCCTACATCGTCCGCTTCGACATCGCCACGGGGGCGACGGGGCTGGAGGCGGGGTCGATCGTGCGGATCGGCGGAGTGGAGGTCGGGCGCGTGACGAAGGTCGAACTGGTCACGGAGGCCAGCCAGGAGCGGACGCCGGGCGTCTACGCGACGATCGGCGTGGACAAGGATCGGCAGTTCTTCGGGACGCCGGTGGCCTTTCTCGAGCGCCCGCTGCTGGGCGCCGGGGCCGAGCTGAACTTCGCGTCCCTCGGAGACGAGCAGGCCGCGCCCCTGCCCGTCGGCGGACAGATCGTCGGCGCGATCGCGCCGCCGTCGTTCCTCTCCGGGCTGGGCTACGGCGACAAGCAGGTCTCCGAGCTGCAGCGGATCATGGCCAACACGGACGAGTTCACCGGGAACATCAAGGACCTGACCGGCGACGCCAAGGCGCGCTCGAAGCAGTGGTTCGACGACGCCGACCGCATCATCACCAACTTCCGGACCTCCTCCGATGAGTTCCCCGCCATCACGGACAATGTGAAGCAGCGTCTGGACGAGGTGAAGGAGTTCATCGCCAAGGCCCGCGCCGTGCTCGACGACAACCGCCCGAGCATCGACAACATCATCGCCAACACGCAGGACGCGAGCGAGCACCTCAAGGAGCTGCTCGCCTCGCTGAACACCGAGACCAAGGAGTCGCTCAACGCGATGCTGGAGGACGGGCGCGCCGCCGTCGGCGACGCCAAGGCCGCCCTCGGGCGCGTGAGCGACCTCATCACGGAGCAGACGCCGAACCTGCGCCGCTCGCTGGCCAATACGCGACTCGCCTCGGATCAGCTCAAGATGACGCTCGAGGAGCTCCGCGCCTCGCCCTGGCGCCTGCTCTACCGGCCGGACACCCGCGAGCTGGAGTTCGAGTTCCTCTACGACGCGGCGCGAACCTACGCCGCGGCCGTGAGCGATCTGCGCTCGGCGAGCGAGGCGCTGCAGGCGGTGTCCGCGATGAGCAACGCCGACCCGACCCAGGTGGCCGAGCTGCTCGAGAGCGTGACCGCGGCGTTCAACGCCTACGAAGGCGCCGAGAAGCGGTTCCTCGAGCTGGTGACGGAGCAGGCCGCGCCGGCGGGCCAATGAGCCGGAACCCGCTCGTCCTTCGCTCGCAACGCAGGGTGCTCCTTGTTGTGTTGGGCGGCGCTGCCCTGTGCGTCCTGCTCGCGCCCGCTCTGTATTTCCTGTCTGCGCCATTGCGGTACTCGTTCGCCATCAGGAGCGGCGCGATGGACCTGGATGTCCCGAGTCAGATGGTCGCCCTCTGGCCAGACACGACACACGACATCAGTTACTTCACGCAATACTACGGCAAGCCGTCCTGGCGCTCTCAGGTGACGCTCTGCGACGCCGATTACATGTACGAGCTGATCTTCAATGCGAGTATCCGATTGTCTCTCACGGGAATGTCGGTAGAGAGCGCGGATGCCGGAGAGCTGATTCTCGCCAAACACACGCTTACTCAGGACCTCGCCACGGGCAGAAGCGTCCCAAGCAGCGGTGCGACGGTGCAATACCTAGACTTCGACGCTTGGGATGCATTCGTGAGGACCGGCGGGAAGGACCTGTCGATCCTCGGCATAGGCGACTGTGTGCCGTGTCCGCCATGAGCAACGCCGACCCGACCCAGGTGGCCGAGCTGCTCGAGAGCGTGACCGCGGCGTTCAACGCCTACGAAGGCGCCGAGAAGCGGTTCCTCGAGCTGGTGACGGAGCAGGCCGCGCCCTCGCCGCAATAGCCACCGAAGGACTCTCCGGATCCTCAGGATTCGGCTTGGCGCGGGCGGGAGCGCTGGTACCCTTCACCGGGCGCTCGGCGGCGCCCGGGAGGACCCTGGGTCATGGTGATCGTTGTTCCGCATCGTCGCCTCGCGGCGTTCGCGTTTGCACTCGGCCTGACTGCGATCGGCTTCGCGGGCGACCTCACGCCGCCGCCCGGGCCGGTGTCGCCGACGATGCTGCCGCTCACCCAGGTCGAGCCGCGGACGCCGATCAGCGCGTCGACCACGCCCGGCGACGCCGACTCGCTGTTCCGGATCACCCAACCGGGCTCGTACTTCCTGACCGGCGATGTCGTCGGGGTCGCGGGGCGCTCCGGGATCGAGATCGCCGCGAGCGATGTGACCATCGATTTGATGGGCTTCACGCTTCGCGGCGTGGCGGGCTCGCTCGGAGGCATCGTCGAGGCGAGTCTTTTCCTGCGGGTCGCGATCCGGAACGGCTTTGTCCGAGGCTGGGGCGAGGCCGGGGTGGATCTGATCAACTCCGGCTCCATCGTGGATGGCCTGACGCTGGTCAGCAACGGCCGAGAGGGATTGCGGGTCGGCTCGTCCAGCGTCCTGCGGTCGTGCGTCGCTGAGTTCAACGGCCTCGCCGGGATCGTCGCCGGAACCTCGTCGACCATCCAGGACTGCATCTCGTCGAGCAACGGCGCGCAGGGGTACTTGGTCAATTCCCGGAGCACGGTCTCCCGCTGTGCCGCCGAGGGCAATCAGGGCGCTGGATTCGAAGGCGTCTTCGGCGCGCTCTTCGTTGACTGCGCCGCCGGTTCGAACGCGGAGTCTGGGTTCGATGTGAGGCAGGGCGTCACTGTCAATCGCTGCAGTTCGACCACAAACGGGGCTCATGGCATCCTGGCCTCGAACGACTGCGTCATCCTCTTCAACATGTGCCACCGCAACGGAACGCTCGGGGAGGGCTCCGGCGTCCATGTCACCAGCACGGATGTCCGCGTTGAGGGCAACATCTGCACCGACAACGACTGGGGCATCCGGACCACAGCCTCCGGCGGCATCTACCTTCGAAACTCGTGCTCGGGGAACACCAGCGGCAACTGGAATATCGTCGCCGGCAACGTGTGCCTGGTGATTGCGGCGACTCCGACGACCACTTCGTTCACGGGGAATTCCGGCGGCGTGTCGCCCGGGACCAGCGACCCGAACGCGAACTTCTCGTACTGAATTCCCCCGCATCGTCGCGGATACTGTCAGAAAATGTCTTGGCCGATCTCCTGCCTCCATGTAGCATCGGGGCCGCGCAATGGTGCGCACGAAAGCGAGGGCTCGATGGGGAATCTTGGGAACTGGGCGCTGGGCATCGGCGCGGTCGGCGTGATCCTGATGATCGGCGCGCGGGGCGACGCGGGGAACCTCAACCCGCCGCCCGGGCCCGTGTCGCCCACCATGACGCCGCTCAGCGGCCTCGCCGGCTCGATCGACAACATCGCGGACCTGATCCAGCAGAGCCAGGGCGCCGAAGGAGGGTCCGGAATTGATCCTCTTCTGTACGGCATATCGCTGGGCGAGCCGGGCGATCTGTACCTCAATGTGCCCGGGGCGCCGGGCGAGGAAAACGACCCGGACTTCGAGAATTGGATCACCGTCGCGGACTACACGCTCGAGGCCGGGTCCTTCGGGCCCGGCATGGAGGGCGGCTTCGGCCCGCTGCGCGTCCTGCACCTGATGGACAAGTCCGCCCCGAAGCTCTTCGACATCCTGGCGCGAGGCACGAATCTGCCCCTTGTGAAACTGCACGCCAGGCAATCCAGCGGTGCGGATCCCATCGTCTACTTCAAGGTGGAGGTGACGAACGCCACGATTTCAAAGATCACGCCCTTCTTCGGCGGGCGCGCGATGATCGTGGAGTTCGACTATGAGCGCGTGAACATCATCTATATTCCGCAGAACCCGCAGTCCGGCCAGCCGGGCACGCCGATCCCGTTCTGCTGGGACCGTGGAACCAACACGCCGTGCTGACGGGCGCTCAGCCCCCCCGGCGCATCCGACGCATCCACCGCCCGTACTCCAGCACGGCGTGGATCGTCTCCAGGCGCGACGCCGGCATGCCCTGGCCGAAGGCGGTCTCCGTGCGCCAGCGCCAGTAGGCGCCGCGGAACCGGAACCGCGTGATGACGCCCAGCCGCGCCAGCTCGTACAGCCCGCCGATGGTGTCGAGCAGCCAGCGCACTACGCGCCCCTCGCGGCGAACGCGGCGGTGAGGATCTCGTCGGCGGACTTGGCCGCGGGCGCCGACTCGACCGCCCGCCGGACCATGCGTTCGGCGTCGGCGCGGCTCTCGCCCAGGCGCACCAGCGCCGCGAGCGCCTGGTCGGCCGCCTCGCCCATGGCGCCGACGCGCACGACCACGCGCGCCCCCCCGTCGCGCTCGCCCTCGTAGGTCACGAAGTCGTCCACCTTGCCGTGCAGCTCGGCCACCACCGTCTCGGCCATGCGCTTGCCGATCTCGGGCAGCGCCTGCAGGGCCTTCACATCGCGGTCGGCGATGGCGCGGGCGATCTCCCCCACCGGGCGGGCCATGGCCTTGAGCGCCTTCTTCGTGCCCACGCCCTTGACGGTGGTGAACAGCTCGAAGAAGCGCCGGTCCTGCACCGTGCCGAAGCCCAGCAGCCGGGGCACGAACGAGGCGCCCTGCGAGGACGACTCCAGCCACTCCAGCGTGTGCAGGGTGACGGTCTGGCCGACGCGCTCGAGCAACTCGGGGCCCAGCGCCGCGGGGATCAGGACCTCGTGCGCGACGCCGGTCTCGGAGCTGGTCGGGAGATAGACGACGGCCCTGGCGCCCTCGACCGACTCCAGGATGCCCTTGATGCGAGCCAGCATGAGGGATGTTGTATCAGCGCGCGATGATCCGGGCCGGGGCGCCCACGGCGGTCTCGCCATCGCCGACGGTCCGCAGCACGACGGCGCCGGCGCCGACGACGCTCCGCGCCCCCACCAGCGAGCCCGGCAGCAGGCGCGACCCGATGCCCACCAGCGTGTCCGGCCCCACGCGGACATTGCCGCCCAGCACGGCGCCGGGGGCGATGTGGGAGTTCAGCCCCACCATGCAGTCGTGCTCCACGATGGCGCCGGTGTTCACCGTCGCGTGGTCGCCGATGCGGGCCCGCGCGTGCACCACCGCCAGCGGACCGATGAACACGCCCGAGCCCAGCGTCGCCGAGGGCGAGACGATCGCCGAAGGGTGCACCACCGTGGTCGCCGGCCGGTGCAGGCGGCCGATCAGCTCGCGCCGGCGCGAAAGATCCCCCATGGCGATGATGACCGGGCCGTCCTGCAGGCGCTCAAGGTCGGCGAGCCCGCCCAGCCGGGGCGCCGCGGCGTAGAGGCGGGCGGACGGATCGTCATCCAGGAACCCGCGCAGCAGGATGCCCTCGGCCATGGCGGCCTCGGCGATGACCATGGCGTGACCGCCCCCACCGATCAGCAGCAGCCCCTCGTGTTCGCTCGGCGCCATGTCGACCTCCTGTCGTCACGGGCATCATTCTCGATTCCCGGCCCCGCGTCGAACCGGGCGGAACGCCCGCCCGCTTCATAGCATCCCCCGATGGCCCAGACTCCCGGAACCCCTTCCGTCGAGCAACTCCCACGCCGGACCGTCTCCCTCCCGGTCCGGGTCGGCTGCGTCTCGTACCTGAACACCCTGCCGCTGATCGAGGGCCTCGAGAAGTGCCCCGAGCTGGCGCTCGTCCCGGCGGTGCCGGCTCGGCTGATCGACCTGCTCGCTGACCGCAAGGTGGACATCGGCCTGGTCTCGCTCGTGGACACCCAACGCTCGACCGAGCCGCTGGACCTCATCCCCGCCGGCATGATCGGCTGCGACGGACCCACCCTCACGGTGCGCCTGTACAGCGCCGTCCCGCTCGAACAACTGACCCGCGTCCACGCCGACGCCGAGAGCCACACCGCCGTGTGCCTCATGCGCCTGCTGCTGGCCCGGGTCCACGGCGTGCGCCCGGAGATCATCGAGTTCAACACCCGCGAGCGCGTCGCCGGCGGCGCCGAGATGCTGGAGTGGCCCGAAGCGGTCCTGATGATCGGGGACAAGGTCGTGACGGATTCGCCCCCGGCCGTGCGCTACCCGCACCAACTGGACCTGGGCGAGGCGTGGAAGGCGATGACCGGGCTGCCGTTCGTGTACGCCGTGTGGACCTGCCGCGAGGCGGACGCCGGGTCGGACGCCGTGCGCCTGGCCGCGTCGCTGCTGGACCGCCAGCGCCGGCACAACGCCACGCGCCTGGGCTGGCTGGCGACGAACCGGGCCGCGTCGCGCGGCTGGCCGGCGGACCTGGCGCGCCGCTACCTGAGCGACATGCTGCGCTTCGATGTCGGGCCCGAGGGCTCGGCGTACCGGCGCGCCATCGACCTGTTCCTGGACCAGGCGCACGCCGAGGGCTTCATCCCGAGGCGCCGGCCGGTCCGCTGGCTGGAACTCGGCGCCCCATGCCCCGCCTGACGACGCTGCGCATCGGGGCGCTCGAGGACCTGGCGCGCCAGCTGCGCTTCGCGCCCAAGCCCGCGGCGCTGCGCCACATCCGGGCCGCGGAAGCCATCGGCGCCGAACTGGACCCCGCGCTCAACTACCCGCTGGCCTGGCTCGTCCACGCGCTCACCGGCTACCGCGCCGAGGACGGGGACGACTCCCACGACATCGCCATCGTCGGCGAGGCGCTGCGGGCGGACCTCTCGGCGTTTGTCGAGCGCTTGTCCGACCAGGCCGCGCTGACCCCGGACGACCTGGACGACGCGTGCCTGACGCTGGATGAACTGTGCCGGCGCTGGAAGGTGGACCGCAAGACCATCGAGCGCCGACGGCGCGAGGGGCTGATCGCCCGGCGCGTGCAGGGCGAGGACGGCCGAGCCCGGCTGGTGTTCGCCGCGGCGGTGGTCGAGCGCTTCGAGCAGAAGCGCAAGGCCTTCGCCCCACCGCTCAGGCGGCTCACAAGCGCGGAGAAGGAGAAGCTGGTCCGCCGGGCCCGCCGATACCGCGAGCGGATGGGATGGTCCCTGAACCAGAGCGCCGAGCGCCTGGCCGGCAAGACGGGGCGCAGCCGCGAGACGATCCGACGCGTCCTGCGCACCCACGACGCGGCCGCCGCGGCCCCGATCTTCGAGCGGCGCTCGACGCTGACCGACCATGACCGCCTGCTGGCGCACCGGGCGCGGCTGCGGGGGCTGGAGATCCGGGACATCTCGAACGGGATGGGCTGGAATGTCTCGACGGCGCAGCGGGCGATCAACGAGGGCCGCGCGCTGCGCCTGCGCTCGCTGGACCTGGAGGCGCCCGCGACAACCGTGTTCCAGCGCGCCGACGCGCGCGAGGTGCTGCTGGCCCCGCCGGAGGTCAACCGGGGCCTGGGCGCCCCGCCCCAGAATGACGCGGCCATCTTCGTCGCCACGGCGCGCGGGGCGCCGCGCCCGCTGGAGACCGTCGAGCGCCTGCGCGCCGCCGCGGCGTGCTACCTGCGCTGGTCCGCGGCCAGGCGGATCGAGTCCCTTCGACCGTCCTCGCCGCGCGCCGGCGACTTGGACGCGATCGAGACCGACCTGCGCTGGTGCTCGCTGCTGCTGGTCGAGCTGGTCCGCGACCAGCGGACGCTGGCGCTGCGGACCATCGAGGACCTGCTCGGCGCCCCGCTGCTGGAGCTGCCCGCCGACGATGTGCGCCGGCTGCATGCCCTGGCGATGGGCGCGCTGACGCAGGCGGCGTGGACCTTCGACCCCTTCAAGCCCTCGCCCCACCGGCTGGCCGGGCACGCGGCGGGGTTCCTGTCCCGCGCGCTCGCCCGCCCCGTGGCCGAAGCGCGGGCCCGGCTCGGCGCCGGGGCGAAACGCTCGCGCCTGCGCGAGATCGAGCTGGAGGACTGGACCCGGCGCGTGGCGCCGTGGCAGGCGTGGCTGGAGCCGCCGGCCCGAGTGCGCGAGGCGCTGGCGGCCGGGATATTCGGCTCGTTCAGTTCTCAGCCGGAGCTTCTGCCGATGCGCCACGGCTGGACGAAGGAGGGCAGGCCGCCGATGACCTGCGTCGAACTGGGCAAGGTGTTCCGTCTGGGCACGGGCGCCGCGGCGGGCACTGAGATGCTGCAGCTCCGCAGATGCACGGGCCGGGGCCCTGTCCGTATCAACCCCGCCCGGCGCGCCATGCGCGCCGCCCGCCGCCGGTCGGTACGCTGAGCGCCCATGCTCCAGCGCCGGACGCTGCAGGTTGTCGATGATTCGCCGGGGCAGATCAGCGCGCTGTTCTGGGTGCGGCTCGCCCTGGCGATCGCCGCGAACGCCTGCACCATCCTCCTCTATGGATGGCGCGACGCCGTGTTCCCCGCCGAGTTGCTGATCCGGGTGCAGATCGGGGCGCTCGCGGCGGACCTGGCGCTCACCATCCTGATGACGGCGATCGCCAAGGGCCGCGAGGGGCGAGTCCGGGCGCTGACGCGGTCGGGCCTGGGGCCGGCCGTGCTGGAGGCGGCGGCGCTGGCGACGATGACGGTGGTCTCGTGGGGCATCCCGCTGGCCGGCGCCGCGGTGCTGGGCATCCGGTTCCTGAGGATCTACCTGCGGGTGGTGCGTTCGACCCTGCCCCCGCCGCTGGTGCTGGTGCTGTCGTTCGCGCTGCTGATCATCGCGGGGGCGCTCTCGCTGATGCTGCCCGCGGCGACTCCGGCGGACAACCCGATCGGGCCGCTGGACGCCCTGTTCACCTCGACCTCGTCCGTGTGCGTGACGGGGCTGGTGGTGCGCGACACGGGGACCGAGTTCACGCGGCTGGGGCAGGTGATCATCCTGGCGCTGATCCAGTTGGGCGGTCTGGGCATCGTGGTGTTCGGGGCGATCTTCGCGGTGCTGTTCGGGCGCTCGCTGGGGCTGCGCGCGGCGCAGACGGTGGCCGGCGCCGCGGGCGAGGCGGCGTCCACGCCGGCGTCGCTGCGGAAGCTGGTGCTGTTCATCGCCTCGGCGACGGTGGTCACGGAGATTATCGGCGCCGCCACGCTGTACTTCGGCTGGCCGGGCGTGGACGCCTGGGCGAGCGCGCCGCCGGGGTTTGAAGAGCCCTCCGAGCGCGCGTTCCACGCCCTGTTCTACTCCATCAGCGCCTTCAACAACGCGGGCTTCGCGACCGCGGCGGACAGCCTGCAGGGCCTGCGGTTCCAGTGGACGAGCCACATCGTCATCGCCGGGCTGATCGTCATGGGCGGCATCGGCTTCCCCGTGCTCGACGACCTCTGGCGCGTGGCGCGGGCGCGCCTGCGCGGGCGGCGGATGGAGAACGGTCGGCTCATCCGTCTCTCGCTCCACAGCCGGATCGTGCTCACGACCAGCGCGGCGCTGTACCTGATCGGCTTCCTGCTCATCTTCGCGAGCGAGCAGGTGCAGTCGCTGGAGTCCACGACCGGCTCCATGCTCGACGCCCACTTCATGTCCGTCACGGCGCGCACCGCCGGCTTCGAGACCGTGGCCCCGGCGACGCTCGGCCCCCTGGCGCGGTTCGCGCTCGTGGTGCTCATGTTCATCGGCGGCTCGCCGGGCTCCACGGCGGGCGGCGCCAAGACCATCGCCATCGCCGTGCTGGCCCTGACGGTGTGGGCGACCATCAACGGCCGCGCCAGCGCCCAGGCCTTCAAGCGCGCCCTGCCCGACGAGATGATCCGCAAGGCCGCGACCTTCGTCACGCTGCACCTGCTGCTCATCGCCACGATCACCGGCGTCCTGTCGATCACGGAGTCGAAGCTCACCACCTTCGCCCTCGAGCCGCTGCTGTTCGAGGCCGTCTCGGCCTGCTCCACCGTGGGGCTGTCGCTGAACATCACCTCGACCCTCACCGAGGAGGGCCGCGTGGCGGTGATCGCCGGGATGTTCCTGGGGCGCGTCGGGCTGCTCGCGGCGCTGATCGGCATCGTGGCCATCGCCCGCGACCGGACCGCCCGCTACGCCTACCCCACCGAGGGCGTCCTGATCAGCTAGGCGCCGGGTCGCGGCTACACTCACGCCCTCCATGGCTTCCCAAGACCCAGTCCAGATCCTGCGCGAGCGCTTCGCCGCCGCGATGACCGCCGCCTTCGGCGACGCGCTGCCGGCCAACGCCGATCCGCTCATCTCCCCTTCGCGTCAGCCGGAGCTGGGCGACTACCAGTCCAACGCCGCGATGCCGCTGGCCAAGGCGCTGGGCAAGAACCCGCGCCAGATCGCCCAGGCGCTGGTCGAGAAGCTGGACCTGTCCGGCGTGGGCGAACCCGTCACCGAGAAGAACATCGCCGGGCCGGGCTTCATCAATGTCCGCCTGTCCACCGACGCGCTCGCGCGCCTGCTCGACGGCCTCGAGGACCACGACCTGGGCGTCGAGAAGCCCGCAAAGCCCGAGACCGTCGTCGTCGATCTCTGCGGCGTGAACCTCGCCAAGCAGATGCATGTCGGCCACCTCCGCGCCACCGTCATCGGCGACGCCCTCGCCCGCACCTTCGCCCGCCTGGGCCACACGGTGCACCGCCAGAACCACCTGGGCGACTGGGGCCTGCCGATCGCGATGGTCACCAGCGCGATCATGGACGGCATGGCGATGGGAGCCATCGACCTCGACAGACTCAGGCTCGAGGATCTGGAGGTTCTGTACCGAGCCGCGCAGCGCGCCTGCGACGCCGACGAGAAGGGGCTGGCCGCGGTCCACCGCTTCGGCCTCGGACCCAAGGCCCTCGCGGAGCTGGAAGAGCAGGTCGAGGGCGCGCGCGATCGTCTGGCCCGCGCCAAGGCGACGCTCGTCGCGCTGCAGCGCCACGAGCCCGCGACCTTCGCCGTGTGGAAGAAGATCGCCCAGATCACCCTCGATGAGTGCCTGGCCATCTGCGCCCGGCTGCACGCCGATGTCCGCAACGAGCACAGCGCCGGCGAGTCCACCTTCGCCGAGGAGCTCGCCCCGATCGTGCAGGACCTGGAGTCCCGCGGCGTGGCCACGATCTCCGAGGGCGCGCTCGTCATCGACCTCAAGGACGCCGGCATCGCCGAGCCCCTGCTCATCCGCAAGAGCGACGGCGGGTTCCTTTACGCCACCACCGACCTGGCCGGCATCCGCCGGCGCGTCCAGAAGCTCGGCGCCGACCGCGTGGTCTACGCCGTCGATGCGCGCCAGTCCCACCACTTCCGACAGGCCTTCGCGGGCGCGAAGAAGGCCGGCTACGCGCGCCGGCCCGACGGCTCCGACGCGCTGCTGTTCCACGCCGCCTTCGGCACGATCCTGGGCGACGACGGCAAGCCCTTCAAGACCCGCAGCGGCGACAATGTGAAGCTCTCCGACCTGCTCGACGAGGCCGTCGCCCGCGCCGACGCCGCCATCGCCGAACGCAGCCCCGAGCTGTCCCCCGAGCAGCGCCGCGCCAACGCCGAGGCCATCGGCGTCGCGGCGATCAAGTACACCGACCTCTCGTCGGACCGCTCGAAGGACTATGTCTTCAACTTCGACCGCATGCTCGCCTTCGAGGGCGACACCGGGCCGTACCTGCTCTACGCGCTGGTCCGCATCCGCAGCATCCTGCGCAAGGCGGCGGAGCAGAACCTGCTGCCGGCGCCGGGCTCGTCTCGAGCCCCGCTGCGTCTGGAGACCCGCGAAGAAAAAGACTTGGCCCTCGCGCTGCTCCGCTACCCCGGCACGCTGCAGAGCGTCGCGGATTCGTGCGAGCCGCACCGGCTCTGCAACTTCCTGCACGACCTGGCCGGCGCCTTCGCCGCGTTCTTCCGCGAGGCCCCCGTGCTGCAGGCCGACACCCCCGAGCAGCGCGCCTCACGGCTGCGGCTGTGCGCCCTGACCGGGCGCGTTCTCGAGGACGGCCTGGGCGTGCTGGGCATCCCCACCGTCGATCGCATGTGACGCGCCCGCCGCGCGGATGAACGCCGCGACCTCGCTCGCAACCTGATCGTTCCACCGATCGTCGGTCCACAGATCGTTGTGCCCCGCGCCCGGGACCGCCAGCATCCGACCACGCCCCGCCGCCGCGACGCCGCGCCCGTCCTGCACGGGGCACACCGTGTCGTCCTCGCCGTGCACGACCAGCAGCGGGCAGCCCAGCCGCCCCGCGTGCGCTGCGCGGTCGAATCCCATCCAGTGCAGCCCCGCGCCCAGGCGCAGGCCCATCCAGCCGAACGCCAAAGGACCGTTGATCCTCCACGGCATGCCGATGCTGCGCAGGACATTGAACGCCGGCGTCCACGCCAGCCGGTACGGCGCCTCGGCGACGACGCCCGCGATCCGGCGGCGCAGCGCGCTCTCTTCCGCCGCGGCGACGATGGAGGTCCCCGCGCCGGCCGACCAGCCCACGAGCACGACCCGCTCATCGGCGCCTGTCGCGCGCTCGATCAACGCCAGCAGCGCGCCCTGCTCTCGCAGACCCATGAGCCACGGCCCCTTGCTGCTCTCGCCCAGCCCCGGCGGGTCCCACGCGATCACGCGCGAGCACACGCCCAGCAGCGCCGGGAACCGCGCCATGGCGCCGACGCGCGAATCGCCCCAGCCGGGCGTCAGGATCGCCACCGGGCCGCGCGGATCATCGCCCGGGACCTCCCACACCGGCAGCGAATAGCCCGCCCACTCGAATCGCCAGACGCCGAACTCGCGCGGGCTGGGCAGCTCGCCCGGATCGCCGGGTCGGTTGCGCAGCGAGGCGCCCGCGGGCGTGCGCCGGGGCGGATGGCGCAGCCGATGCGCTGTCCAGGCCGTGGCCACGATCACCGCGATCACAAGGCCGATGCTCAGCAGCTGCGCGAGGCCGGCGATGTCCATGGCGCGGTTCAACCTCCGCGGCGCTGGGCGCGCTGTCAGCCGCCGAAGAGGCCGACGATGTCGTTGTAGGTCACGATCAGGAACATGAGCCCGATGAGGGCCAGCCCCGCGAGCGCCGCGATATTCTGGACCACGATCGGCACGGGCCGGCGCGTGATGCCCTCGACGACCAGGTACACGAAGTGCCCGCCGTCCACGATGGGCAGGGGCAGGAAGTTGATGACCGCCAGGTTGACGCTGATCAGGCCCATGAAGAACAGCAGATGCACGATGCCGCGCTCGGCGACAAGAGTGCCGATGTGGGCGATGCCCACGGGGCCCTTGAGGTGCTCCACCTTGACGCTGCCCTCGAACAGGCGCACGAGGGTGAGGTAGGTCTTGAGCATCACCCGGTGCGTGCGCTCGACTCCCATCGCCAGCGCCTGCACGGGGCCGTCGGCCTTGAGCGTCGTCTCTTCGAGGCGGAACAGGCCGGACCACACGGGAGAGACCCAGCCCAGCGCCGCGGCCTTGTCCAGTTGCTCGCCGGTGAGCGTCCACGCGACCGATTCCACGGGGCCCTGGCCCCAGGCGCCCAGCGGCAGGCGGATGTCCAGCTCGACGGTCGCGCCGCCGTCGGCGCCGCGCTCGGCGCCGGCGATGATGGACCGCAGCGCGCCCAGGTCGCGCACCGGCTGGCCATCGGCGCGGAGGATCACGCTGCCGGGGGGGATGTCGGGGCCGGCCGTGTCCACGGACTCCGCGAACCGGCGCGCCGTGCCCGCGACGATCGCGTTCACCGACGAGGTGTAGCCCATCGTGAAGCCGAGCGTGCCGTTGCGCCCGACCTCGGGCCGCAGTTCGACGATCGCCCCGCCGCGCAGCGCCCGAAGATCGATCGCACGACCGGAGTGTCGGCGGATCTCGGCGATCCCCGACGCCAGATCGGGCCATTCCACGCCCCCGATGCGGGCGAAGACATCGCCGTCGCGCAGGCCCTTGGCCTCCGCGTCGCCCGCCTCGGCCACACGCATCGCCGGGTACAGCCCCAGGAGGCTCTCCACCCGGATCTCCCGCTCAGCGACCTTCTCGCTGGCGGGCAGAACGGCGGTCTCGGTCTCCATCTGGGCGACCGGGCGCACCTCGACGATCAGAGACTCGCCCGCGGGCGTGGCCCAGGTCAGCAGCATCGGGTCGCCGCCGGAGCGCGCCGCCGCGCTGGACAGATCCAGCGCCGTCGTCGCCGGCTCGCCGTTGATCTCGACGAGCGTCGAGCCCGGCGGGACCTCGGACAGCCCGTCGGCGGCGAGCGCCTCGAGAATGCTCTCGTTGTTCTTCTTGGAATCCTTCGGACCGCCGAACAGCGTCGTCGAGATGGCGGGCGAAACGCCCAGCTCGAGCAGGCGCGTCTCCTTGCTGGTCTGCGGCGAGGCCTTCAGCACGACCGGACCGGTCGCGCCCTCGCGCTCCACGACGACCTCGATCGGGGCGCCCTTGCGGGCCATCGCGATCTCCAGCGCGATGTCGCCGAAGTCCTGCGGCTCGGCCCCGGCGATCCGCAGCACACGGTCGCCGGGCTTCAGGCCGGGGTCGCTCGCGTCCCAGCCGCTCACGACCGCGGCCTCCGCGCCGGGCATGCCCGGCTGCACGAGGCCGATCAGCGGCGGTTCGGTCCGGAGGCCGACCATGAAGACGATGATGAACAGGATCGCCGCGAGGATGACATTCATCACCACGCCGGCGCTGATGATGATCATCCGCTTCCACACCGGCTTGCTGGTGAACGAGTCCGGATGGTCCACACGCTCGCCGGGGGCGGCGTCGTCCTGGCCGAGCATTCGGACATAGCCGCCGAAGAACAGCCAGTTCAGGCGGTATTCCGTCGGGCTCATGGCCGCCGCCCTGGCGGGGCTCGACACGCGCAGCTTGCGGAACTCCGGCTCCGTCGAGCCCCAGCGGAAGCCCATCCCCTTGCGGAACGAGGCGACCGCCGGGCCGAAGCCGATGGCGAACGCCTCCACCCGCACCCGCGCCCAGCGGGCGGCGAGGAAGTGCCCCAGCTCGTGCACGAACACGATGAAGGAGAAACCGAGCACAACCAGCAGCAGGTCGCCCGAGGCGCCGAGGAATCCGAGCATGGTGTTCATCCTAGCGCACGGCGGCGTCGCGCGGTTCGCCGATCCGGGCCCGCACAAACCGGCGTGCCTCCCGATCGGCCTGCAGGGCGTCCTCGAGCGTGCGCATGGCGCCCAGGCCGACCTCGTCCAGCGCTTCGCGCGCCAGCGCGGTGATCCGGCCGAAGGGGATCTCGCCGGCCAGGAACGCCTCGACCGCCGCCTCGTTCGCCGCGTTGAACACCGCCCCCGCTGTGGCGCCGCCGGGACGGGCCATGGCGTCGATCACCTCGAACGCCGCGCGGACCGCGGGGAAGCGCTCCGTGTCCACCGGCTCGAAATCCAGCCGGCTCATGGTCATCAGGTCCAGCTTCTTCGAGCATCCAGGCGCCCGCCAGGGCCAGGACGCGGCGATCTGGATCGGCGTCCGCATATCCGGCGCGCCCAGCTGGGCCATGATCGAGCCGTCGGCGTACTCGACGAACGAGTGAATGATCGACTGCGGGTGCACCACCGCCGCGAGCCGGTCGGAACCGAGCCCGAACAGCCAGTGCGCCTCGATCAGCTCGAGCCCCTTGTTCGTCAGCGAGGCGGAGTCGATCGTGACCTTCGCCCCCATCGTCCAGGTCGGGTGGTTCAGCGCCTGCTTGACGGTCGCCTTCTCGACGCGCTCGCGGCTCCAGGTGCGGAACGGCCCGCCGGAGGCGGTGAGCGTCACGCGCGTGACCTCGGGCCCGAGCGTCATCGGCGGCGCATCGCCCCAGGCCAGGCACTGCCAGATCGCCGAGTGCTCGCTGTCCACCGGCAGCAGGCGCGCCCCGGAGCGCTCCGCCGCAGGAACCACCAGCGAGCCCGCCGCGACCAGCGTCTCCTTGTTCGCCAGCGCCACATCGCGCCCCATCGACACCGCCGCGAGCGTCGCGGGCAGACCGGCCGAGCCCACGATCGCCGCGAGCACAAGATCGGCTTCAACCTCGCGCACCAGCCGCTCGCACGCCTCGGGACCGGTGCGCAGGTGCACGCCCGCGGCCCGGGCCTGGGCCGCGGCGTCTTCCGCATCGTCCGGATCGGCGACCGCCGCCTCGCGCACGCCAAGCCGCTTCGCCTGCTCCAGCATGGCGCCGATGTTCCTGCCGGCCGCCAGGCCGGCGATCTCGTAGCGCGTAGGCCACTGGCCCTTCGCGTGCAGATCGTTCAGGTGAACGACGGCCTCGATCGTCTGCACGCCGATGGACCCGGTGCTGCCGAGCAGCAGCAGGCGGCGCAGCGCCGGGGGATGACCGAACTCGCGGGGTCCGTGGGACATGGCCGGGCCCGGATTACTCCGAGGCCTCCGCGTCGGCGCCGCCGGAGCCCGTCTCGGCGGAGGCGCCGGTCTTCTTGCGCCCGCGCCCGCCGCGCCGCCGGCGCTTCTTCTTCACGACAATCTCGCCCGCGCCTTCCTGGGCCTCGTCGCCCTCCGGCGCATCGGTCGATTCCGGCGCTTCGGCGGTCTCGGGCGGTTCGTCGTCCATCGGCTCGCTGACCATCGTCGCGCCGGGCCCGTCGTCGGGCTCGTGGTCGTGATCGGCATGATCGGCCTGGTCGGCGCCGACGGGCGCTTCGGCGTTCGCGCCGCCGCCCTTGCCGCGACGACGACGCCGGCGGCGCTTCTTCTTGCCGCCCTCGGCCGGGGCGCCTTCGTGAGCGCCGTCCGCGTCGTGCGCCGCCTCGCCGTTGTCCGACGCGCTGGGCGCGGGCCTGGGCGCCGCGCTCTGCTGCGGCGGCGCCGAGCGCAGCGGCGTCACCGCCGCGGGCTCGAGGTCCCACGAATCGCCTCGCAGGCCGTCGGCGTTGGGCTGCACCACCTTGGGGATGAACTCCTCGGTGGCGATGTCCGGCTCGTCGCCGCCCGTGCTCGCGGCGCCGCCGGCCATGACCGGACCGCCCTCGCCGCCGCCCTTGCCGCGACGACGACGCCGGCGACGACGCTTCTTGCCGCCCTCTCCGGGCGCGCCCTCGGCGCCGTCCGCGCCCTCGGGGCGGGGCTGGGGCTGCTGCTGGGGCTGACGCTGCGGCTGTTGTTGCTGCGGCTGGGGCCTGGGGGCGACCTCGTCGTCGCCACGCCCGCCGCGCCGACGCCGGCGGCGCTTCTTCTTGCCGGTGGCGGCGATGTGGTCGAGCGGCTCGAAGCCGCCCTCTTCCAATTCCTCGGGGCCCAGGTCCTCGGCGTCCGCGGCCGCGGCCTCCTGGTCCTCCATCTGCGCCGCGATCTGCGCCTCGACATCCGCCTCGGCGCGGGCGAGCGCCGCGGCCTCCTCGGACGGATCGCGCGTCCAGTCGTCGTCCGCCGCGACCGGCTCGGACCAGACCTCGAGATTCTTGGGCTGCGCGGGCGGGGGCAGCTTCTCGACATCGATGTCGGAGCCGCGGTCGTCGTACGCGTAGAAGTTCACCCGGTCGAGCGGGCCCGTCTCGCTGACGCGGACATCGACATGCTTGCCGGTGACGCGCTCCAGCCGCGCCAGGCGCTGGCGGCCGCTCGAGAGCAGCTCGCCCGCGAGGCGTGCGGCGACGGCCATCTCGGCCTTGGAGACGCGCGGCTGGTGCAGGATCCACCCCAGCTCGCGCAGCGCCTCGCCCATGGCGGAGGCGGGACGCTGGAGCAGGCCCCGACCCTGGCACGACGGGCACGGCGCGAAGTGCTGGCTGCGGTGGCTGCCGCGCATGCGCTGGCGGGTCAGCTCGACGATGCCGAACTGGCTGATGGGCAGCACCTTGGAGTGCGCCCGGTCGCGCTTGAGGTTGTCGCGCAGGCGGCCCTCGATCTCGCGCTGGTGCTTCTTCGACCGCATGTCGATGAGGTCGAGGATGACCACGCCGCCCAGGTCGCGCAGGCGGAGCTGGCGGCAGATCTCGTCCACGGCCTCGCAGTTGGTCTTGTAGGCGGTGGTCTCGGCGTCGCGGTTGTCGCGCATCCGCCCCGAGTTCACATCGATGGCGACCAGCGCCTCGGCCTCGTCGATGACGATGCCGCCGCCGCTGGGCAGCGGGACCTCGCGCTCGTGCATCTGGCGGATCTGCTGCTCGATGCCGAAGGCGTGGAACAGCGGGGTGTCGTCCGCGTGCCGGAGCAGGCGCGGGCCGCCCCGGGGAGAGACGATCTTGAGGAACCGTGCGGCGCGCCGGATGGCGCCGGCCTCGTCCACGATGACCTCGTCGATGTCGCCGGTCAGGACATCGCGCAGGCAGCGCATGAGCAGGTCGCTCTCGGCGTAGAGCAGCCGGGGCTTGTTGCCCTGGGCCAGCCGACGCTGCATGTCCTTCCAGAGGCGCTGGAGGTACGCCAGGTCGCGCTTCAAGGAGGTCTTGGTCTCCTCCATGCCCGCGGTCCGCAGGATGAAGCCGAAGCCGTCCGGCAGGTCGAGCTGGTCCAGCACGGCGCGCATCTCGCGCCGCTGGTCCTCGTCCTCGACACGCCGGGACACCCCCACCTTGTCCATGAAGGGCATCATCACGAGGAAGCGCCCGGGGACGGACAGGTACGAGGTCAGGGTCGGACCCTTGACGCCGATGCCCTCCTTGAGGACCTGGACGATGACCTCCTGCCCGCGCTTCAGGCACGCCTGGATCGGCGGGCGCTCGCGCCGGGGGGTCTTCTTGCCGACCAGCTCCGTCGTCTCCTGGTCCTCGCCGGGGAAGTAGCGCGGGTGGACATCGGTCACATGGAGGAAGCCGTTCTCCTCCAGCCCGAAGTCCACGAACGCCGCCTGGATGGCCGGCTCCACATTCACGACGCGGCCGACATAGATGTTGCCGACATGGCTCACCGCGTCCATGCGCTCGGAGTGCAACTCCTCGAGCCGCCCCTCGCGCACGACTGCCACCCGGCACTCAACGCCGGGGACATAGTTGATCAGCATCTGGTTCTTGGGCACTTCAGCCTCGCACTGAGCGCGACGCCGGGGGAGCGCCATGCACGAGCGGCGCAGCCGTCACGACAACGCCTGGTCGGCGCCCCGTTCTGGACTGTGCTGTTCGTGATGCCGCCACGCCGGACCTGCCGCGCTGGTCGGCGGCCCTCGTGGGGGCCGGGAAGTGGCGCACCGCCCGCGCGCCCGGAGACTCTCCCCGTTTCAGGGGATCTCCCGCTCGCGCCGACGGGCCGTCGTCGCCCACACCGAAGCCGGTCCGCCCGTTTGCACAGGCGCCCGCGACGGGGGCGACACCCGCTGCGCCCGACCCGCCGCGCATCCGCGGCCGCCGGGGTGATTCCGCCCCGAGGCGTCGCCCGTCAGGGCTCTTCGACGGCACGCCCGTCGAACGCTTCGGGAATGATTGTCCTGACCTGCTCCCGCAGAAACGCGAGAACCTGTCGTTCGGAATCGAACGAGCCGACCCGTCGGGCCAACCGCTCGCACTGATCGATCTCCACGCTGCGGACGATCCGCTTGACCCGCGGAATCGCCGCCGGAGACACGGAAAGACTACGCAAACCGATCCCGATCAGCAACATGACATATTCGGCCTCGCCGGCCATCTCTCCGCACACCGAGACGTCAATTCCGGCCCTTCTACCCGCCCGGACGATCTCCTTGAGGACCACCAGGACCGCCGGATGGGCCGCCGTATAGAGGTTCGCCACCTGTTCGTTGGTCCGGTCCACCGCCAGGACATACTGCACCAGGTCGTTGGTCCCGATGGAGAAGAACGAGACCTCCTTGGCGAAGGTCGGCGCCATCAGGGCGGCGGAGGGGGCCTCCACCATCATCCCGACCGAGATGTCCCGATCGAAGGGCTGGCCCTCCTCGGCCAGGTCCTCCATGGAATCCCTGAGCACCATCTTGGCGTGGCGCAGCTCGGTGGTGCTGGTGATCAGCGGGAACATGACCCGCACCGGGCCCAGCGCCGAGGCGCGGAGGATGGCCCGGAGCTGGCGCTTGAACATCGGCAGGTTGGACAGGCAGTAGCGGATGCTGCGCAGGCCCAGGAAGGGGTTCTGCTCGGGCTCGATGTCCTTGGCCAGCGCCCCGTGCCCCTTGTCGGCGCCCAGGTCGAAGGTGCGGATGGTCAGGGGCCGGCCCTCGAGCGTGCGGACCGCCTGGGCGTACTGCTCGAACTGCTCCTCCTCGGTGGGCTCATGGTCGGAGGTCAGCCAGAGGAACTCGGTGCGGTAGAGCCCCACGCCGTGGGCGCCGTTCTCGACGACCGCCTTGGCCTCGTGCGGGAACTCGATGTTGGCGTGGAGCTGGATCTCGACCCCGTCGCGGGTGACGCTGGGCGAGTCGCGCAGGTCCTCGAGCGAGAGCCCGAAGACGCGCATCCGCTCGATGTAGCGCCGGTAGCTCTCGATCCGCTCGATGTCCGGGTTCAGGATCACCACGCCCCGGTCGCCGTCGACGATGATCTCGTCGCCGTCCGCGGCGTGGTCGGCCAGGCGGGCCACGCCGGCCACGGCGGGGATGTTCAGGGCGTGGGCCACGATGCCCGTGTGGCTGGTGCGCCCGCCGGTCTCGGTGGCGAAGGCCACCACCTTGCCGGCGGGGAAACTCGCGGCCTCGCTGGGGGTCAGCTCGTGCGCGACGACCACCGCGGGCTGGTCCAGGCCGCCCAGGCGGCTGCGCTGCTCGCCGACCAGGCGACGGAGGATGCGCCGCTCGAGGTCCCAGACATCGTCGACCTTCGTCGAGAACGATGAGTCGCCCATGCGCGCGAAGCGGTCCGATAAGGCGCGGAACTCCTCGGCGACGGCGTACTCGGCCTTGACCTGCTCGCGCTCGATGCGGCTGCGGATGGGCGCGCTCAGGGACGGGTCGCCGAGCATGCCCTGGTGGAAGGCGAAGATCTTGGCGGGCTCGGCGCCCAGTTCCTTCTCGACCTGCACGCGCATGGCGTCGAGCTCGGCGCTGGATTCAGCCAGCGCGCGGTCGAAGCGGGCGATCTCGTCGCCGACTTTCTCCGGGGTGACCGTGCGGCGCGGGATGCGCTGGCGGACCTCGTCCAGCACGAACACGCGCCCGATCACGACCCCAGGAGAGACCGGGATGCCTTTATAGATCTCCATGCCAGCAACGACCGCTTCGCCCGCGCCCGCCCGATCCATCGAGCGGCGCCCCCGTGAGGCCCGATGCTAGCGGACCTTCCCCCCACCCGCGCCGTAATCTTGACTTCCCCCCCGGCATCTGCTCCAATGTCCGGGTCGGACCTGCGAGCGCAGTCCACTCCCGCCCGGGGAATTCCATTGCAGGCGGCCCTTCCGCGTCGCGCCTGATCTCGTTGCGCTCGCGCGCCCCCGACAAGACAACCCACCATGACCACCGTCACCGGCATACTCGAGTGGCCGCAGCGCGCCGAAGGGCGCGTCCGCCAGTTCGCGGACACACTGCTCGCCAGCGAAGACGACCCCTTCGTCCCCGTCGAACTCGGCGACCGCTACCGCCTGCGCAACGCGCTGGAGGTCACCGTCGAGGTGGACGCCGTCCGCCCGCGCCGGCGGCGGCGGGGGCCGAACCGGGCCGGGCCCCGCAACCCGCGCAATGTCGTGCAGCAGTTCGTGGAGATCGAGGGCCTCCCCCCCGACAGCTACGCCAGCCGCAAGGCCTTCGAGGACCTGACGGTCATCGACCCCAAGCCGCGGCTCACCCTGGAGTACCCCGGGTGCCCGGCCTCCTGCCGGCTCATCGACCTGTTCTGCCCGATCGGCCGGGGCCAGCGCTCGCTGATCGTCTCGCCGCCCAAGGCGGGCAAGACGACGCTGCTCAAGGACATCGCCCTGGCGCTGTCCAAGAACCACAAGGACCTGGAGGTCATCGCGCTGCTCATCGACGAGCGGCCCGAAGAAGTGACCGACTTCCGGCGCAATGTCCCCTGCCGCGTGCTCGCGTCCTCCAACGACCACGACAACGAGCGGCACATCGCCCTGGCGATGTGGACGCTGGAGCGCGCCAAGCGCATGGTCGAGGCGGGCAAGCATGTCGTGATCCTGCTGGACTCGCTGACCCGTGTGGGGCGCGCGTTCAACTCCTCGCGCCGGCACGCGAACTCCGGGCGGACGATGTCCGGCGGCCTGGACTCCAAGGCCCTGGAGGTCCCGCGCCAGATCTTCGGCGCCGCACGGAACACGGAAGAGGGCGGCTCGCTCACCATCTGCGCCACCTGCCTGGTCGACACCGGCTCGCAGGCGGACCAGGTGATCTTCGAGGAGTTCAAGGGCTCCGGCAATATGGAGCTGATCCTCGACCGCAAGATCTCCGAGCGCCGCCTGTTCCCCGCGATCAACCTCGCGGCCAGCGGCACGCGCAAGGAAGAGCTGCTCATGTCCCCCGCGGAGATCGCCACCATCGGCGCCCTCCGCCGGCGCCTGCTCAACATGCCCCCGCCGGTGCAGGTCGAGCAGCTCCTGGCGGCGCTGCAGCGCTTCCCGACGAACGCGGCGCTGGTGGGTTCGGCTGGCTGAGTCTCCCCCCTCTCCCGTTCGGCTCTGCGAATGGGAGAGGCCGGGTGAGGGCTACGGGCTTCGCTCCTGTCCTCTACTCCGACTCTGCCTTTTCCCCCTCTGCCCTTGGGGGAGAGGCGGAACATTCGCCGTGGCGGAGCCGGGGAGAGGGCTCGTCAGCGCATTCCTCAGCCCATGCAAGAGTTTCCCCTTGCATCCCCCCATCCCCGCGTCACAATGCACCCGCACAGCCACGAGTCACCCAAGGTCCGGGAACACAACCATGCCGACCCATCCGTTGCGAACCCTCGCCGCCGCGCTGAGCGTTGCGTCGTGCGCGCACGCGGGCGGCGAGTGGAAGGCGTTCCGCGACCCGACCGTGCAGGACCACGGGTTCCGGTGGTCCACGATCGGCGACCCCGGCAACCCGGCGCATGTGATCCCCGCGCAGTTCCCGTGGCAGACCGACCGGCGCATCGGGCGCACGAACTACAGGTACCGGATCATGACCCGCGAGGTCACGGTGGGCGAGTGGTTCGAGTTCGTGCAGGCGTACGCGCCGTACATGGACCCGAACGCCGCGGGTTCATCGCAACTACTCGGCGGCAACAACCTGATCGTGTTTCATGGATTCTCGAACGGCCTGCCGCAGCACTCGCTGGTCGAAGCGAACGCGAATCTGCCCATGATCGCGGGCTGGCGCTTCGCGGCGCGCTTCGCGAACTGGCTGCACAACGACAAAGCAGACGCGGCGTGGGCGTTCGAGACCGGCGCCTACGACACCAGCACCTTCGGCCTGGCGCAGAATGACCAGGGCCTGAACTACATCACCGACCAGCAGCAACGCGCCGAGGGCGCCCGGTACTTCCTGCCGACCTTCGACGAGTGGACAAAGGCCGGCCACTGGGACCCCGACCGCTACGGCGACGGTCAGGGCGGCTATTGGGACTACCCAACGACCAGCGACACCGCCCCGGTCTCGGGCGCGCCGGATCAGGGCGGCCAGACCAACGGCGGCCCCTTCCCGCCGGGGCAGGTCAGGCCGCTGGATGTCGGCTCGTACCCGGATGTGCAGAGCCCTTGGGGCCTGCTCGATGTCTCGGGCGGGGCGCACGAGTGGATGGAGAATGTGGGCGACTTTGTGGGAGAGGGCATGCCGCAGGCGCGGCTCATCGGGGGCTCGTCGATCTACAACCCCGGGCTGTTGCCCGAATTCCTCGACCTCCTGGGCCGAGAGAGCCGGGTGTCTCCGACCGCATTGTCCGGTGTTCGTCTCGCTTCGGTCATCCCAGGCCCGGGCACGGGGCCCGCGCTTGTAGTTGTGTCCGCGTTCCTCGCGCGCCGGCGACGCTGAATCTGCCGGTGTCGCCCCACAGGGGCTCAAGGACAGGTGACGGCGAAACCCAGGCCTCACGGCCTGGGCTACGGTCTGCCGCCGCTCCGCGGCTGAAAGGCAGCGCGGCGAAACAGCGATCGCGCCTGCCGCAGGCGGCCGGCTCTCCCGGCCCGACCCCGCGCCGCCGACGGCTCGCGCCGATACCCTTTCCTCGTGCGCCGATTCCTCTTCCGATGGTCGCCGCCGATGGTTGCGCTGCCCGTCGCGTTGCTCGTGGCGGTCCTCTACTTCTTCCTCGCGCCCACGCCGCCGGAGAAGCTGCTGCTCAGCCCCGGCGCCCGCCAGGGCGACGCCCCCGAGCCTTCCTACCGCTGGACCGAGTGGCGCACGCCGGAGTTCGAGGCGTACCGCGCCTCGCTGGACCGGTCGGACCCGGAGGCCATCGTCCGCGAGGTGTTCAACGCCTTCCGCGACCACCGCTACCGGCGCGTGCTGGCCTACTCCACGCGCCGGCTGCAGGAGCGGAACACGCCCGAGGCGCTGCGCCGGCGCCTGGCGTTCGCGGAGGGCTTCACCGGGTGGGACGAGATCCTGATCGACGACATCGACGCGACGGACGATCGCGTGGTCGTGGACGGGCGCAGCGTCAACGCCGAGTCCACCCATTACTACCGGGCGATGCTGGTGCCCGAGGACGAGGGCTGGGTGTTCGACTACCTGCGCGTCTCGCCGACGCTCGAGGACCGCGACGATCGCTGGCCGCGGTTGCCCGAGGGGCCGCCGGACGCGCCGCTGATCACGCCCCGCCACCCGGCGCCCCCGGCCCCTGCGCCGGCGCCGCAGGACGAGACCCCCGCGGCGTCGGATTCTCCGGACGCGCCGACGAACTCCTAACATCCCGCCCCATGGACAACGCCACGCTCGCGCGGAAGATCGATCACACCATCCTCAAGCCCGAGGCGACGCGCGCCGACGCGGCCCGCCTGGTGCGGGAGGCGGTGGAGCGGCGCTTCGCCGCGGTGTGCGTCAATGGCGTGTTCCTGCGCGAGGTGCGCCTGCTGCTGGATCAGGCGGCGGACCGCGAAGCGCACGGGGTCAAGGCCTGCGCGGTCGCGGCGTTCCCGCTGGGGGCGATGAGCCCGATGGCGCTGTCGCTGGAGTGCACCACGCTGGCCAAGCGGGAATCCGGCGGCGCCCAGGAGATCGACATCGTCGCTCACCTGCCCGTGCTCGCCCACAAGGACGCCAACACCCTGCGCGACGCCCTGCTGCACACCACCCGCGCCGTGCGCGCGGCCTCGCCGCAGATCGTCGTCAAGCTCATCCTCGAGACCGCGGCGCTGAAGGCCATGGCCGAGTCCGACGCGGAGTTCGAGGCCATGATCGCCGCGGCGTGCCAGGGGGCGCGCGAGGCCGGCTGCGACTTCGTCAAGACCAGCACCGGCTTCCACCCCGCCGGCGGCGCGACGATCGAGGCCGTGCAGCTGCTCAAGAAGCACAGCGCCGGGATGCAGGTCAAGGCCAGCGGCGGCATCCGCACGCGCGACGACGCCCTGCGCATGATCGACGCCGGCGCCGACCGCATCGGCACCTCCAGCGGCGTGGCGATGGTCAGCGAGGGCTGAGCGCGCTGCCGGCCGCCTCGGGCCGCGTCACAACTTCCGGGGCGCCCCGCAGCGAGGCCATCATCGAGCGCGCGATCGCCTCGATCACCGGCACAGCGACGCTGTTGCCCGCCTGCTTGCGGATCGCGCTGTAGGGCACGACGATCCTGTGCGACTCGGGAAAGCCCTGCAGACGCAGGTTCTCCCGCCCCGACGGCCGGCGCACGCCGTTGACCAGCAGGTAGTTGTACGAGGCGTTGGCGCGCAGGGCGCACGAGTACGGGTGCATGCCGATGTGCCCGCCCTTGTTCTCGTGCCAGATGGACGGGTAGAACGGCGCCTGCCCCTGCTCCCGCAGGCGCGCCAGGCGCTTGGCCTGGATGGCTTTGGACGCCCAGAGCTTCGGGTCGATGTCGCCGTCGGGCTCGAGCACGCCGTCCAGCGTCGCTGCGGTGCGCACGGGGAGGGGGAACTCGAAGGGCAGATCGGCGCGGAACGCGGCGATGAAGGTGCGCTCGCGCCGCTGCGCCACGCCGTAGTGCAGCGCGTTGAGCGAGGCGGTGTGCGTGAAATAGCCCAGCGCGTTCATGGCGTGGACGACGGTGCGGTGGGTGCGCCCGCCGTCGTGGGTGCGGAACTGCTTGACATTCTCCAGCAGCACGGCGGCGGGGCGCTTGACGCGCAGGATCTCCTGGACATTGAAGAAGAGCGTGCCGCGGGTGTCGCCGAAGCCCTTGCGCTCGCCGATGATGCTGAAGGGCTGGCAGGGGAAGCCGCCGAGCAGCACATCGTGGTCGGGGATGGAGGCGGGGTCGATCTGCGTGATGTCGCCGTGGGGCTTGTGACCGAAGTTGGCCTCGTAGGTGGTCTGCGCGTCGGCGTCCCACTCGGAGGAGAACACGCAGCGCCCCCCCACCGACTCGAAGCCCAGGCGCAGCCCGCCGATGCCGGCGAACAGGTCGATGAACCGGAACGCGCCCCAGTCCACGCTCCGCACGGCGCGCTGGTCGGCGTCCGAGGCATCGTCCGGCGCGTGCCGCTCGGCGACGGGCCGGTCCTGCGGCACCTGATAGACCTGTTTCGAGGGGCGATGCTTCACCCCGGGCCGCGCGGCGGCCTCGGCGAAGAGCGAGGCCGGCTCGGCGGGGCTCGGCGAGGCCCCATCGTCGAGTTGTGCTTTGCGCGGCGCCATCCGGCCCAGAGCGTACCGCCGCGGCGATCTCCGGGCGCCGATCGAACCCCGACCCCTCCGAGGCCCGTACCATCCTGCCCCGAGCCCGGGGAGAGTCTCCTGCAGCGGCGCCTCGGCGCGGACCGATCAATCCTCGAACACGATGCCCAAACCCCCGAAACTGCTCCTGGCCCTGTGCACCCTGATCGGCGTCCTCGTCGTCGCGTCCGCGGCGATGCGGATCGTGCAGGGCGTCGCCACGACCCCGCCCCTGTACTACTCGATCGGCTTCGAGCTCCTCGCCCTGCTGGCCGGCGTGTTCGCCGTGCTGACCGGGCGCGGCAAGTTCGCCGAGGGCCCGGGCCTGGCGCTGCTGTGCGCCGCGGGCGTGGTGATGGTCGCCACCGCCGTGACCTACTCGACGCCCCGCGCCGTGCCGCTGTACGACATCCGCATGCTGCGCGACCCCTTGACCGCGGCGCGCATGGGCCTGGGCGCGGGCCTGGCGGGGATCGGCGCGCTGATCGTGCTGCTGCGTCGGCCCGCCGTCTCCATCAAGCTGCTGCTGTGGGGCGCGTTGTGGACGGGCGTGGCCATCGCGATCGCGGCGCCGGTGCTCTTCGCACGCAACGCGCTGTCGGGGCTGAACCCCCTGCTCACCACGGTCGGCGCGGTGGTGGGCTTCGTGTTCTTCGTCGGGTTCCTCTCGGCGGGCCTGCACTTCATCATCCGGGCGTTCGAGGCGGGGAAGAACCCCGCTCTCAACGCCGCCAACGCCGGTCGACCGGCCTCCTGAAACCCGGCGGCCCCGGCCCCGAACCTTACTTCGGAGGCCCACGCACCCCATGGCCGAACTCATTCTCACAGTCCTTGGCATCGTCGGCGGCGTCGTCGTCACCTTTCTGCTGATGCGCCGCGTCGGCAAGAACGCGCCGGAGGTGTTCTCCTCCGTCGCCATCGCCGAGCGCATCCGTGCCGTCGGCCGGCTCGTGGGGCTGGATGTGAACGCCAAGGAGATCGCGACCTCCACCAAGGGCTGGTCGTGGATGCCCCCGCTGCTGCTGTCCCAGGCGCGGGTGGCGATGATCTTCCACTTCGAGAAGCAGTACTCCGTGGACCTCGCGCGGCTGCGCCCCGACGATGTGCGCGAGGTGGCGCCGGGCCACTTCCGCATCACGCTGCCGCCGATCGAGGGCACGCTGCGCCTGACGGATCTGGAGCCCTACGACATCCAGGCCGGGCGCGTGCTGGGGCTGCTGGACATCATCCAGGTCAACGCCGCGACGCAGAAGGACCTCATGCGCCGCGCCCAGGACCAGGCCTCGTCGCTGTTCACGAACAACGACGCCCGCTACCAGGCGGAGGCCCGCGCCAGCGTGCAGCGCCACCTCAAGGC
>CALKYH010000077.1 GCA_938003595.1 uncultured bacterium
GCCGGCGCGGATGGCGCGCCAGGGGATGTAGTGGGCGACGACCATGCCGATGGCGGATTCGATCTGCTCAGCGGTGGCGCCCATCATGGCGCCGAAGGTCGCGGCGGAGGCGATGGCGCCGTGGACGACATGGTCGATCTTGTAGGTCTTGAGGGAGAAGACCTCGGCGAGGCGGCCTCGGATCTCGTCGATGAGGATCATGCCGCGGAGCGCGGCGGCGCCGTCGAGGTTCTTCATCTGGGCGGCGGCGAGGGCGACGGGGTAGAAGTCGTTGTGGCCGAACTCGCCTGCGGTGTGCTTCAGCTCGGGGTTGAAGCCGAAGTTGGTGCCGTTGCTGTCCCACTCGCGGACGGCGGAGGAATTGGCGACGACGGCCTTCTCGGGGGCGACCTTGATGGAGGAGCCGAAGATGGTGGCGCCGGGGCGGGACGCGGCGACGGCGTAGTCGAGGGCTTCCTGGCGGAGGACGCGCGGGGCGTTGGTGTTGAGCGCGATGGCGGACAGGCCGCAGAAGACCGAGTCCACATGGAAGAGGTTGGTGCGCTCGAGGACGGAGGCGTCGGGCTGGCCGATGCGTCCGCTGATGAAGTCGATGGCGAACTGCGCGATGCCGAGGGCCTGATTGGAGTCGGCGGGGAGCAGCGTGTAGTTGGAGGCCTTCAGCCCGGCCTTCTTCACGCGCTTCTCGAGGGCGGAGCCGGCGCCGGGGGCGGGCGTGCTCTTCGCGTCGGCGGGCTTGTTCTTCGACTTCTTCGCGTCCGCGGACTTGCCCTTGGCCTTGGTCTTCTTGCCGGTCTTGGGCTTCTTCGGAGCGTCGAGGACGGCGGTCGCGGAGTCGGCCTTGTTCTTCGCCATGGTGTGGGGGGCTCTCTTCTCTGATCGGGGGGCGGGTGAAAGGGGGAGGAGAAGGATATCCGGGCGGCGCAAGGGCGGCGCAAAGGTTCGGAAAGGGCTTGTTTTGCGGGGGCGGCGCGGTCGCGGCGGGCTTCGCGGTCAGCCGCCGGCGCCGAGGTAGAGGAAGCGCCCGAAGCCGATCGTAAAGAGGAAGTTGCCGTAGAGCGCGTGCTCGATGGACGCGGCCAGGAGCGAGCGCGTGCGGGCGTAGGTGTGCGCGAACAGGGCGCCGCCGGCGACGGTGAGCAGGACGGCGACGGTGTTGAGGATGATGTGTCCGAAGCCGAAGGCGAGCGCCGAGGCGCCGACCATCAGCAGGGGCGCCGCGAAGATGGGGGCGTAGCGCTGGAAGAAGAAGGCGCGGAACATGACCTCCTGCGGGTAGGCGGAGAAGACGGGGTAGAGGACCATGATGGCGGCCCAGAGCGCGGGGTTGCGCCTGGGGAGTTGGAGGAAGGCGTCGGGCGCGAGGGCCAGGAGCGCGCCGGTGAGCGCGGCGGCGCAGACGGCGAAGCGCAGGAGCATGGGGCGCAGATAGGCGCGACAGGCGGGCCAGTTCCAGAGCTGGCGGCGGTCGAAGCGCTTGTTGAGGAAGAGGTAGAGGAGGCAGAGCGCGCCGCCGACGACGAGGAAGGGGATGAGGGCGCGGCCGTAGCGCCGATCGGCGTGGAGCGCGGCGACGAAGGCGAGGGGGATACCGAAGAACAGCGCGGCGAATTCGACGGCGAGCCACGCGCGGGCGAGCGCAGACGGCTGGGGCGAGGGTGCGTGGGCGGCGTCTTCAGGGGGCATCGGAGCGGATGGTAGAGGGCCGGGGGGACGGCTAGGATTGGCCTGACGACACCCGGGCCCGAGGTGGGGCCTCGAACAACGACTATCTGAGAGGTTTTGCGCGATGGCTGACCGTACCCCCGTGATCGTGGCCGCGAAGAGAACGCCCGTGGGCAAGTTCCTGGGCGGGCTGAGCCGCTGCAAGGCGACGGACCTGGGTTCGTACGCGATCAAGGCGGCGCTGGCGGATGCGCCGGGGGCGGCGGAGCATGTGCAGGAGGTGGTGATGGGGTGCGTGCTGCAGGCGGGGCTGGGTCAGAACCCGGCGCGTCAGGCGGCGCTGAAGGCGGGGCTGCCCCATTCGATGAACTGCTCCACGGTGAACAAGGTCTGCGGGTCGGGGCTGCAGGCGGCGATGCTGATCGCGCAGGCGATCAAGGCGGGGGACATCGACTGCGGCGTGGCGGGCGGCCTCGAGAACATGTCGATGGCGCCGCACCTGGCGCATGTCCGGGCCGGGCTGAAGTTCGGCGACGGCAAGATGATCGACCACATGCAGTTCGACGGTCTGACCTGCGCGTTCGAGGGCTGCGCGATGGGCAACAGCGCGGAGCACACGGCGCGGCAGGGCAAGATCAGCCGCGAGGACCAGGACAAGTGGGCGGTGCGCTCGAATCAGCGGGCCGCGGAGGCGACGACCAACGGCTGGTTCAAGCCGGAGATGGCGGCGCTGACGGCGGAGCAGATCGGCCAGAAGGTTGGTCTGGAGCAGGACGAGGGCTTCCGCGCCGACACGACCATGGAGACGGTGGCGAAGCTGCGTGCGGCGTTCGAGAAGGACGGGACGATCACGGCGGCGAACGCGAGCCAGATCTCCGACGGCGCGGCGGCGGTGGTGATCATGACGGCGGACCTGGCGAACAAGCTGAAGCTGCCGATCCTGGGGCGCATCACCGCGTACCACACGGCGGGCGTGGCGCCGAAGGAGATCTTCACCGCGCCGGGCTTCGCGATCCCCGCGGTCCTGGAGAAGGCGGGCAAGACGGTGAACGATGTCGATCTGGTGGAGCTGAACGAGGCGTTCGCGGCGCAGACGCTGGCGAACATCCGTCAGGCCGAGCTGGACGAGAGCAAGGTCAATGTCTGCGGCGGCGGGATCGCGCTGGGGCACCCCATCGGCGCGAGCGGCGCCCGCGTGCTGACGACGCTGGTGCACCAGATGAAGCGGCTGAACAAGAAGACGGGCGTCGCGGCGCTGTGCCTGGGCGGCGGCAACGCGGTGGCGATGGTGGTGGAGCGGTAAGCGGGGCCAACAACCGCATGTGATCGATATGAAAAGGGCTCCCCGAGGGGAGCCCTTTTTCCTTCATCTTGAGAACGGCGTCACCGTTTGCGTCTGAGCGCAATGGGCATAAGGCCGAAGAAGGCGATCGCCGCGCCGGGGGCGGGGACGACGATCTGGAAGCCGTTGATGTACGCGGGGAGTCCGTCGCCGGTCGGGTCGTTGACGATGATGGTCAGCGAGTTGCCCGTCACGAGGACATTGTGCACGACATGCGTGCCGCCGAGCGAGAACGCGTTGCCGCTGGCGCCGCCGGTGGCGAACATCGAGACGCTGTTGATCGTGACATTGGTGGACCCGGGCGTGCCCTGCGGCGGCGCGGCGTAGGTCCAGACCTGGTAGGAACCGTTGGCGATGTTGTTGATCGTGAAGGTGGCGGTCCCGCCCTGGACCACCGTGCCGATCTGGCGCGCATCGTTCATGAGGAGGCGGTAGTCGCCCGAGTTCGTGGGGTTGTTGAAGGCCAGCAGGCTGGTGGAGCCGACGATCGACATCGTCGCCGCGGTGACGCCCCCGGCGAGGTCCACCAGCGCGAAGGGGCCGCCGCCGCTGGGCACGGAGTTCCAGACGCCCACCTGGCCGGACGCGGCGCCGAAGGCGGCGGACGGGGCGCCCTGGCCGAGGGCGGGATTTGAACCGGGGAAATCGATGTCGATGTTGAACGACTGGGCGTGCGCGGCCGCGGCGAGCGCGCAGGACAGCGCGGCGGCGAGACGGATCGGGGTGCGGGGCATGACGCGTTTCCTCCCACGATCGGCGCCGCGGAACGAAGCCGGGTCGGTCCGGGGCCGGTCTGCTCCGGGTCCCTCAGGGCGGTCTTCGCGGCGACGGTCGGTGTGGCTTAGGGATACCACTTCGGGGCGGCTGCGCCAAGGAGAATCTCGGAGGGTCGGAGACGGCCGCTCCAGCGTGCTCCGCGGGCGGTGCGCTGTGGAATTTCATAAGCTGGAGAGGCCGATTCCGGGGCGAGGGTCGCGCCGGGTCCGGCGGGTCGTTGGCGCCCGCGTGCGGGTGTGACGGGGTGGTGTGCGTCATGGGATTCGGCAAAGCGCTGCTGTGGGGCCTGGGCGGCGGGATCGTTGGCTCGATCGTCTGGGCGCTCGTCTCGTTCTTCGTGCATTTCGAGCTCGGATGGATCGCGTGGGGCATCGGCGCGCTCTGCGGCGCCAGCGTGCGCGCGGCGAGTTCTCGCGACGACGGCTGGTCCGTCGGGGCCGGAGCGGGCGTGGCGGCGGCGCTGTGCATCCTGCTGGGCAAAGTCGGCGCGGTGGCGCCGCTGGTGAGCCAGGCGGGCGCGCTCGACCCGGTGGAGCACGAGGAATTCCTCATCTCGCTTCTGGCCGACGATGTCGTGTTCGAGAAGGAGCGCGCCGGGGAGACGATCGCCTGGCCCGGGGGCGTGGCGCCGGAGGAGCCGGAGTTTCAGTCGGACTACCCGGGCGATGTCTGGCAGGCGGCGCGGCGCCGCTGGGCCGGCATGATGTCGACGGAGCGCAGCGATTTCGCCAGGGAGCCGTGGATGTTCGCGGAGACGGAGCTGGTGGTGTCGTACATCGCCGACGGCGTGGTGGAGGAATATGTCTCATCGGGCCGCGCTCTGCAGTACATGCCGGGCGCCGTGCGGGACGGCGGCTGGCGGAGGGAGGACTACCCGGCGGATGTCTGGGCGGATGCGCTGGCGCGATGGGACGGTCTGGATGAGAACGGACAGCTGGCCTACCGGGTGTCGCTGGGGCCGGAGCTGAGCGCCGGCATGGGTATGAGCTGGCTCGCGATCCCGATGGTCCTCTGGTGGCAGCGGAGCGTCTGGGACCTGCTCTGGTTCGGTCTGGGCGTCGCGACGGCGGTGCGGCTGGCGATGGAGTAGCGGGGTTCGCTCGGTATCGTGTCGCGACATGACCGCCGCGCCGTCGGAACAGGGTGGGGAGCGATCGCGTGCCGGGCTGCGCGCTCTGTTCGGCGCCGCGGCGATCGCGTTGGGGGCGCTGGCGCTGGTCGTCGGCCTGGCGGTCTGGGCGCCGTGGCGGCAGGCGGCGGGCCTGGTGACGGCGCGGATCAACGAGGAGAGTCTGAGCGCCGCGCGCGATGCGCGGCGTGCGGCGCTGCGCCAGGTCTGGCGGACGCTGAGCGACTATAAGGCCGAGCACGGCGCGTGGCCGGCGAACCTCGACGAGTTGCGCGCGTTCGCGCCGATCATCGACGATGTGCTGGCCCCCCCACCGCTGTCGGAGCGGGGCGAGTTCGTCATTGACTTCGAGGCGCTGCGCGCGCCGGCGGACGGCGGCCCGGCGTGGGTGATCGTGGACGATCCGGGGTATCGAGCGCCCGGCGCCGCGGGAGACGCTTCGGCGCTGGAGCCGTTCCGGGTGGTCCTGCTGGGGACGGGGGATGTGTTGAGCGTGGAGGAGGCCCGGCGCCGCGGGGCGCGGCATAGACTGGCGCCATGAGCACACCAGGCGGCGGCACGGGCGGCGGATCGGACGGCGAGTGGTCGATGGGCATGGCCGGGCGGCGGCTGCGTGCGCTGATGGACGCGGGGTGCGTGTCGGCGCCGGGGGCCTTCAATGGACTGGTGGCGCGGGCGGCGAAGGCGGCGGGGTTCGAGGCGTTGTATGTCTCGGGCGCCGCGGTCTCGGCGAGCGCCGGGCTGCCGGATGTGGGCCTGGTGACGCTGGAGGGTTTCTGCCGCGTGATCGGCGAGGTGGCTCGGGCGTCGGGGCTGCCCGTGCTGGCGGACGCGGACACGGGCTTCGGCGAGGGTGAGATGACGGCCCGGAGCGTGTGGGAATACGCGAGGGCCGGCGCCGCGGGGATGCATATTGAGGATCAGGTCTTCCCCAAGCGCTGCGGCCACCTGGACGGCAAGTCGCTGGTGTCGGTGGAGCACATGCAGGAGAAGGTGCACAGCGCCGCCAAGGCGCGGGACGCGCATACGGCGGGGCGGTTCATCGTGTGCGCCCGGACCGACGCGCGGAGCGTGGACGGCCTGGAGGCGGCGATCGCCCGGGCCAAGGCGTATGTCGATTCCGGCGCGGACATGATCTTCCCGGAGGGCCTGCACTCGGAGGAGGAGTTCGCGGCGGCGGCGCGGGCGCTCAAGGGCTACGGCTCGGCGAACGGCCCGTACCTGCTGGCGAACATGACCGAGTTCGGCAAGACGCCGATCATCCCGGTCTCGCGGTTCGCGGACATGGGGTACTCGATCGTCATCTTCCCGGTGTCGTCGCTGCGTTCGGCGATGGGCGAGGTGGAGCGGCTGTTCGCGGCGCTGCGGCGCGACGGCCATGTGAACGGCGTGATCAACCAGATGCTGGACCGCAAGAACCTCTACGGCCTGCTCGGCTACGAGCCCGGGCGGGAGTGGGAGTTCCCGGGCCTGGGAGCCAACAAGCGATGAGCGACCATGTGGAGCCGGACGATGTGTTCGAGGGCCCGCCGGAGCTGAGCGACGAGGAGTACCTGCAGCTGCGCGACGACCTGCGCGAGAGCGCGCGGGTGTCGGTGCAGGAGTCGTACACCTTCGAGGACCTGAGCCCGCTGGTCGGCCAGTGGGGCTTCTTCGACGCCGAGGCCGGCGAGTTCACGGCGCAGATCAAGATGGATGTCCTCAAGAGCACGGGCGACGGGGTGATCGTCGAGCTGTTCCTGGTGGAGACCGGGGAAATCTCCGAGGACGGCGAGATCCTCAGCGACCTGCTGGGCACCAGCGAGGACTTCGTGGTCGAGCCCGACGGCTCGTGGCGGGCGGCTACACTTGAGGACTACCCCCCCGAGGCCAGAAGACAACGAGAGGAAGGATCGAGTTCATGACGCAGGCGACCGATTTCGCGAAGGGTCTGGAGGGCATCATCGCCGGTGAGACGGCGGTGTGCTCCATCGAGCAGGACAAGCTGATCTACCGCGGCTACGAGATCCACGATCTCGCCGACAACGCCACCTTCGAAGAGGTCGCCCATGTGCTGCTCGTCGGGCACAAGCCCTCGGCGTCGGAGCTCGCGGCGTTCAAGAAGGAGATCGTCGCCGAGCGCGCCCTGCCGGCGCTGGTCGTCGAGACGATCCAGAAGACCGCCAAGCTGCCCGACGCCGTCCCCATGGATGTGCTGCGCACGGCGGTGAGCATCCTCGGCCACCTGGACCCCGAGTGCCAGGACAACTCCCCCGAGGCGAACCTGCGCAAGAGCAAGCGCCTGCTGGCGAAGATCCCGACGATCATCGGGCACATGCAGAATGTCATCGACGGCAAGCCGATCCTGGCGCCGGACGCCTCGCTCGACCACGCCGCGAACCTGCTGTGGATGATGACGGGCCGCAAGCCCACGGCGGAGGAGGCGCACATCATCGATGTGTCGCTGACGCTCTACGCCGAGCACGACTACAACGCGAGCACCTTCACGGCGCGCGTCATCGCGGGCACGCTCAGCGACATGCACGGGGCGGTGACCGGGGCCATCGCGGCGCTGAAGGGCCCGCTGCACGGCGGCGCCAACGAGGCGGCGATGGAGATGCTCAAGGAGATCGGCACGCTCGACAATGTCGAGTCGTTCATGGCCAACGCCTTCAAGACCAAGCGGAAGATCATGGGCTTCGGCCACCGCGTCTACAAGAACGGCGACCACCGCGCCGGCATCCTGCACAAGCTCGGCGCCGCGTACGCGAAGAAGAAGGGCGCCGACGCCCAGAAGTGGTTCCAGATCGGCGAGAAGGCCCAGGCGATCATGCTCGAGCAGAAGAACATCCACCCCAATGTGGACTTCCCCTGCGGCATGACCTACTTCGTGATGGGCATCCCCGTGCCGCAGTACACGCCGATCTTCGTGGCGGCGCGCATCACCG
>CALKYH010000078.1 GCA_938003595.1 uncultured bacterium
ACCTCGCCGCCTCGGGCGACGCGCTCCACCCAGTAGGTGAACCGGCCGGTGCTGTCGTCAGGGCCGACGATGTAGGTCGGGCGCACGATCGTCGCCTTGTCGCCGAGCTCGGCCTGCACGATGCGATCGCACTCGGCCTTCAGCGGGCCGTAGGTCGCCCCGTTGACCTCCTCGACCTCGGGGCTCGGCGCGGGCCAGAGCGGCGAGGTCTCGTCCGGGCTCGTCGTCTCGGTCGTGTCGTAGACGGCGACGGTCGAGACGTACACATAGCGGCCGACGCGGTCCTTCAGCAGGTTCACCGAGTCGCGGACATGGCGCGGCAGGTAGCCGGAGTTGTCGATGACGATGTCCCACCGGCGATCGCTCTCGAGCGCGGCGAGCCCGGGCTCGATCTTCGAGTCGCGGTTGCCGAGGAGGATCTCGACGCGGTCGCCGAACAGATCCGCATCGCTCCGGCCGCGATTGAACAGCGTGACGCGGTGGCCGCGGGCCAGCGCGTACTCGACCTGGTAGGGGCCGATGAACCCTGTCCCGCCGAGGAAGAGAATGTCGAGCGGCTTGTCCGCCTTCGCCACATCCGTCGGGGCGTTCGCCAGCGAGACATTCACGCGGGCCGCGGCGGGCATCATCGCCAGGAGCGCGATCGTCCACTTGAGCACGGTTCTGCGAGTCGTCATGTCGTGTCCTATCGGCTGTGGGGCTGGGTTGGCCGCTCCCGAGCGATGTCCTCGCGACGGTCGAGCGCCGGCGGGCGAGGACGGATTGTAACGACCCGCCCGGATCAGCTCGCCCGGTACTGCATCAAGCGGTAGTAGAGCTTCCGCTCGCTGATGCCGAGCAGCTTGGCGGCCTCGCGCCGGCTGTCGCCGCAGCGGCGCAGGGCCTCCATGATCAGGTCCCGCTCGACCTTGTCGATCCTGAGGTCGTCACGGGACGCGGAGTCCAGGCCCACATCTTCATCGTCGTCGAACGGGTTCTCGACGGGCTTCGAGCGATCGGGGGCGAGCCTCGGTCCGAGAGCGCTCCTGGCCCACGCGCGGGTGAGCGCGCCCTCGAGCTCGTCGAGCGGCACGGGCTTGCACAGGAAGTCCACCGCTTCGAGGCGGATGGATTGCCGGGCAAGATCCAGATTCCCGTATCCGGTGGCCACTACGACGCTGGTCGAGGGGAAGTCTCGGCGGATCAGTTCGAAGAGATCCATCCCGCTCTCGCCGGCAAGGTGAAGGTCGAGCAGCACGACGGGGTACGCCATCTGGGCGAGGCGGCGCTTCGCCTCCGCCGGTGTCGAGACGCAGTCCGGTTCGAAGTCCATCAGGCGGAGGGCGCGCTCGTACATGGCCCGCTGGCCGGACTCATCCTCGACCACCAGCACTCGTCTGGACGGCGTCGTCATGCCGATTCCTCGCGGACGGGGATGGCCAGGACGAACAGGCTCCCCTGCCCCTGGCCTTCGCTGTAGGCCCTGATCTCTGCGCCGATATCGGCCGCGAGAGACCAGGCGATGGCGAGGCCGAGCCCTGCGCCGCCCTCGGCCGATTTGGAGGTGCGGAAGGGCGTGAACATGTCCTCTCGTTGCTCGGGCGTGAAGCCCCGGCCGTCGTCGCGGACGCGCAGGCGCACTTCCTCGTCCGTCCGCACCACATCCAGTTCGATCCGCCCCTGGGGCTCGACGGCGTCCGCGGCGTTGATCAGCAGCGTGAGAACGATCTGCTTCACATCCTCCTGGGGCGCCAGGACCGGCAATGGGGGCATGTTCTGCCGGACATGGAAGCAGTTCGCTCGGTCGGGGCGCGCCGCGGCGGCGATCTGGGCGGCCTCCTGCAGCAGCCTGCCCGCATCGAACCAGACGGGGGTGTGGCTCGAACGGACCATGGCCATCAGGCGTCCGACGATCGACTTGCAGCGCAGGGCCTCGCGCCGAATGATCCGCAGCGACTCCGCCGTCTCGTGGCGCTCCGAGTCGGTCATGGCTCCGTCCTCCAGGGAACGGAGCGCGAGCTCGCTCAGGCCGAGCATGGCGTTCATCGGGTTGTTGATCTCATGGGCCACATCGGCGGCCAGCAGTCCGACGCCGGCGAGGCGCTCTCTCCGAAGGAGCTCGCGACCCCTCTCCTCCATGCGCTGCAGCATCCGCTCGTTGATCGCCTCGATCTGCTGCATCACGCCGCCGACATCCCGCTCGTCGCCGGGGACCACGCCCTCGGTCTTCATGCTGAGCGTGCGGTGCAGCTCGCGCAGTCGGCGGCTCACGCCCGAGACGGTCCAGACCGAGACGGCCACGCACAGCGCCGCGGAGAGCAGGCTCGCCGTCAGCACGGTCCCGACGGTGATGCGCTGAGTGGCCTGCGCCGATCGCTGCGCCGCATGCACGCCCGCCTCCGCGTCGGCGTAGAGAGCCCGCAGGTCCGCGCGCAGCGCTTCGGCGATGGCGGTTCGGTCGATGGGTGGATCCGCCCCGGGGCTCTCGAAGTCCGCGAGCAGGGTTTCCAGGCGCGCGAGCAGGTCGGAGGCATGCGAGGATTCGTTCGCCTGGTGCTCTTCGTCGGCCACAGAATCCACCTGGGTCGCCAGGTAGGCGGTCAGCGTCGCGCGGGCGCTCGCGAAGCTGTCGCGCGCCAGCTGGTCGAAGTGGGGGCTCGACTGGCCCAGCGCGAGCAGTCCGACCCCGAAATCGGCGTCGATGGGCTCCAGCGCCCGGACCTCCCCGAACTCCTCCGAGACGGCTTCGAGGCGCTCCGACATGCGCAGCATGCCGACAGCCGCGGCGCCCGTCACGATGATCGGGAGGACGACGAGGGCCACCATCGCAGTCAGCAATCTGGCTTGTGCTTCCATGGATCGGCCCGCGCGCCGCACCTGCAAGGATTGCGGGCGAGAGTCCTGCACATGTTAGGAATTGGCCTCGTCCGGCGTCCAACCCCGGGCGCCTGGATGAGCGACGCCTACGACAGTCCGCGGGATCCCCCCGGCGCCCAGCGGTGGGGCGCCCTGGCGACGATGTGTCTGGCTGTGACGGTGATCGTCATGGACGGGTCCATCGTCAATGTCGCGCTGCCCACGCTCAGCGAGCGACTCCCCGGCGTCGGCACCAGCCGCCTGCAGTGGATCGTGGACGCCTATCTATTGGCGTTCGCCTCGCTCCTGCTCGTGGCGGGCGCCGCGGCCGACCGGTTTGGTCGACGCCGGATGTTGTTGGCTGGCCTCGTTCTCTTCGCGGCGACCTCCACCGGGGCGGCGCTGGCGCCGTCGGCCGCGACCCTGATCGCATGGCGGGCGATGATGGGCGTGGGCGCGGCGATGATCTTCCCATCCACGCTGGCCATCATCGCCGACGCGTTCAAGGCGCCCGGTGAGCGGCGGTTCGCCATCTCGGTCTGGGCGGGCGTCAGCGGATTGGGGGTCGCGATCGGGCCCGTCGCGGGGGGATGGCTGCTGCAGCGCTACGAGTGGGGCTCCATCTTTCTGGTGAACATTCCCCTCATCCTGGCGGCGCTGATCGGTGTTCTCGCGACGACGCAGGAATCGCGCGATCCGGACGGCGGGTCGCTGGATCCGATCGGCAATGTCATGGCCGCGCTCGGGATCTTCATGCTGGTCGGGGCGCTGATCGAGGCGCCCGAGGTCGGTTGGGGCTCGGCGCCGATCATCGGCTCAATCGCGGCCGCGGCGATGTGTCTGGGCGGGTTCATCTCCTGGGAACGAAGGGCGCGCCGCCCGATGCTCGACCCGGCCTGGTTCGAGAACGCGGACTTCGCGGCGGGCTGCCTGGCGCTGGCGTCGGCGTTCTTCTGCCTGTTCGGCTTCGTGTTCATGGTGACGCAGTACTTTCAGTTCGTGCGTCGCTACGACGCCTTCGAGGCCGGCCTGCGCACCACTCCGTTCGCGGCGTTCATCCTCCTGGGGGCGATGCTGGCGTCCCGCCTGGGCGGCGAGAAGTCCAGACGCTGGCTGGTCGGCGGGGGCCTGCTGCTCATGGCCGTCGGCTTCGCCTGGTCGACGCGCGATCAACAGTCGAGCTCGTATGGCCTGCTGGTCGCCCAGATGGGGGCGGTCGGGGTCGGACTCGGCCTCGTCAACGCCGCGGGGACGGAGGCGATCATGGGCTCGCTGCCGCGGAGCCGCGCGGGCGCGGGTTCGTCCGTGAACGACACCGTTCGGGAGGTCGGCGGCGCTTTCGGCGTGGCGCTGATGGGGAGTCTCTTCAATTCGGTCTACCGAAATTTTCTGAGCGACGCTCTTTCCGCCGCCCCTCTCCCGCCCGACGCGAAGGCGATGATGCTCAAATCAGCCGGCGCCGCGGGCGTGGTGGTCCGTCGCATCGAGTCGTTCGGGGGCGATGCGGCCGCAGCAATGGCCCGGGAGGCGGTGGTGAGCGCCTTCCTGAAGGGCTTCCACGCCGCCTCGTGGGGGGCCTGCGTCGTTGCCCTGATCGGGGCCGCGATGGCGTGGTGGCGGCTCTCGGGCGTATCTGCAAAGATTTCAGACGAGGCATGCGGCGAAGAATGATGTGGTGGAGTCGGGATCCCACGGGGCTCAACCGGAGAGCGCCGGCATCGGAGCTTGCATGGACGCATCGATACAGCTTCTGGCCGTCAGCACACAGCTTCCTCCCAAACGCTACGACGCGGCGGCGGTCGAGGCCGCCTTTATGTCGTGGCTGCGCAACGAGAGCGACGAGCTGCGCGCCAAGGCGCGGCGGATTCTGCGGAGCGCCGGGATCGAGTCGAGGCGCTCGTTCCTGGATGCCGAGGAGATCTTCGCCGAGCGATCCCTGACCGAGTCCACCCGCCGATATCGCGAGCAGGCCATCGAGATCGGCACGAGCGTGCTCTCCGACGCGCTGGGCGCGGCGGGGGTGCGCCCGGACGAGGTGGACATCCTGATCACCACCTCCTGCACGGGCTACATGATCCCCTCGGTCGATGCGTATATGGCCGACCGGCTCGGCCTGAGGCCGGACCTGATCCGGCTGCCCGTCACCGAGATGGGCTGCGCCGCCGGTGCGTCGGCGTTGATCTACGCGTCGGAGATGCTGCGAGCCCGACCGGGGAGCGTCGCGGCGACGGTCAGCCTCGAGTTTCCGACGAACACGATGCAGCCGCGCGAGCGCACGCTCGAGAACATTGTCGGGAGCGCGCTGTTCAGCGACGGCGCCGCGTGCGCCGTGCTGAGGGCCGGCGGCCACGGAGCGCAGGCCCGGATCGACGACTGGGCGATGCACCAGGTGAGCGACAGCGCGGAGATCCTCGGATACCGGCTGACCGACACGGGGTTCCTCATGCACCTGGACCCGACCCTGCCCGATGTGGTCGCCGAGCGCTTCGAGGAGGCGACGCGCGGGCTCCTGCAGCGATCGGCGCTCACGCTCGCGGATATTGACCACTTCCTCGTGCACCCCGGCGGGGTCAAGATCCTGGACCGGGTGGAGGATGCGCTCCGGCCGCACGGCGGCGACCTGCGCCGATCGCGGGCGGTCATGCGGGAGCTGGGCAACATGTCCAGCGCGACGGTGCTCTTCATTCTCAAGCGGCTCCTGGACGAATCGCCCGAGGCCGGGCGGGCGTTGCTCGTGAGCTTCGGACCGGGCTTCGGCGCCCACGCGCTGCTGTTGACGGTGGGGCAGGAGGCGCGCCCGTGACCCGCGGCCTGCACGACAACGACGCCAAGCTACGACTCATCCACGATGTCGGCTTTGACCGTCACTTCCGCGCCGGCGCCTGGGCCGACTACAACCGCCAGTTCTTTGATGGCCTCGCGTCGAAGTACGACGCCACCAATGTGCTCCATTCGTTCGGCACCAAAGGGCGCATCGATCGGCGGGCGGTCGGCCGCCTGCCGGTGCAACCGGGGCAGCGGGTGTTGGACCTCTGCACAGGCAGCGGCGACATCGCCATCCTTCTGGCCCGGGCCGGCGCCTCGGTGACGGCGGTGGACGCCTCGCCGGAGATGCTGCGCGTGGCCAGGCGGAAGGCGGGCGACCTGGCGAGCCGCATCGAGTTCATCCACGGGGACGCGTTGTCGCTGCCGTTCTCCGACGGCGCCTTCGATGGAGCTGTCATCAGCTTCGGGCTGCGGAACCTGGAGTCGCTGGAGCGCGGCCTGGCGGAGCTGCGCCGAGTCGTGAGGCCGGGTGGCTACTGCAGCAACATCGATCAGGGCAAGCCGCGGCGGGGCCTGTTCAACGCCCTCTATGAGCTGCACTTCAGGAGGATTGCGCCGGTCATCGGCAAGCTTGTCTTTCATCGGGGTGAGTTCAACTCGTTCCGATACCTCCCGGAGTCCAACCGATACTTCCCCGACCAGGCGACGCTGACGCGGCTGTTCGAGGAGGCGGGCTTCGTCGCGGTGCAGAACTTCGATTACTGGTGCGGTGCGGTCGCGCAGCAGGTGGCGCATGTCCCGGAGGGGAGAGAGAGACCCCCGCCGTGAGGCCGCAGGTGATCATCATCGGCGCCGGGCCCGTCGGGTTGACCATGGCGCTGCTGCTCGGGTCGTACGGCGTCCAGGTCGCGCTCATCGAGCGACGCTCGACGATCCCATCGGAGGCCCGCGCCGTCGCTCTGGACGACGAGTGCCTGCGTATCTGGCAGGCCTGTGGACTCGAAGACGCCATCCGCGGCGATTGGGAGGCGGGAGAGGATGGCGCCGTCATCTGCGTCTATCACGACGAGCGTGGCAGGCCGTTCCTGAGCATCCGGCAGAGTGTCGGCGACCTTGGCTATCCCCACGCGGTGGTCATCCATCAGGGCTGCATCGGCGCCAAGCTGCTCGACGCGGCGCGGCGTTCGCCGTCGATCACGGTGCTCCTCGGGCACGAAGCGACCGAGGTGCGCGAGGACGCTGAAGGGGTCGTTGTCGTGTGCCGCGGACCGGACGGCCGCACCGTGTCGCTCCGGGCGCCGTGGCTGGTCGGCTGCGATGGGGGCTCCAGCATCGTCCGAGACGCCATCGGCGCAGACATGGAGGGCGTGACGCTCCCCGAATCATGGTTGATTGTCGACATCGACGACAACGGAGAGGGTTCCTGTGTCGACATCCGCTGCCGGCGCGATGGGGCGTCGGTGACGCTGCCGCTTCCCCACGGCGTCCGGCGCGTCGAGCGGGCGCTGCCATCGGCGCCAGATGATGAGTGGATCCATGACGACGAAGCGCTTCGTCGATCCCTGGTCGAGGTGTGGCCCGACGCCGGCGCCGCGGCGATCCGCAACCGCATCATCCGCCAGTTCAGCTCTCGAGCGGCGACGCACTGGCGTGCGGGCAGGATCTTTCTGGCCGGGGACGCGGCGCATGTGTCGCCGCCCTTCGCGGGCCAGGGCATGGCCTCGGGCATCCGGGACGCGGCGAATCTCTCCTTCAAGCTCGCGGGCGCCTGTCAGGGCTGGCTCGGACCGGAGGTCCTGGACACCTATGAAGTCGAGCGGCGTCCGCATCAGCGGAGGATGGACGAGCTGGCGCGACGACTGCGGCGCGTCATGGCGCCGCGCTCGCGCCTCGAGGCCTCGCTGACGCAGCATGGCCTCAGGCTCCTGTCGCGCTCGGGGCTGCTCTCGACGCCCTGGCTCCTGCGCGGCCCGGGCATCCGGCAGGTGATCCAGAGCGGATTTCTCGAGCCCTCGGGGCTCGCCGGGCGCTACCTGCCGCAGCCGTGGGTGATCGCGCCCGGACTGGGCCGTCGCCGGTTGGATGCCTTGCTCGGTCCGCGCATGACCTGGCTCGCCGTCGGCGATGGCCGCGGCGCGGGCCGTCTCCCCGACCGGCTCGTCGGCCCGCACGACAGCGTGCTCGTCGAAGGCAGAGATTTCGAGGACCGGGAGCAGACGCTGCAGCGCCGCTTCGGCGCTCGATCGGCGCTTCTCGTGCGCCCCGACAGAGTCGTGCACACTCACCTTTCGCGCGCCGCCATCGCGGCGCGCCTGAAGAGGAGCGATGGATGTCGTCCTACCAAGCGATCTGGAGAGTCTGCGCCGTCGTGTGCAGCGCGGCCACGGCTGTTGTCGGTGTCGGATGCGTTCCCAACAGCTCCAATGTAGGAGTGTCGATCGAATCGGCGGAACTCCGTGCAGCCGAGTGCGCCCTCCAGCTGCGCATCGAGAATCCCGGCGGGCGCGACCTGACGGTGACCCGGATGCACTACGAGCTGAGCGAGGCGGCGACCGGGCTGCCGCTCGGCTCGGGCGACTGGTCTGGCGAGCTCCCGGTGCTTCACGGCGGCGACGCGACGCTGCCCCTGGTGATCGGCCTGCAGTCGCAGCCCCTGGACGAGACCTCCGCCCGCGTGCGGCTCAGCGGGGATCTGCGACTCACCGATCACACCGGCTATCTCGGGATCCGCTCGCTGGAGTTCACGAGCACGGCCTTTCAGACCGAGGCGGACGCGGAGAGGGCGCCATGACGCGGCCGCTCTGGATCGCTCAGACCGCAGCCCTGGCGATCGCTCTGGCGGCCGTCGCCGTGTGGGCGGCTTCCGGCCGCGAGGGCTTCACGCGCTGGCCGAACGCGAAGCTCGAGGCGGCCGACGCTCCGCTCGCCGCCGACACCGCGGCGCTGCTCGACGACATCGGTCTCGGCGAGCAGGGATCCCCGGCTTCGGCGGCGGCGCTGGAGAGCCGCTTCGCCCTGGGATTGCTGCCCGGCGGGTTCGACCTCAAGCACCTGCTCTCGGTTCTGACGCTCCTGATGCTCGCGGGAGCGGTGTCGGCGTTCGGACTCATCATTTCGCGAACCGCCCACGGGCGAAACGCCCTTCGAGGAGATCACCCATGAAACTCATGCGCATCGCCGGCCTGACCCTGTGGTTGTCCCTGCCGCTGTCAGCCGCGAACGACCCGCTGTTCATCCCGCCGCAGCCGCCGGAGGAAGCCGCCACCCTCGGCGTCGTGTACCGCACCATCGTCGGTCGCGAGGCGCAGGTGACCTTCACCTCCGATGCGCCGGTCGAGGACATCGTGGGCAAGTCGAACGAGGTCGCGGGCTACGCGATCGTCGGTCCGGGCGAGGGGCCGCCGACGATCCTCAAGGCCGAGTGGGCGTTGCCGGTGGACTCGCTCGCGACGGGCATCCCGCTCCGGGACGAGCACATGGTGTCGAAGGAGTGGCTCGACGCCGAATCGTTCAACGACATCCGCTTCAAGCTCGCGGCCCTCGAGGAGGTGAGCGCGATCAAGCAGGGAGAAGACTTCTCGACCTGGAGCGTCACGCTCGTCGGCGAGATGACCCTGCACGGCGTCACCCGAACCATGCGCGTCCCCGACGCGCGCCTGTCGTTCCTCAAGGAGTCGGATCGGACCCGATCGATCGCCCCGGGCGACCTCATGCTCCTGAGATGCGACTACGAAGTGCGCCTGTCCGACTTCGGCGTGCGGCATCGGGATGTGCCCGACAAGGTGTCGGACACCATCCAGCTGTCGCAGCTGCTGCGACTCTCGACAGCGATCGATCCGGCGCCGAGCCAAGCCCGACCCGATCGATGACGCGGTCCTCACGGCTGAGGAGCCCTCCGATCAAGGCGGCGCTCGACACGCAGGGTCCAGACCGCCGCCCGCGCCCCTGGGTGCGATCACCGCGTGCCCCATCCGGACTTGAGGCCGCCCCCGCCGCGACATCGGTCCGGCGAATCAGAGCGTCATGAAGGTGATCTTTTCGGCGATCTTCCCGTCCCGGATCCGGAACAGGTCCACGCCGCGGCCCACGCCCTCGCCGCCGTCGGGCAGGCGCCAGCGCAGGGTGTATCGACACGCGCAGCGGTCGCCGTCGGCGAAGATGTCCGTGACCTCCCAACGATGCCCGGGGAAGTGCTCGTCGAGCGACTCCCACACCGCCCGGACAGCCGCCTGGCCCTCGTACCGTCCGAAGCTCACGGCCGGCGGCGCCACATGCTCGAAGACGGTGTCCTCCGTCATGTCGGCCATCAGGGCGTCGACATCGCGGGCGTTGAAGCCGTTCTCGAAACGGGTGACCAGCGCGATGGTGGCGGCCGTGGAGGCGGAGGAACTCATCGGGCTGGAACCTTTCCGCCCCGGGGCTGGGGCCTGCAATGGCGATGGGCGGACTCGAACCGCCGACCTAGGGTTTATGAATCCCTCGCTCTAACCAGACTGAGCTACATCGCCGTTCCCACCCCGCCGGGCGGAGGGGGACCGCCACTTTAGCCCCGTCGTGGGCGGGGTCAATCCGGGGGGAAAGCGGCATCCAGCGGCCCTATCCAAGAAAAACGCCCGCGCATGTGCGCGGGCGTTGCGGGTCTCGGATCCTGGGCCGCGGTCAGCGGGCCGCGTGATGATGGCCGGCGCCCTGGCCGGGCTTGTGCTGGGGGCCGTTCGCGGGGCCGCGGCCCGGCTTGCGGTTGGGCTGACCGGGGAAAGCGCCGCCCGTGCGTCCGCCCTTCTTGGGCGCGGGGCGCTGGCCGTTGCGGGGGGCGGCGGCCTGCTGGGGACCGCGCGCCGGGCGGGCGCCGTGGTTCGGGGCGTAGGCGCCGGGCGTGGTCGCGGCGGGAGCGCCGTGAGACGGATGGGCGCTGTGGAGCGGCTTGCGCACGGGCGCGGGACGCGCCTCGCTGAAGTTGTTCGGCTGCGAGCCGTTGTGGACATAGGTCCGCTTGGCGCCGTGGCTCGGGGCCGGGGCGTGAGCGGGGCCGGCGCTCGGCCCGGCGTTGGGATCGGCGTTGGGACCGGGGCCACGGTTCTTGCGGAAGGGCCGCGGATCGCGGGCCTGACCGTGATGAGGGGCGTGGGGCGGATGGGTGGCGCCGGGGCCGTTCTGCTGCTGGACCGGCGCGGCGAAGTAGGGCCGCAGGTCGGGCAGCGTGGTGATGGCGTCGAAGCG
>CALKYH010000079.1 GCA_938003595.1 uncultured bacterium
CCGCCGCCCTCCCAGTTGTCGCGGAAGTCCTGCACATCGCCCCAGACGCTCGGGGAGAGGATGACCAGGTTCGGCTTGGTCGACGCGGCGATGGTGTCCAGCGCCCATTCGCGCTGGGGCAGGCCCAGCATCGTCTGGGCGCCGCGCCGCTGGTGCGAGCGCGTGTCGAGCATGAGGAACATCGTCTCGGCGGTCTCCCAGGAGCGGTAGGAGGCCTCGCCGGGGCCGGTGTTGAGCATGGCGCGCCGGAAGTAGGACTCCCACGCCGCGAGCCCCTCGTGCCAGAGGAACGACTGCGTGACATTGCCGTGGTCCGGGAGCAGGACCTCCGAGTCCGCCCAGAGGTCGGTCGCGTTGTTCGACCAGACATCGTGGTCGTCGAGCATGATGAACTGCGGGATCGTCCGCGCCGCCGCGGCGTAGGGCAGGTCCTGCAGCGTGGAGCGCACGCTGTTCATGATCTCGAACCGCGTCGCCGGGTAGGGGACGGCGGGCTGCGAGTCGTTGTAGTGGAAGTCGCCGACATTGGCGATGAAGTCCACGCCAAGTTTCGTGAGGGCGCCGTAGACATCGAAGGGGTGCGACTGGCCGCTCTGCTCGTGGCAGGACATCCAGCCGAACCGGATGATCGAGGGCTCCGCGGGCAGCGTGCGGAACTCGTAGACCTGCGACGCGATCTCGGACTGGGGGTTCCCTGCGGCGCGCACGATCACGCGGTACGACACCGGCGCGCCGGGGGCGAGGCCGTCGAGCGCGTGGACGGCGGCGAAGCCGTCGTCGGCGAGGTTCGCGACGGGCGCGGTGGAAAGGATCCCGGGGGCGCCGTCGCCCGGCCAGGGAGCCGGCGCATACCGCACGTAGGATTCGGCCGCGTTCCATCCGAAGGTCGCGGGGTTCTGCACGGTGAGGATGCGCGCCTCGGTCGCGGAGACATCGCGCACATTCGCGACGATGAGGTCGGGGTCGTAGTCGACGGACGCCCCGTCGCGGTGGCTCCAGCGGATCCATCGGGCGAACACATCGCCGCCCGGCTCGCCGGCGGGCGCGGCGCAGCCGACGGTGAACATGGTGATGACCGATTCGACCTCGTGCCCGGTCTGGCGCAGGTCCTCGACCTCGACGCCGTCGAGCGCGACGAACAGATCTCCCTGGCCGGTGGAGCCGGCGGCTTCGTAGCGCAGCTCGATCTCGTGCCAGACGCCGGGCGTGATCGTCGTCGACGAGGTCCATTCGCCCGCGCCGAGCAGCGTGAGCCGCAGCGAGCCGTCGCCCGCCGCCGCGAGCGAGACGCGCGAGCTGGAGCCGCTCAGCATGCGGAGGATTGTGGAGAACGCCGGCCCGCCCTCTCCCGCGCCCGCGCCGGGGGCGGGCGCGGACGGGGGATCGAATCGCACCCGCGCCGAGAGGCGCAGCGTCGGCGTGGCGGCCTGGTAGCTGCCCGCGCGGTCGTTCTGGCCGGTGAGCAGGTGACGGAGCAGATAGCGCCGCTCCGAGACCCCGCCGATCACGTTCGCGTCGAACTGGGCCGCGGCGCCGTTGGGCAGGCCGACGATCTGCGGCGGAACGCCCTCCTCGTTGTGCGCCAGCGCGCCGCCCCAGCGGCGCAGCTCCTGCTCGGAGTCAAAGCGGATCTGCCCCTCGAAAGGTGCGTAGCCGGGAACGCCGATGATGACCCCGCGAGGGCCGGATTCGACAATGTCGCCCTGGCTGAGATCAACCGGGATCTGCTGGACCTCGTTGTCGATGTGCTCATGGCGGGCGTTGTAAGGGTTCGCGGCGCCATCGACGGAGAGGGCGAAGCAGAATGCAACAGCCCCGGCGGCAATCGCGACGCCTCGCAGCGCTCTTCTGGCGGCACAGATCGGCATGGATGATTCCTCAGTGCGAGAGCGAAAAAAGCGGTGAGCGGCCGCGGGCGCGCCCGTTGGGACGCCGCAGATGCGGCCATATCAGCCCGGAAAGCAAAGGCCGTGCCGACGACAGAGGCGCGTGCTGATCGAGACTATCGGGCGCGGCACGGTCCATAGTATGTCATCGGCCCGGCGAAATGCCCGAAAAAGCCCCGAAGGAGTCACCGATTTTCCGGGGGCGCTCGCGCAGGTCGAGGACCAATAAGAGGGGGCTTGGGAAGGTTTGGTTAGGGGATTAGTAGCTGATGGTCGCCGCGACGCCGCAGGGGCCGAGGATGGATTCCATGTCGGCCTTGAGGCGGCGGAAGGTCTCCAATTCCTGGACCCGGCGCTCAAACTCCGGCCGGTCGCGGATCAGGCCGTAGCCGAAGATCACGAAGGCGCAGATGGTGCGACCGAAGAACCGGCCGAGTTGACCTCGATCAGCGTCGAAGACATCGTGCCAGCCCAACTCCAGATGCATGCTGTTGACTTGATACTCGTCGCGCACTTCAACCGGGATGTCTCGCTCAACTTCCAGTCGAAGGGGCTCAAGCCATGGCGGCGGAGCATGCAGGAATGCGGCGTTGTGCAGACTGAGGTCCAGTCGCGAGGCGAGCTTGGTCGCGGGACACTTCTTCGCGATGTAGTCGTACTCGCGATCGTCCCACGGAATCCGATCACGCACCCAGCGCTGATGCTGTTCCCATGCGTTGTCAGGAGTCAGATAGCGCAACACCTGTTGAACCTGGTCAGCGCCGCACACGCTGAGCAGCCTCTCGATATCAACAGAGTCGACGGTCGTCGCTTCGCTGGCGAAGAGCCGAATGTTTGAGGTAAGACTCATCGCGGGCATTATGAACAAGCCCGCGAGAGCCGGCTCGCCCCAAAAAGCGCCGAGCGCCGGCGGGAACATCCCGGTCCGGCGCCATCGACGCGCACGCTGAGGAACACTCGAGAAACACGCCGAAGGGTCCGGAGGTCGCCCGGTTCGCGGAGCAAGGCCTTTATTGGGGCCCCGCGCGGCGGGCCGAGACCGGCCTTCGCGTGCAGTTTGCGTCAGTCAATCATCGGAGCCGCTCCATCGCGATCGGCCGGCGCGGGCGAGCCCGTCGGCCGACGGCGCCGAAGGCCACGCACGCCGCGAGCGCCGCGCCGCCGGGGGCGGGGATGCTCAGGGACGCGACCGTCGGCAGCGGCGCCCGCACGAGCGAGACGCCGACATTGTCGATGCCCCAGGACTCATCGTTCATGCCCTGGAGGCCCTGCCCGAGGAACGAGATCGTGGTGATCGACCCCGTGGCGAGGAAGTCCACGCCCAGGCCGCGGTAGATGGAGTCGGCCCAGTTGTTCTGGAAGCCGAGGTTGACGCCGGGGCCGCCCTCGGTGGGCGCGCCGGCGACGGTCTGCGACCAGTCCTGCGCGCCGAAGTTGCTGAAGGTGGAGCGGAAGAGAGTCTCCTCGTTCACGAGGACATTGAAGTACTCGCCGCCCCAGGACGAGCTGGGGCCGTCCCAGGAATCGATGGCGAAGAAGTCGTAGGTGAGGCGGTACTCCGCGCCCGCGAGCGTGTCGAGGGTGAGGTCCACCCGGTTGTTGCCGAAGCGGCCGAGGAAGGTCGTGAAGCTGGGCGAGTTCGTTCGCGTCGTGATCGACCACTCGGCGCCGGCGCCGAGTTCGAAGTCGGCGAAGTAGCCGCCGCCGTCGGCGCCGCTCGCGCCGAGCGAGCAGGCGAGGCTCAGGCCCGCGGCCAGCGACATGGAACGAATGGAGTGGTTCAAGATGGGTTGTCCCTTCGTGCTTGCGGCAGGGCCGCGTCCCGGCGGCGCCGGACTCAACGATGGGGAGCGTCGCAAGCGAATCTCCAGCGGGCAATGCGCGATGGAGCGATACGGGCGAGATGGTTCCGGTTGTGCGGGCGGGCGCCGTTATCAGGCCCGCGGCGCCGGCTGCTGCTGCGTGAGGCAGTGCAGCGTGCCCAGGCCCCAGACCAGGTCCAGCGAGTGAACGCCGATCGTCGGACGGTCCGGGAACAGCGCGGCGAGCGTGCTCAGCGCCACGCGGTCGTTCGCGTCGTTGAAGGTCGGGACCAGCACGGCGCTGTTGGCGACATAGAAGTTCGCGTACGACGCGGGCAGGCGCTGGCCGTCGAAATAGACCGGCGCGGGGTACGGGATCGTGACGACATGCAGCCCCGCCTCGCCGAGGAGGCGCTCGTTCTCGAGCGAGGCCTCGTGGTTCTCGTCGTCCGCATCGTCCTCGTAGGCCAGGACCACGACCGGCTTGCCGCCGATGGGCGGGGCGAAGCGGGCGATGTCGTCGATGTGGCCGTGGGTGTCGTCGCCGACGCAGCCGCGGGAGAGCCAGACGGTGCGCGTGATCCCCAGGTGCTCGGCGAAAGCGCGCTCGTAGCCCTCGCGCGTGAGGCCGGGGTTGCGCACCTGCGTGCGCGGATCCAGCAGACACTCTTCCGTGACGAGCATCAGGCCCGCGCCGTCGGTCTCGATGGCGCCGCCTTCCATGACGAGGCGGCCCTTGCCGTCGGGGCGCGTGGCCTCACGCCGCGGCAGCTTGGTGATGCGCTCGACCAGCCCCGGCACGGCGTCGTCCAGGGCGAAGTTGTCGTACTTGGCCCAGGCGTTGAAGGCCCAGTCGATCAGCTCCAGGCCCGCGCCGGTCTCGACCATGGTCGGGCCGATGTCGCGCAGCCAGCCCCGGTCGGTCGGGAACAGGTGGAAGCGCACGCGCTCCATGACGGCGCCGGCCTGCGTGCAGCAGCGCTTGGCGCGGCGCAGGACATCCTCGTTGTGGCAGAGGACCTCGACGCGCTCAACGGCGCTTCCGGGGGCGTCTTCGCGCCCGGCGACCAGGCGCACAATCTCGGCGAACGCCCAGTCGATCGGGCCGAACTTGCCGGGCCAGTCTTCCTCGTTGTGGGGCCACGAGAGCCAGGTGGCCTCGTGCGGCTCCCACTCGGCGGGCCAGCGGCGGTTCGATGGTGGGGCCTGGCGGGCGCTCATGGCTCAGCCGTTGCCGATCCAGCGCTCGGTCAGGGGCTGGAACGCGTCCACGCGCCGGTCGCGGAAGAAGGGCCAGTGCCGGCGCGTCTTGTCGATGAGCGTGCGGTCGCAGGCGTGCACAAGCACGGCCTCTTCGTGCGTCGGCCCCTCGGCCACCACTCGCCCGAAAGGGTCCGCCACGAACGAGGAGCCGAAGAAGTTGATCCCGCCCGTGCCGGGCTCGGGCTCGTGGCCGGTGCGGTTGACCGCGGCGACGAAGAGCTCGTTCGACACGGCGTGGGCCCGCTGCACGGTGCGCCAGCCCTCGCGGTGGTCCTCGCCGAACTCGGCCTGTTCCTCCGGGCGCCAGCCGATGGCGGTGGGATAGAAGATGACCTCCGCCCCCAGCAGGGCGGTGATGCGGGCGTTCTCGGGGTACCACTGGTCCCAGCAGATGAGCACGCCGACCTTGGCGAAGCGGGTGTGCCACACGCGGTAGCCGCTGGCGGCGCTGCACTTCTTCGCCGTGCCGGGCGCGGGCTCGGCCGCGTCGCCGGGGGTGAAGTAGAACTTCTCGTAGTACATGGGGTCGTCGGGGATCTGCATCTTGCGGTAGACGCCCAGCAGCTCGCCGTCGGCGTCGATGACCGCGGCGGAGTTGTGGTACAGCCCCGGGGCGCGCTTCTCGAAGATGGGCGCGATGACGACGACGCCGAGCTTCTTCGCCTCGTCCTGGCAGGCGAGCACGGTCGGGCCGGTGTCGGGGCCGAGGATGGGCTCGGCGATGTCGAAGAGGTCGAAGTCCTCGCGCTTGCAGAAGTAGGTGGCGTTGAACATCTCCTGCAGGCAGACGATCTGGGCGCCGCGCGACGCGGCCTCACGGACGCCGTCGAGCGCGTTGGCGAGGTTCTTCTGGCGGTCCTCGGAGCAGGCGCGCTGCACGAGCCCGACGGTGAATGTGGGGTTGACGCTCATGGGTGGGGATCGTAGCCCGAGCCCGGCGCCGGCGGGCCGCGGGTATCCTTCTTCGTATGGCCGACGACGCGAACCCCGCTCCGAAGGACCCCGCCAAGCCCGCCGAGGGTTACGAGGTGGCGCCGCCGTCGCCCGCGCCGGCGCCCGAGGCGCCCGTCAAGAGCGAGAAGGTGGTCGTGGTCGTGCGGGGCGAGGAGCCGCTGTCGCGCCCCGGCTGGCTCACCTGGCAGGTGCTCGCGACCGTCGGCGGCACGACGCTGGTCACCGCCGCGGTGCTCGCGGCGGTGGAGGCCTCGCGCCTGCCGCGCCCCGAGAACCCCGGATGGGCGCCGCGCAGCCTGGTCGCGGCGATCAAGGTTCTGTTCAGCGGCCCGTTCTATGCGCTGCTGGGCGTCGCGGCGCTGTGGATCGCCTCGCTCTCGCTCAAGCGCAAGCTGGGCGACAAGCGGCTCGCGGCCGCACGCATGTTCGCGGCGGTCGGCGTGTTCTGGCTGATCGTCACCATCGGGCCGCTGGTGATCGGCGTGGCGCTGCTGGAGTGGATCATCGGCGCCGCGGCCTACATCCTGATCGTGTGGTCCTCGTTCCGGCTCTCGCGCAACAACGCCGTTCTGGTCGGCGCGCTGCACCTGGCGTTGTGGGGCCTGGTCATGGGGCTGTTCTGGGCGGTCCCGCGCCTGATGGCGGAGAAGGCGCCCGAGCCCGAGCCGGCGGCCGCGTCGCCCGAGGCCATCCCGCCCGTGACCCCGTAGCCTCACGGCGCGCCGGTAGGATGCCCCCGTGACCACGATCGCCCCAGGCAGAGTGCAGGATGCGCCCGGCGCGGCGCCGCGCGAGATGGCGATCCCCGGCACCCACGCGCGTGTGGTGGACCTGCTCCGCACCGTCGCGGCGCCGGGGCCGTCGGTGCGTTTGCTCGACATCGGCGCCGGCCAGGGCGCGCTCTCCGGCCGCCTGCGCGACGCGGGCTACGCGGTGAGCGCCTGCGACCTCTACCCCGACATGTTCCGCGCCGAGGGCATCGAGTGCCTGGGCGTGGACGCCAACGGCGCCCTGCCCTACCCCGATGAGAGTTTCGACCTGGCCATCGCGGTCGAGGTCGTCGAGCACCTCGAGGGCCACCGCACCTTCTACAGCGAGGCCCGGCGCGTGCTCAAGCCCGGCGGGGCGCTGGTGTTCACCACGCCCAACATCTCCAGCTTCAAGTCGCGCGTGTCCTTCCTGATGACCGGATACTTCTACTCCTTCCCGCCGCTGGATCCCGAGCTCCATGACCCCGTGCACCAGCACCTGGCCAGCTTCAGCGTCGATCGGCACCGCTTCATGCTCGGGCGCTGCGGCCTGCGCCTGGAGCGGCTCATGACCGACAAGCGTCAGGGCTCGTCCCTGGCCTGGGGCTGGATGGCGCCGCTGGTGCGCCTGCTGGCCCGCAGCAAGTGGGGCGACGGCGAGGGCGTGCGCCTGCAGAACTCCTCCGAGGCGCTGTTCGGCCGCAAGCTGGTGGTCGTCGCGCGCCGTCCATTGGACGATCGGGGCGCCCCGTGAGCGGCGCTGTCTGGATCAACGGGCAGTTCGTCGAAAGGGCGGACGCGAAAGTCTCGGCGTTCGACGCCTCGGTGCAGCACGCCGTGGGCCTGTTCGAGACCATGCTCGCCTTCGACGGGCGTGTGTTCCGGCTCTTCGACCACCTGGATCGGCTGCAGCGCTCCGCGCGCGAGCTGGGCCTGACCGAGAACCTCAAACTCAACCCCTTGGGCGAGGCGGTGCGCCATGTCGTCGCCGAGAGCGGCCTGGAGCGCGCCCGCGTGCGCCTGACCGTCACAGGGGGTGATCTCAACCTGCTCAGCGCCGGCGGGCCGGGCCCGGTGGACCCCACCGTCATGATCGCGGCGCAGCCCGCGACGCCGTACCCCGCGGAGATGTTCGAGCGCGGCGTGATGGCGGTGGTCGGCTCGCTCCGCCTGAACCCGCTCGACCCCATGCAGGGCCACAAGACGCTGTCGTACTGGGGCCGCCTGCGCGAACTCCAGGCCGCGGCCCGTGCCGGCGCGGGCGAGGCGCTGCTGCTGCAGGTCACCAATCACCTCGGCGGCGGCGCGGTGAGCAACATCTTCCTCTTGAAGGATGGCGAACTGCTCACCCCGATCGCCCGCGGTGAGGAGGACCCCTCCCCCAACGCCCTGCGCAGCCCGGTGCTGCCGGGCGTCACGCGCCGGGCGATCCTGGACTTCGCCGGCGAGATGGGCCTGACCTGCCACGCCCGGATGCTCTCGGTGGAGGACCTCCTCGGAGCCGACGAGGCGTTCCTGACCAATTCCTCGTGGGGCGTGCTGCCGCTGGTCCGCATGGAGGCCGCGAAGATCGGCGACGGCGCTCCCGGCCCCGCGACCCGAACGCTGCGCGCGAAATGGCTGGAGGCGGTTGAGGAAGAACAGGACGAGCCGCTGTAGCCCTGCGCGGCCCCCGGACTCGCACCCTCACCGGGACAACCCCTCGTGGCCCCTGTTAGATTGGATGCACTATGAGCGAGAACCCCTACGCCGGTTATCCCTCCGAGCGCCGACGCGACAACTTCGACCCCGACGAGCCCTCGCGGATCAGCATCCTCGCGGTGCTGTCGCTCGTGTGCGCGGTGATCTGCTGCATCCCCGGGCTGGGCATCCTGGCGTTCATCCTGGGCGTCGCGGCGCTGGCGGGCATCAACCGCTCGCAGGGCCGGGTGACCGGCAAGGCGCTGGCGGGCGTGGGCATCGCGCTGGGCACGCTGGCGACGGTGGTCTGGATCGCGCTGTCCATCGGCGCGGCGCAGGCCTGGCGAACCTACACCACCCAGATCGTCGGCGGCACCAGCCAGATGATGCAGACCATCTCCGACGGCGACATCGCCGGCGCCCGGGGCCACCTGCTCGCCACGGCCGACGCCGATGTGACCGACGAGGAGATCGCCGCCTTCGCCGCGATCATCCGGCAGAACTACGGCGACTACATCGACGCCCCGACCGGCTTCTCGGAAATGATGGAGGGCTTCGCGCAGGCCTACGGCGGCGGCAATGTCGGCGGCAACGGCCGCAACCAGGACCCGGCGATCCCCGTGGCGGTGAACTACGCCAACGGCTCGACTGTCATCCACATCGTGATCGACCCGCAGTCGTTCAACACCTCGAAGATCCGCGTGCAGGACCTGTTCATCATCCTGCCGAACCGCAAGGCGTTGACGCTCCGCGCCGATGGACCCGCGACGACCGCCGCGGTGGCCATGGGCTTCGATCCCGTGCATGCCGGAGAGCTCGGCCCGATCGAGGGCCTCCCGGCGCTGCCCCCTCCGCCGGCCCCCGCGCCCGAAGAGGATGTCGACGCGAGCCCGATGTGACGCTGTTCCCCCGGCTCAGGTCTTGACGCTCACCGTCGCCCACAGCGCGACGCAGGTCAGGATCATGACCGGGATGAAGACGCCGATCCACGGCGGCAGCCCCGGCATCGCGGCGACGGGCCCGAGCACGCTGCCCACCAGCGCCGCGCCCGCGATCG
>CALKYH010000080.1 GCA_938003595.1 uncultured bacterium
GAGAACAAGTAAGGGACGAAGGGCTCAGGCGTAGCCGACGCCGGAGCTGTCCTGCAGGTCGGGCACCTTGGATCCGAACCCGCCGGCGCTGTTGTGGCGCAGACCGAGCGTGACCATGACGCGTCGGAGCGCCGATCGGTAGCCCTTGGGGCGCCTGATCTCAATGCGCTCGGGCGGGCCGACGCTGAGCGCCGCCTTTCGCATGATGGCGACGCCGGCGCGCTGCCAGTGGAGGAGGACATGGGAGAGGTCTTCCGAGACGGGGCCGTCCCGGAGCTGCACGACGATGGCGATGTGCAGCGAGCGGGACATGAGCAGCGCCGCGGACGGAAAGTCATGCGGGAATGTGAGCCAGCGGTTGTCGAACTGTCCCGGCGCGATGAGCAGCTTGCCCGCGAGACGGTCGGAGTCGAGAAGGAAGCACGGGGGCGCGTCCTGCGGCGGCGGGGCCGCGTCGGGCGCGTAGTAGACGAGCGCCCGGGCGAGGTCGCTGTAGTCGATGACCGCCTGCGGGCCCGGCGTTCCGTTGAACAGCGGGACGGTGGCGAAGCCGCGGGCGGCCAGGCTGGCCGCCCAGCGCGCGGATTCGACGCCGGGGAGGTCGAGAATGATCGCGACGGGGCGGGGATCGTGATCCAGCCAGCGCAGATCGGGGCTCGGCAGGTGGGCGTTGTTGGGCGGGCCGGATCGCTCGTGCATCAGCGCGAAGAACACGGGCTTGGCCCAATCGGCCCACGGCGAACCGGGCGGGGACCAGCGTTCAAAGAGTTCGCGGCGATTGAGCGTCATGCGGCGATGGCCTCGGGCTCTCGGAGGATGAGAACGGCGGCTTCCTGGGCGTGTTGATCGATGAGGGGCGAGTGCGACAGCCGGCCGTAGGCGCCGACGGTCAAGCCGTCGAGCACGAAGACGCCGACGCAGGGGTACAGGGCTGGACCGTCCTCGGGGGTCAGCGCCGTCGCGGTGAAGCGCTCCTGGGCGATCCAATGGGCGGGGCGGCGGCGCGCGAGGCGCGGCGCCTTGCGCTCGCCGAGGGGCTGGGGTCCGGGCAGATAGATCGCCTCGCCCACGCGGCCCAGCGCGGGCTTCAGGGCCCAGTCGCCCAGCGATGCGCACGAGCGCGGGTCCAGCGTGCGCGGCAGCAGGCGTCGCCAGGCGGACATGTCGCAGCGGATCTCATCCCAGATCAGCGGCATGCGCTTGGACTGGGCGACCACGGCGCGGACCGGGTTGAGGATGCAGCGCTCCGCCCCGGTGATGAGCGGTCGCCACGCGCGGGGATCCCCGAGGTTCGGGAGCCACTCGGCGGGGAAGAACCGGGCCGCGGCGCCGATCCGGATGGGCGGACCATCCGGATCGCGTGCGAACAGCGCGCCGCCGGTTGACTGGAGCTGGTCGGGCGCGAGGAGCGCCGATCGGACGCCGAGCGCCGCGAGGCGATGGGCCAGGGCGGACATCGACTGACGATCGTCGCTGTAGGCGGTGGCGTGGACGAGCGCGACGGCGTGACCGTCCGGAGTTGCGTGCGCGAGGGTGCGAGCCATCGCGGAGCAGGGGTCTCCGGCGGCGAGGGCGCCGGCGTTGTTCCCGATGAGCAGGGAGGTGAGCGCCTCGGCCTCGTGGAAACCGCCGGGGACATCGGCGTTGATCTCGGAGATGCGCCAGCCGTCGGGGGTCGGGTGAAAGTCGAAGCGCACGAATCGGGCGCCGATCGATGAATGGCCGCGGCAGGCGCGCAGGATCTCGTGCCGAAGGGTTCGCGGGAGCCCGAGTCGGCGGAGGAGCGCGGGCTCGGCGAGCGCGGCGCGCTCGGCCTCGACGGCTTCTCGCCAGAGCGCCTCGGCGTCGCGCGCGAGCGAGCGCCAGACCGAGGACGAGAGAAGGATCGGGCGCATCGAGATGGTGGAGCGATCGCCGACCTGGAGGTCGTACTTGCCGTGCTCGAAGGCAAGGCGGGACCTGAGATCCGCGGCTTGATCCGGGGGAAGCGCCGGTCCGAGCGACAGTCCGTTCATGTCCACCATCCGAGCCGGATCAGCTGCCAGCCGGCGAAGACGAGGTAGGTGACGGCGGGGACTACGCCGGCGAACACGGGCGATGGCCGCGGAAACTCCGGCGTGGCGCGGAGGAATCGGCAGAGGGCGGGCTCGATCACCGCGATCGCGAGGGCGGGCCAGGCGAGCGCGGCGAAGTCCGCGTAGAGGTTGGCGACCGAGACCCAGGAGCCGGCGACA
>CALKYH010000081.1 GCA_938003595.1 uncultured bacterium
CGCGGCGTTCGAGGCCGCCCCGGAGGATGACATCGGCCATGGCGAGCATGTCGCCAACGGCGCGGGCGTGGGCGAGGTTCTGGTTGGTCCAGCCGGAGGGGTCGTCGACGCCGATGTTGTTGTAGCGCTCGCGGAACTCGCCGAGTTTGCGGAGGGCCTGCTCGAGGCGCGGGCCGGACTTGACGACGGTGGAGGCGGCGGTCATCTCTTCGCCGAGCTCGCGCCCGATGGTGTAGGGGTTCTCTGAGCCCTTGGCGGACAGCAGGCGCTTGACGCGGGCTTCTTCCTGTCGGACGACGCCGTCGTAGATGGACTGGGGCTCGTCGGCGGCGGCGCGTTTGGCGCTCTGCACATGAGCGACGACGCCCTGGCCGCAGAACAGGCCGTCGAAGATGCAGGAGAGCAGCGCGTTGGCGCCGAGGCGGTTGGCGCCGTGGTACTGGTAGTTCACTTCGCCGAAGGCGTAGAGGCCGGGGATGGAGGTCGTCATGGCGTCCGGCGCGCCGGCGACCATGCCCTTGAGGTTGGCCTTGGGCGTGTAGCTGGTCCAGAGGCCGCCCATGGTGTAGTGGACGCCGGGGAAGATGCGCATGGGGACCTCGACGGGGTCCTCGCCGACGAACTTGCGGTAGATCTCGATGATGCCGAGGAGCTTGCGCTCGAGGTAGTCCTTGCCCAGGTGGGTGAGGTCGAGATAGACCATGTTCCCGCCGGAGACGCCCAAGCCGTCCATGCAGATGTTGAAGATCTCGCGGGTGGCGATGTCGCGCGGGACGATGTTGCCGTACTTGGGGTAGCGCTCTTCGAGGAAGTAGTAGCGCTCGTTCTCGGGGATCTGGCGCGGGTCGCGGCCCGGGTCGGGGTGCTTGGTCCACGAGGCGCCGGACTTGATCGCGGGGACCCAGACGCGCCCGCCCTCGCCTCGCGCGGACTCGGACATGAGGCGGAGCTTGTCGGCGCCGGGGATGGCGGTGGGGTGGACCTGGATGAACTCGCCGTTGGCGTAGTTCGCGCCGGCCTGCATGCAGCGGGATGCGGCGGCGCCGGTGCAGACGACGGAGTTGGTGGACTTGCCGAAGACCAGGCCGTTGCCGCCGGTGGCCATGACGACGGCGTCGGCGCGGAAGGCGCGGATCTGCATGGTGCGGAGGTCCTGTGCGACGATGCCGCGGCAGGCGCCGTCGTCGCCGACGACGGGCCAGAGGAACTCCCAGTGCTCGTACTTGGTGACGCGGCCCTCGGACTCCCAGCGCCGGGTCTGCTCGTCGAGGGCGTAGAGCAGCTGCTGGCCGGTGGTGGCGCCGGCGAAGTGGGTGCGCTTGAAGAGCGAGCCGCCGAAGAGGCGCAGGTCGCGGTAGCCCTCGGCGGTGCGGTTGAAGGGGACGCCCATGCGGTCGAGCAGGTCGATGACCTGGGGGGCCCAGTGGGTCATCTCGTAGACGGGGGGCTGGTGGGCGAGGAAGTCGCCGCCGTAGATGGTCTCGTCGAAATGCTCGTACTCGGAGTAGCCCTGCTGGCGCGCGACCTCGTTGCAGGCGTTGATGCCGCCCTGGGCGCAGACGGAGTGGGAGCGCTTGACGGGGACGATCGAGAAGAGATCGACGGGGACGCCGGACTCGGCGATGCGGATGGCGGCGGCGAGGCCGGCGAGGCCTCCTCCGACGACGATCACGCGCTGGTTCTTGCTGGCGGCCATGGGGATTGGGGTCCGGTGGGTGTTGGAGTGATTCGACGGGCGCCGGGGGCGGGATTCGGCGGCGGGGCTAGTGCGGGGCGGTCTGCCCGGCCTTCATGCGGTTCTCGGTCTCCAGCGCCTTGGCGGGGTCGAGCGTGACGAAGCCGATGACGGCGGACCACGCGGCGAGCATGAGCGCGGCGCCGATGGCGAAGCAGATCTGGCCCCAGCGGCGCTGGGCCTCGCGGGAGATGGTCAGGCCCCAGGTGATGGCGGCGGTCCACAGGCCGTTGGCCAGGTGGAACACCAGCAGCGAGACGCCGACCATGTAGAACGCGGCGACGAGCAGGCCGGCGAGGGTGAGGTCGCTCTCGTGGCCGCGGAGCGCCATGGCGAGGGTGGACGCGGCGTGGTCGGCGGTCCACTGCGTACCGCCGGGGACGAGGAAGGTCCAGCCCCAGCGCAGCGTGGCGACGTGGTAGAAGATGAACAGGACGCCGACATAACCGCTGATGCGCTGCAGCGTGTACCGCCAGTTGTCCTGGTAGGGGTAGTGCGCGACATTCGGGCGCGAGGAGGTGGCGTAGTAGACGCCCAGCACGCTGTGGAACGCGATGGGGAGCCAGAGGCCGAAGATCTCGATGAGCAGCAGCGCCGGCAGCGAGTGGATGAAGTTGACTTCGTGCTGGAAGGTGGCGACGCCGGCGTGGTTGTCGCCGGACTCGCGCTGGTTGATCAGGCCCCACACGACGGAGGCGTTGGTGATCAGGTGCACGATCAGGAACGCGCCGATGGGCACAACGCCGGAGAGCGAGTGCAGGCGCCGCAGGAGGAAGGCGTGTTTGTCGAGGAACGATGCTGGGGCGGCGTCGGAGACGGGCACAGAGGTCAAGACCTGGACTCCTGGACGGTCGGCGGGCTGGGTTGGCGGTCTGGGCTGGCGGTGGGCCGGCGCGGTCAGGTGGAGGTGAAGGGCGAGGCGGGTCCGGCGCCGGGGACTCGGCCGGGCGCGCCGGCGGCGCGCTGGGCCTGGGACTTGGCGAGGATCTGGGTCACCTGCACGAAGCGCTGGCGGAGCTCGTGGAGGACCTCGGTGATGTCCTGCTGCTCTTCCTCGTTGAGGTTGCCCTTGGTCTTGGCTTCGAGGACGCCGAGCAGGTCGATGGCGTGCTTGGCGTATTCGAGGGAGACCATCGCCTGACCGGTTTCGGGGTCGGGGAAGGCGCCCATGTAGAGGAGGGCCTGCGTGGCGAGGGAGCCGACCAGGGCGCGGAAGTCCGCGGGGGGCATGTCGCCTGCGCCGGCTTTCGAGGCGGCGGGCTTTTCCTGATCGGCGAGGCGCTGCTTCTCGGCCTGGGCCTGGGACTTCCAGTCGGAGTCGATGATGATGGGAGGATGATCGCCGGAGTCGCCCATGGTTGGCCTTTCCGGCCCCGGCCGGTTCGTTGCGGCGGGGGCCTTTGGTGTTAGTCTAGTCGCTCGTTCGGGTCCTGGCGGGTCCGGCGTCGGAGAAGTCGCCCCCGCGATCAAGGAGGACGGCGCGTGCGATTCGACAAGGATGTTCGATGGATGTCGCTGCGACGGGCGGCGCTGGCGGCGGGTTGCGCGACGGCGTGCTGGGCGATGGTCTCGTGCGGTCAGGGCAAGGCGACCGGGTCGCGGGTGCCGCAGATCGTCGGCAAGGACCTCAAGACCCTGAGCCGCGAGAGCGAGCGGGACGACTCCGGGCCGGCGGTGGCGCCGCTGATGCGGATCGGGCCGGTGGAGGCGTCGCGCGGCGTGGGCGATGTGGAGGTGTATGTCGGCGCGCCGGTGGTGACGCTGACGCCGGAGGAGCGCGAGATCGACGACATCCGCGATCCGCTGGCGGTGTGGGAGGAAGAGGGCGCGCAGAAGCCGGGGGCGTGGGCGGACACGGGGGCGCCGGCGGGCGGGAGCACGCTCATCGATTCGATGGTGGGGCAGATCAACGGCCGGCCGGTGTTCGCGAGCCAGTTCTTCGCGCCGATGGACGCGCGTCTGCGGGCCGAGGCGCGGACGCTCAAGCCCAACGAGTGGGTGCGGTTCGCGCAGCAGCAGGTGCGGTCGGCGCTGTTCGAGAAGATGCGCGACGAGCTGCTGCTGGCGGAGTTCCAGTCGTCGCTGAATCCTCAGCAGCGCCTGGGCGTGCTGGCGTTCGTGGAGACGCTGCGGTCGAACCTGGTGAGCGAGAGCTTCGGCTCCGAGGAGCTGGCCAAGCGCCGGCTCATGGAGGAAGAGGGCCTCACGATCGAGGAGAAGGTGCGGGCCCAGCGCGACCGGGAGCTGATCCGCGTGCAGATCATGCGGGTGCTGGAGAGCCGGGCGTATGTCCCGTGGCGCGAGGTCGTGCTGGAGTATGAGCGGGACGCGGACAAGTACCGCCCGCCGCCGCGGGTGGCGCTGCGGCTGATCCGTGTGCCGGCGGACAACCCGGCGGCGGCGGAGCGTGTGGCGGCGGCGCTGGCGGCGGGCGAGCCGTTCGCGGATGTGGCGTCGCGCGAGAGCAGCTTCGCGTCGTCGAACGGCGGCCTGTACGAGGTGACGCTCAAGACCTCGGACTACGAGAGCGCGGAGATCTTCGGCGACGCGATCCTCAACAAGAAGGCGCAGGCGCTGACGGTGGGGGAGGTCGTGGGGCCGTTCGAGAACGGGCCGCACACGGCGTGGTTGATGCTCGAGACGATCGAGCGGCCGCCGCCGGTGAGCCTGTACGACGAGCAGCTGGCGATCCACGCGGACCTGAAGGCGCGTCGGCTGTCGGAGGAGGAGCGGCGCTACTTCCTCAAGCTCATCGAGAACGCGAGCATCAGCAACATGGAGGAGATGGAGCGGCGGCTGCTGCAGATCGCGGTGGATCGCTACTTCCCGGAGGTCGAGGGCGCGCGGAGGTGACCAGGTGGCGTGGGGGGCGGCGCTGATCGATCGGTGGCGGACGCTCGCGGGGCGGGGGCGCTCGAAGGACCCGACCAAGCGGCTGGGCGCGCGCGGGGAGCGCGAAGCGGCGCGCCGGCTGCGCGCCAAGGGCTACAGGGTGGTGCGGCGGAACCTGCGGCTGCGGTTCGGGGAGATCGATCTGATCGCGATGGACGGCGAGACGGTGGTGTTCGTGGAGGTCAAGACGCGGGTGGCGCGGGAGGGGAACGGGCCGAGGCCGGAGGAATCGGTGGGGGTGAAGAAGCAGCGGAAGCTCGCGGCGCTGGCGGAGGCCGCGTGCCGAAGGCATGGGTGGGAGGGGCGCGCGCGGCGGATCGACATCGTGGCGATCGAGTGGCCGGAGAAGGGCCGGCCGACGGTGCGCCATCACATCGGGGCGGTGCGTGTCTAGACGGAGTCGGCGCGGGCCTGCTCGGCGTCTTCGAGCGTGCGGATGGTGGGGGCCTCGCGCACGGGGCCGATGGCGAGCGGGACGATGAGCGAGAACATCGAGCCGCTGCCGGGCGCGCTGACGAGCTGGATCTCGCCCTGCAGGAGCGAGGCGAGCTCGCGGGCGATGGCCAGGCCCAGGCCGGTGCCGGCCTGCGTGCGGGTGTGCGCGGCCTCGAGCTGGCGGAACTTGTCGAAGATGACCTTCTGATCGGCCTCGGCGATGCCGGGGCCGGTGTCGAGCACGGAGGTGCGGACGCGCCGGCTGCCGTCGGCGTCCTGCAGGGTCTCGGCGCGGAGGGTGACGGCGCCGCCCTCGGGGGTGAACTTCACGGCGTTGGTGAGGAAGTTGAAGATGATCTGCTGGAATTTGCGGGGATCGGTGTGGAGCGGGGGCAGGGAGGCGCCGTCGCCGCCGGGCAGGTCGAGCGCGAGGCGGATGTGCTTGCGTTCGGCCTGGGGGCGGATGAGGGCGAGCAGGCCGTCGCAGGAGGCCGCGATGCTCATGGGCTCGACGCGGATCTCGACCTTGCCGGCCTCGATGCGGGCCATCTCGAGCAGGTCGTTGATGAGTTCGAGCAGGGAGCGGCCCGCGGTGACGATGTTGTCGAGGTAGCGGCTGCGCTTGGCGAGGCGGGCCTGGTGCTCGGCGCCGGGGTCCTTCTCGCTGTCGCTCTCGGCGATCGCCTGGAGCAGTTCGGCGAAGCCGATGATGGAGTTCAGCGGGTTGCGGAGCTCGTGGGAGACATTGGCGAGGAACTCGCCCTTGAGGCGATTGGACTCGTGCAGCGCGACATTGCTCGCGGCCAGATCGGTGAGGCGGAGGTCGAGGCTGCGGTTGCTCGAGCGGAGCTGGTCCTGCGTTTCGGCGATGTGCGCCAGCATGCCGTTGAAGGCGTCGGCCAATTCTTCAAACTCGTCGCCGGTGTGGATCTCGGAGCGGATGGACATGTCGCCCTCGCGGACGCGCTCGGTGGTGCGGCGGAGGGCGCGGACGGGGCTGAGGATGATCTTGGTGGTGATGATGTGGAAGACCAGCATCGCGAGCACCAGCGCGAACATGCCGGCGCCGATGAGGTAGACGCGGTCCACCAGCAGGCGCCCGGCGGCGCGGGGGGAGCGGCGCTCGACGAGCGTGACGCCGACGAGGGCGCCGGAATCGGAGCGCTCGGCGCGGGCGAGGCGGTAGACGCGGCCCTCGTCGCCGGCGAGGGACTCGGTGCGCTCCATCACCGGGGGGCGGTCGCCCGTGGGGGCGAGGAAGGATTCGACGGCGCCGGCGAGGAAGGTGGAGGTCTGCGCGGCGGCGTTGGCCTCCGGCAGCGAGTAGCGGCGGACGACGGTCAGCGGCGGCTGGTCGGGGGCGTCGCGGTGGGTGTGGTCGGCGGCGCCGGTCTGCTGGGCGAAGAGCGCGAGCTGGCGGCAGGTGTCGAGCTCGCCGACATCGAGGACATCGGCGACGCGGACCCAGGGGCCGATGAGCGCGGCGCCGATGATCAGCGCGACGGCGGCGCCGAAGAGCAGCTGGCACTTACGGGCGAGACTCAGGCCGCGGAACATGGGGGCAATGGTACTTCCGGGGGCGCGGGCGCGGCGCCGGGGAGCGGGGCCGGGTTACTGGCCGGGCTCGTAGCGGAAGGACTCGGCGACGGAGTTGTCCTCGTTGAGGACCAGGACGCGCGGCCGGTGCGCGCGGTATTCCTCGTCGGTCATCCAGGCGTAGTGGAAGAGAATGATGCGGTCGCCGGGGACGACGAGGCGTGCGGCGGCGCCGTTGACCTCGAAGCGCCTGGAGCCGGGCTCGCCCCGGATGATGTAGGTCTCGAAGCGGGCGGCGTTGTTGCAGTCGGCGACGAGGACGGCGTCGCTGACGCGCAGGCCGGTGGACTCGAGGTAGTCCGAGGGGACCATGATGGAGCCGTTGTAGTCCGGGCGCGCGGCGTTGACCGTGGCCATGTGGATCTTCGCGTACAGGACTTTGCGGAGCATCGGCCGTGGTTCCTGTCAGTCGGCGGAGGGGATCTGCCGGGCGTTGGTCGAGCCGGCGGGTCGGGGCTGGCGTGCAGGGCCGCGGTCGGCCTTCCAGTCCACCTTGGGCCCGTCGCCCCAGAGGACCTCCAGATCGTAGTACGCGCGGGCGGAGGGCTCGAAGACATGGACGACGACATCGACGAAGTCCAGCAGGACCCAGGACTGGCCGGGCTGGTCCTTGTTCGACCGGAACAGGGGCACGCCGGCCTCGGCGGCGAGCTGCGCCACGGAGGCGGCGGCGGACTTCATCTGGCGCTCGGAGGTGCCGGTCGCGACGACGAAATAGTCCGCGACCTGGCTGCGGCCGCGCAGGTCGAGGACGACGACATGCTCGCACTTGTCATCGGAGAGCGAGGCGGCGGCGTCGATGGCGACGCGCCGGGCCCGTTCGTGGTCCTTGCCGGGCGTGGGCGCGGGGTACGGGGTGTTCTGGGTCGGGTCGGTCATGAAGGGTCAAGCGTACGGGGGGAAGGTGGGGGGTTCCAGCAGGCGGGCGAGGGCGAAAGAAAGCCCCGGGTCGGCGGGCCGACCCGGGGCTGCTGGGATCGGTGACAAGCGGCCGGGATCAGCCCAGGCCGAGCAGGGCGCTGAGGGCCGGGCCGAACTTCACGGTGAGGCCCGCGAAGACGACCGAGACGATGGAGATGAGCTTGATGAGGATGTTGAGCGAGGGGCCGGAGGTGTCCTTGAACGGATCGCCGACGGTGTCGCCGACGACGGTGGCCTTGTGGTCGTCGGAGCCCTTGCCGTAGACATAGCCCTTGTTGTTGCCGGCTCGGATGTATTCCTCGGCGCGCTTGGCGATGTCCTCCCGGATCTCGACGGGGACCTTGTTGCGCTTCTCGGCGTTGTTGACGAAGTCATCGGCGGTGATGCGGCCGTAGGACTCGAGGAGCTTCTTGGCGTTGTCCCACGCGCCGCCGGCGTTGGCCATGAAGATGGCGACGGCGAAGCCGGAGGTGAGGCCGCCGGCGAGCATGCCGACGACGCCGGGGACGGACAGCAGCAGGCCGACGAGGATGGGGATGACGATGGCCAGGAGGGCCGGGGCGATCATCTCCTTCTGGGCGCCGGCGGTCGAGATGGAGACGCAGCGGGCGTAGTCGGGGTAGTTGACGCCCTCGTGGGTGACCTGCTTGGGCCACTGCTCGGGGTCGGCGATCTGGGCCTCGCTCATGCCCTGGGCGCGGAAGCCCTCACGCATCTTGGCGAACTGGCGGCGGCACTCGACCATCATGGCGTTGGCGGCGCGGCCGACGGCGTTCATGGTCAGGGCGCAGAACAGGAAGGCCAGGAGCACGCCGATGAAGAGCCCGCCGAGCACGCGCGGGTTGGTGAGCGTGACATCGTAGAAGCCGAGCACATCGGCCATGTACGAGTTGCGGGCGGCGATGACATCGAAGGACACGGGGGCCTGGTCGATCATGCCGATCGCCAGGAGGGTGCGGTCCATGGGGGAGGCCTGGACATCCATGCCGGCGCCGGTGCCGTCGGCGGGGAGGGCGTGGAAGACCTCGAAGGTCATGCCCTTCTTGAGGTTGATGAACTGGTCGTAGGTGATCTGGGTGCGGTCGACGAGCATGGCGCCGTCGACATAGTCGCCGCCGTCCTCGCCGTAGCCGGGGATGACGAGCGCGAACTTGCCGTAGCCCTCGTACGTGATGTGCGGGACCTCGGGGGCGCTGTAGGTCGCGGACTGGACGAAGGAGACGGCCTGGGTGGTCTGCTGGGCCTGGACGATCTGGATGTAGGCGGCGAAGAGGGCCAGCGCGGTGAGCGCGGCGGAGCCGATGGCGAAGCCCTTGCCGGTGGCGGCGGTGGTGTTGCCCAGGGAGTCGAGCATGTCCGTGCGCTGGCGGACCTCGGGGGGCTGGCCGGTCATCTCGGCGTTGCCGCCGGCGTTGTCGGCGATGGGGCCGTACGCGTCGGTCGCGAGGGTGATGCCGAGGGTGGCGAGCATGCCGACGGCGGCGATGCCGACGCCGTAGAGGCCCATGAGGAAGTTCTCGGCGCCGCCGGCGAAGGTGAATGCGGCGGCGATGGCGACGACGACGGTGAGGAGGGCGGCCCAGGTGGACTTCATGCCCTCGGCGATGCCGGCGATGATGACGGTGGCGGGGC
>CALKYH010000082.1 GCA_938003595.1 uncultured bacterium
TCATGCCGTAGACCTCGCCCAGGAACAGCGTGGCGAACCCGTGCCCGTACATGGGGCCGTGGGAGGTGTCCGCGGCGATGAGGCCGGTCTCGGCGCAGTTGTCGAGGATGAAGTCCAGCCCCTTCTCGACGACATGCCCGTAGGCGCCTCGGCCGGGCAGGTGGCCGTCGGCCATGAACGCCAGGCACGCGAGGGAGGTGAGCGCGACATGGCGCTGGTAGTTGCCCGAGCCGAAGGAGCCGTCCGCGGCCTGCGCGGAGGCGAGCCAGCGAAGTCCGCGCGACACGGACTCGTCCAGCGCAGGGGTGATCTCGTTGGCGAGCGCGGCGTTCTCGGCGCCCTGGCCCGGCGGCTCGGCGTCCTGCGCGGGCGCGGTGGACGCGAGCGCGAGGGACGCGGCCAAGGCGGCGGCGATGTCGATCGTGCGGCGGATCATTCGTCCGGCCTTTGCTCGGCGAGGCGCCGGTAGTACTGCTCGGTCATGGCCTCGTACAACGAGGAGAACTGCTCGTCGCCGCCCTGCAGGAGGGCCTCGCGGATGCGGGGCGGGAGCGCGCCCCACGCGGCCGACGCGGCGTCGAGCATCTCGCGGAGCGGCTCGGTCTGGCCGCCGGGGCGGCGGCCGTCCTCGTTCGGGTCTTCGCCGGTGGACTGCGCGACCGAGCCCGCCTCCTGGCGCTGCCTGGCCTGCTGCTGCTGTTGCTGCTGGTCCTGCTGCTGTTGCTGCTGCTGGCTCTGCGACTGGCTCTGCTGCTTCTTCGCTTCGGCGATGAGCTGATCGAGACGCTTGATGACTTCTTCCTGCAGGCGCTGGGTCTGCACGCCGGGGTCGCGGGCGCTCTCGAGCCGGGCGGCGGTGTCGCCCATGAGGACGATCGCCTCCATGAACTGGTCGTTGATGCGCTGGCCGGCGAGTTCGCGGTCCAGCGCCGCACGCGCGGGGTCGAGCGCGGCCGGGAGCTTGTCGGCGTCCTTCTTGTCCTGCTTGGGCAGACCGAGCAGGTCGTCCAGGTCGGGGATGGGATCTTCGGCCGGCGGGGGCTTCGGCGGCGCGGCGTCCTGCGCCCAAACGGGCGAGGTCAGGCCGAGCGCGATGAGCGCGGCGGCGCCGAGGCGGGTTGCCGAGGTCTTCATAAGGCCCCTCCACTGGATTGTTCGGCCCGATCGGCCTCCGGGTTCGGCGCCGGGTCATTCGGGGGCCCCGGGGCGGGCTCTGGCTGGGGCACGGCGCCGCCGGGAGCGGGCTGTGGCCGCGTCGCAGGGCCTCCCTGGGGCTGCAAACGCTCGATCAGGCCCTCTCCCAGATCCATGAGTTCGCGTTGGGATTTTCCGAGCCGTTCGATGGTCAGGGGGTCCGGAGCGACCTGACCCTCGGCCGCGAGGCGGGTCTCGGTCATGATCTGCTCCTGGAGGAAGCGGAGCATCTTGAGCTCGGCGATGGGAGGCAGCAGGGGCTGGGGCCCGCCGCCCTGCCCGCCGCCTTCCTGCCCGCCGGCGCCGAAGGGATTCTGCTCGCCGTCCTGATCCCCCTGATCGTCGCGGAGCACATCGAGCAGCGCCTGGATGTAGACCACCGCGCGCTCGGTCTCCGGCAGCGCGGGGACGGGGCGGCCCTCGGCGAGGGCGTCGGCGGCGCGGCCGGCGGTCTGGTCGAGCGCGTTGTGCGTGTACTCGATGACCTTGGCCTCCGACAGTTCCTCGAGGCCGGCGGTGAGGTCCGCGAGGTCCTTGCGGATGGAGGTCTGGTCGGCGGCGAGCTCGCGCGCGGCGGCGCGTTCGCGGCGATCGAGCTCGGGAAGCTTGGCGAGCGCGCGGGCGCCGTCGCGGACGCCGGTCTGGCGCTGGAGCAGCGCGCGGTACGCGGCGCGGAGCTCGGCCTTCTTCTGCGCCTGCTGGATCTGCTCCTGCTGCTCGTCGAGCTGTTCGGCCTCGGCGCGGGCGTCGCGCAGGCGGTCGAGGGACTCCTGCTCCTCGATGCGGACGGCGGGCGCCTCGGGCGCGGCGGCGCGGAGGGCGCCGATCGCGCGGGTCTGGGCGTCGCCGGCCCGGGTGAGCAGTCGGACGACGGTGACGAGCTCGCGCCCCGCGGCGCGGGCGTCGTCGGCGACGCCGAGCGTGTTGCGGTTCAGGCGGATCATGGGCTGATCGAGCGGCGCGATGGGCTCGGCGGCGCGGTCGGCGGCGTCGAGGCGGCCAAGCTGGAACTCCTGATCGTCGATGAGCCCCTCGATGGACTCGATGAGGCTGGCGAGCGCCCGGCGGAGCTGCTCCTGCTTGGCCTTCTCGTCGCGCTCGATCTCCTCGAGCATCTGCTCGAGCGTCTGCTCGGCCTGGCGCTGGGCGCGGGAGGCCTCGCTGGTGCGGTTCTCCGACGCCGCCTTCGCCGCCTGCTGCTGCTGCTGCGGGAGCTCTTCCTGGCGGGCGCGCTGGCCGGCCTTCTGCAGGCCTGCCGCGGCGGCGGGGTCCTGCTCTTCGATCTTTTCGGCGCGCTCGGGCAGCTCCTCGGTGAGGCGGCGGGCCTTCTCCGCGAGTTCCTCCTGCGCCTCGACGATCTTCTGCAGGTCCGACTTGTCCTGATCGGAGAGTTCTTCTGCGTCCTGCCCGGCGGTGCGGGCGCCGGTCTGCTCGGTGCGCTCACGCAGCTCGCGCTGCTCGGCGAGGAGGCCCTCGATCTCGCGCCGGGAGACCCAGGTGTCCTGCCCGGCGTCGAGCGCTTCGATGAGTCGGGCCAGCTCGTCGCGCACGCGCTCCTGATCGGCGCGGACCTCGCGGGACTGCTCGTCGGTCAGGGCCTCGTCGGCGCCGGGGTTCTCCTCGCGGGCCTTGGCGGCGGCTTCGTCCAGGGCGCGGGCCGCGCGGTCGGAGGACTGCCCCGCCTCGCGCATGGCCTCGCGGGCCTCGTTCAGCAGGTCAGACAGGGCGGGATCGTTCAGGGCGTTGCGGTCCAGCGCCTCGGCCAGGCGTTCGAGCGTTTCGGACTGGCGGGCGAGGCGCTCGCCGATCTGGGTCTGCGCGGTGCGCGTCGGTCGATCGGCGCGCCGCTCGGCGGTGCGGGTCAGGGCTTCTTCCTGCTGCTCGTCGGCGCGGATCGCGGCCTGGCGCACGGCGTTGAGTTCGGCGCGGACATCCTCGACGAAGTCCGCCTCGCTGATGACGCGCAGCCGGCGCAGGGCCGACCTGGACGCCTCGCGCACGCCCGTCTCGGACGCCAGGATGTCCAGCGCGAACGCCGTGATCCACACCTCGTCGCCGGGCGACACGCCCAGCTCCGCAAGATCCAGCCGATGCTCGACGCGCGCCAGGCGCTCGCCGGGCGCTTCGAGTCGCACCAGTTCGACAGGGTCGCCGACGGGCTCCACGGCGCCGCCGGGGACGCTGGGCTCGCGGTCGCCCGCGGGCCTGGCGATCTGCTGCTCGAGCCACACGGCCTCGAGGCCGACATCGTCGCGGCCCTCGCCGAGCAGGTCGATCACGGCCGTCGCGAGCACCGCCTCGTCCGACGCGGGCTCGACGACGGTGGCGGAGGCCGGCGCATCGAGCGCGGCCTCGAATCGGAAGACGGGCTCTTCGATGGACTCGATGCCGTGCTCATCGACCAGCGCGATGGGCAGGCGGACGGAGTCGTCCAGCGTCCATTCGATTGTCCAGCGGGCGCCATCGGCGCGGATGTTGAGGTTGGCGTTCGCGGCGTCGGGGCCGAGGGTGGCGACGAGCCACGCGTAGTCGCCGGCGTCGGCGCTGGGCGCGGGGAGCGGCTTGTTGAGATCGAGCGTGAAGGCGACTTGCGACCCCGCCAGAGCCGCAGGCGCGGTGGCGCGCTCGTCGAGCCCGGCGCCCATCTCGATCTCGGTGGGGGCGACGAGGGCGCCGGAGCCGTCGTCCTGGGCGCGGAGGCGAGCGGCGTAATCGGGCGGCGTAATCACAGCGCGGGCGGCGAGCACGGCCGGCGGGGGCACGATGCGGACGCGCTTCCAGGGCGTTTCGTCGTCGGCGGTGCGGAAGCGGTACTCGACGGCCGCGGCGTCGGCCTCGACGAGGCGCTCGAACAGGGCGCCGCGGGTCGCGCCGGCTCGCTGCTGGGCGAGCGGGATATCCACCGTGCGCCGCTGGTGCGTCATGAGCGCGGTGCGCATCGGGCCGGCGCGGTTGGCGTCGTCGATGAGGCGGTACTGCACGGCGAGGTAGGTCGAGTCCGGGTCGCGGGGCGTGCGGGTGATCGCGGCGCGGAGGGG
>CALKYH010000083.1 GCA_938003595.1 uncultured bacterium
CCCAGCTGCGAGACCGTCGAGTAGGCCATGATCCGCTTGATGTCGAACTGGGCCATGCCGATCGTCGCCGCGAGCAGCGCCGTCAGGGCGCCGGTCCACGCCACAATCGTCAGCGCCGTGTGGGCGTCGTCCAGCAGGTAGACCGGGTACATCCGCGCGATCAGGTAGACGCCGGCCGTGACCATGGTCGCCGCGTGGATGAGCGCGGACACCGGGGTCGGGCCCTCCATCGCGTCGGGCAACCAGACATACAGCGGCAGCTGGGCGGACTTTCCGAAGGCGCCGATCATGAAGAAGATCGGGATCCAGGTCGCCTGCCAGCTGCCCGCCAGCGAATGCCCGGCGCCGTCCACGCCCGCGTGGACCATCTCAAACATCGGGGCGTACTCGACCGTGCCGAAGGTCACGAAGGTCGTGAACACGCCCAGCACCAGGCCCAGGTCGCCGATGCGGTTGACGATGAACGCCTTCTTCGCCGCCGCCACCGCCGAGGGCTTCTTGTAGAAGTAGCCGATGAGCAGGTACGAGCACAGGCCGACGCCTTCCCAGCCCAGGAAGAGCATGAGCAGGTTGTCGCCCATGACCAGGCAGGACATCGCGAAGACGAACAGCGCGAAGTAGGCGAAGAAGCGGTTGTAGCCCTGCCCCAGGTCGTGGCTCATGTACTCGCTGGCGTAGAGCGCGATCAGGGTCGCCAGACCCGTCACGAACAGCATCCACAGCAGCGTCAGTGAATCGATGTACAGGGAGAAGTTGGCGATCAGCGCCTGCCCGGGGCCATCGCCCCAGGCGAACTGGATCCAGTCCCACCCGTGGACGACGCTCGCGCCGCTCACCGGTCCCGGGCCGCCGCCCTGCATCCACAGCGCGACGGTCGCCACGAAGGACATCCCCAGCAGCGCCACGACGAGCATCGCCGGCGCCTTGGTCTTGACCTTCAGCATCGCGCACACGCCGCACAGGGCCGAGGCCAGCAGCGGCAGCAGCGGGATCAGGATCGCCCACGCCGGGCCCGAGGCCACGGCGTCGGCGCCGTGCGCAGCGGCGCCGGCCGGCTCGGCGGCGAGGAAGATCGGCAGGTTGGTCGCGATCGCGTCCATCAAGGGAGTTGGTCTTTCTCGCTACCCGCGCAGCTCCGCCCACTCGGCGGCGTTGAGCGTTTCCTTGCGGCGGAACAGGTACACGACCAGGGCCAGCGCCAGCGCCGCCTCGGCCGCCGCGATCGTCAGCACGAAGATCACGAACACATCGCCGGTGAAGTTCAGGTGGTGCCGGCCGAAGGCGATCATCGCCAGCCCGGCGCCCTGGAACATCAGCTCCGTGCAGAGGAACATGATGATCAGGTTGCGGCGCGTCAGGAAGCCGATGATCCCGATCGCGAACATCGCCGCGGAGACGAACAGGTAGTGCAGCAGCGTCGCCTGGGGCAGCAGCTCGCTCTGGGCCAGCGTGAAGAGGTCGGTCACGGGTAGACCTCCGGGCCGGTCGTCAGGCCCTTCCGCGCCGCGGCGCTCTTGCGGCCCTCCTCCACCTGCGACTGCTTCTGCGCCAGGATGATCGCGCCCAGCATCGCCATCAGCAGGATCACGCCCGCCACCTCGAGCCCCAGCGGGTGCTTGCCGACCAGCGTCAGGCCGATCTGCTCGATGTTCTCCATGGTCGCGCCCTCGGGCAGGTCGAAGGCCATGGTCTCGCCCGGGCTCAGCGGGCGGAAGATCTGGATCTGCTCGCTCCCGCCCCAGCCGCTGGGGAACGCCACCGTGACGGAGGCGCCCTCGACCTCGACCAGCTGCGCGTCGGGCGGCAGGCCGTAGGCCTCGGTCAGCAGCGGCTCGATCTTGCGCGTGAGCAGCGCCCCGGTCACCGCGCGGTCCGGGCCCGCCCGGTGCAGCGGCTCCGCGAGCCCGCCGACGAGCATCGAGGTCAGCACGGCCAGCAGGGCGAAGCCCGCCAGCGTGGAGACGATCGGCTCCCGCGAGTAGCGGTCGTAGTCGCTCAGGACATCGATCTCCTCGGCCACCGGCGCCTGCGTCGCGAGCATGATCACGAACAGGTAGGTGATGAGGATGGCGCCCGCGTAGATGATGATGAGCGCGAACGCCATGAACTCCGCCGCCAGCAGCAGGTAGAGCCCCGACGACGCGAGAATGGTCAGGATGAAATACAGGGCCGCGTAGACGGGGCGCGGATGGCTGATCATCCGCAGCGCCGCGCCCAGGCCGATGAACGAGAAGATGTAGAAGTAGATGCCGGGCCAGTCCGGGCCCGCCCGCAGGCCCAGCGCCAGGAACACCAGCCCAAGCCCGCCGCCCGCGATGATCGCGCCCACCGCCTGAGGGCTCAGCCCGCGCCGCGGCAGGGCCATCGCCACGCCCAGAGCGCCGACGACCACGCCGAGATACAGGAGAAAGGGTGTCGCGAACTGCATCAACGCGGCGGGCTCCTCCTCCTCCGGGGCGGCGGCCGGGCTTCGGGGTCCGACTGCGACAGGACCGACGGCCGGGGAGGGTGCGTAGGGGCCGCCAACATAGGCACGCCGCGTCAGACCATCAACTCGCACGGCCTCCGGGGGACAACGCCACATGTCGTCGCAACCCCCTCCGCGCCCCCCACTCCCTTGCGTCCGACGCCCCGTTACCATCCCCTCCATGACCGGCGCCACCCGCCCCGCCTGGCAGCGGGCCCTCCCCAACCAGTTGACCGGGCTGCGGATCGTCCTCGCCGCCGTGTTCGTCGCCCTGCTCTCGGTCTACCTCCACCGGGCCACCGGCTGGAAGGGCGACCCCTGGATCCCCATCGCGGCGCTGGTCCTGTTCGTCGTCGCCGCCCTGACCGACGCCCTCGACGGCTATCTCGCCCGCAGGTGGGACGCCGTTTCCGTCTTCGGGCGCATCGCCGATCCCTTCGCGGACAAGATCCTCGTCCTCGGGGCCTTCGTCATGCTCTGCGGCCCGGCATTCCAGTTCGTCCGCATCTCCGGCGAGCGGGTGCAGGCCTCCGGCGTGCTGCCGTGGATGGTGGTCGTCATCCTCGCCCGGGACCTGCTCATCACCACCCTCCGGGCTCTGGTCGAAGGCAGGGGCCAGTCCTTCGCGGCGATCGGGGCGGGCAAGCTCAAGATGATCGTGCAGTCCGTCGGGGCGCCGCTGATCCTGCTGTTCGTCGTCCTGGATGCGCTCCGCCGGAGCGACCCCGAGCCGACGCCCTTCCCGATGATGGCCTCGGTCGTCGCCTGGGTGGTGATGCTGGTGACGGCCTGGTCGGCGATCCCCTACCTGACCAAGGGCGTGGCCATGCTGCGGGAGCCGGCGCGTGGGTGACCGGCTCAAGGCGCTGGCGCTGACCTCCGGCGGGCTGGGCTTCATGCGTCCGGCGCCGGGGACCTGGGGCTCGCTGCCGCCGCCGGCGCTGGCGTTCCTGCTCGTGCTGCTCGGGGCGCCGCGCGGCGCGATCGACGGGGCGATGCTGGCGTTCCTCGTTCTCAGCGGCGGGGCGTGTCTGACGCTGGGCGCCTGGGGCGAGACGCGCTTCGGGCGGAAGGACGCCTCCCACATCGTCGCCGACGAGACCGCCGGGCAGGCGCTCGTGCTGATGTTCCTGCCGCTGCACTCGATCGCCACGCCGCTGCGCGCGATGCTGACGATGGGCGGCGCGTTCATCCTGTTCCGCGTCTTCGACATCATCAAACCGCCGCCGGCGCACGGGCTGCAGCGCCTCAAGGGCGGCCTCGGCGTGCTGGTGGACGACCTCATCGCCGGCCTCTACGCGGCGCTCGTGCTGCAACTGGCGCTGCGCGTGGCGTGGCCCGCTCTTGCCTGAGCCCGCGCGGGGTTTCAAAGTTGACTTCGAGGTCTGTTTTATGTACCTTCCGGTACAGATCATGACCCCACGAGGCCGCCCACGAGCATTCGATCGGGATGTCGCGCTCGACAGCGCCATGCATGTCTTCTGGGAGCACGGGTACGAGGGCGCCTCGATCGCGGCGCTCAGCGAGGCGATGGGCGTGAACCGACCGAGCCTCTACGCGGCGTTCGGCTCCAAGGAAGAGTTGTTCCGCGAGGCCGTTGGCCACTACCGCGCCACCGTCGGCGCCCCCACCGAGAAGGCCTTGCGCGAGAGCCCCACCGCCCGCGACGCGATCGAGGCCGTGCTGCGGGCGCCGGCGTCGGCGTGCCGCAGCGCCGATCGACCCTCGGGCTGCCTGCTCATTCTCGCGGCGTCGGTCGGCGCCCCCGGCAACGAGGCCGTGCGCGACGAACTGGCCGCGACGCGCCAAAGCCTTCGCGCGATGATCCGCGATCGATTCAAGCGGGCGGTGAAGGACGGCGAGATCGACGCCGGCGCGGACCTCGACGCGGCCGCCGACTTCTACCTGGTCATGCTCTACGGCCTGGCCGTGCGCTCGCGCGACGGCGCCAGCGCCGACACGCTCGACGCCATCATCGACAAGGCCATGGCGGCCTGGGGCACGGTGACCGGGCCCGCGCGTAAAATCGTGCGGAGCGGGCCCCGAAAGAAGTCGGGAGTCGGCTGACCACGCGCCCCCGCCGCTCGCCTGAACGAAGGAGCCCCGCATGCCCCTGCTGCTCGGCTGCATCGCCCTGATGTTCCCCCGCCTCGTGATCATCCTCACGGTGATCTTCAGCGACTACATCGGCGACGCGTACAAGACCACGCTGTGGCCCCTGCTGGGCTTCTTCTTCGCGCCGCTGACGACGCTGTTCTACGCCTTCGCGATTAATCACCACGGCTCCGTGGACGGGATCTATGTCATCGGCATGGTCCTGGCGGTCCTGATCGACCTGGGCATGCT
>CALKYH010000084.1 GCA_938003595.1 uncultured bacterium
GCGCGTCGAGATCTTCGTCGGCCCCATCGGCGATGAGCCCGCGATGAAGGACATCCTCGCGGAGATCGACCTGCAGGTGAACAAGAAGCGCGGCTGACCGCCCGCTACTTGCCCAGGGCCTTCTTGAGCCGCTTGACCGCCTTCTTGGCGTCGCCGGCGCGGCCCTCGTCGGGGTGGCGCTCAAGGAAGCCCTCATACGCCTCCAGAGCGCCGGCCTTGTCGCCGGATTCCTCCAGGCACAGGCCCAGATTGAACCCGGAGTTCACCGCCTCCGGGCGCAGCGCCAGCGCCGCGCGGTAGTCCGCCGCCGCCTCGGCCCATCGCTCCAGGCCCTGGAGCGCCCTTGCCCGCAGGAACAGCGCCGTAGGGTCCTCCGGCGGGAGGTCCGACGCCAGGCGTTCGATCACCGGCAGCGCCGCGGCCGGGTCCTTCTTCGCGTCGATCAGCGACCACGACCACGCCGTCAACGCCGAGCGGCGCATGCCGGCGCCGTCGTCGCCGTCGGCCTTTTCCGCGGCGGCGATCGCGTCCGCGTAGGCCTTCTCCATGTCGGCCCACTTCTTGTCCTTGGCCGCGAGCTGACCGAGCAGCGACTGTCCGTAGAACGCGCCGCCATCGATCTTCAGCAGCGCCTCGGCCTCCTCGCGGGCCTTCTTCGTGCTGCCGCCGGCGATGCCCGGCGCGCCGATGTAGAACTGGGCGATGGCGAAGCGCGCCGGCACGAAGTTCGGGTCCAGCTCGATCGCTTTCTCGTAGGCCTTCCTGCCCTTGCTGGCCAGCGAAGCCTTCTCGAGCATGCCCGCGTCGTTGATCGTGCTGAACACGGCGTTGCCCAGCCAGTACTGGGCCACGGGGCTCGATCCGTCCAGTTCGACGGCGCGCTCCGCCGCGTCCCGCGCCGCCTTGGGGTTGTCGCGCGTCTGCTCGATCAGCGCCATGCCCAGCGCGAGCCGCGCGTCTTTCGGATGGAGCTTGGAGTCGCGCTCGATCGCGGCGATGATCGCCTCCTGCTGACCCTCCGGGAACCCGATCCGGAAGCCGTCGCTGTGCGCCAGCAGCGCCTCGACCGCGGCCTCTCCGGTCATCGACTCGCCGCTCGCCCGCGCCTGGCCGCACAGGCCAAGGCCAACGACAACGACCACTGCCGCCACGCTCGCCATCCGTCGCATGAACTGGTTCCTCCGTCGGCGGGCTCGGCCCGCGCCGACGATCTTACGCAGGACCGATCCGCCGCCGTTTCACCGGGCCTTGTCCGCCAGGGCCGCCTGCGCCGCCGCGAGCCGGGCCACCGGGGCCCGGAACGGCGAGCAGGAGACATAGTCCAGCCCCGCCCGGTGGAAGAACGCGACGCTGGCTGGGTCGCCGCCGTGCTCGCCGCAGACGCCGATCTCGATGGACTTCTTCACCGCCCTGCCCTTGCGCACCGTGGTCTCGACGAGCTGGCCCACGCCTGTCGTGTCGAGGGTCTGGAAGGGGTCCTTCTCGAGGATCTCCTCCTTCAGGTAGTGGGGGAGGAAGTTGTTCACATCGTCGCGGCTGAAGCCGAAGGTCATCTGCGTCAGGTCGTTGGTGCCGAAGGACAGGAAGTCGGCGTGCTCGGCGATCTCGTCCGCGGTCAGCGCCGCGCGGGGCGTCTCGACCATGGTGCCGATGGGGATGGTCAGTTTGCCCGTGAAGCCCGTGCGCTCCCGGGTGGCGTCGATGGCGCGCTCGACCCGTTCGCGCAGCCACGCCAGCTCGCGCCCCGTGGCGACCAGTGGGATCTCGATCTCGGGTCTGGCGCGCACGCCGCGGCGCAGGCAGTCCACCATGGCCTCCACGATCGCCGTCGTCTGCATGACCAGGATCTCGGGGTAGGTGACGGCCAGCCGGCAGCCCCGGTGCCCGAGCATCGGGTTCGCCTCGTGCAGGTCGGCGACGCGTCGGCGCACGCGCTCGACCGGCGTGGCCATCGCGTACGCAAGGGCGTTCTGGTTCTCCTCATCCTGCGGCAGGAACTCGTGCAGCGGAGGGTCCAGCAGGCGGATGGTCACGGGCAGGCCGTCCATCGCTTCGAACAGGCCGATGAAGTCCTCGCGCTGGTGGGGGAGCAGCCGCGCCAGGGCGCGCTCGCGCTCCTCGACGCTCGAGGCCAGGATCATCTCGCGCATCGTGCCCAGCCGCTCGGGCTGGAAGAACATGTGCTCGGTGCGCGTCAGGCCGATGCCCTCGGCGCCGAACTCCCGCGCGCGCCGGGCGTCGGCGGGGGTGTCCGCGTTGGCGCGGACACGGAGCCGCCGGACCTTGTCCGCCCAGGACATGAGCGTCGCGAACTCCCTCGACAGGCCCGGCTCGCTCTTCTCCACGGCGCCGAGCATGACCTCGCCGGTGGCGCCGTCGATCGAGAGCAGCGCGTCGCGCCCGATGGTGCGCTGGCCGACGGTGATCGTGCCGCTGTGCTCGTCGATGTGCAGGTCGCCGGCGCCCGCCACGCAGCACTTGCCCCATCCGCGGGCGACCACCGCCGCGTGGGAGGTCATGCCGCCCGTGCTGGTGAGGATCCCCGCCGCCGTGTGCATGCCGTCGATGTCCTCGGGGCTTGTCTCGTCGCGGACGAGCAGCACGGCCTCGCCGTTGAGGGCTCGCTCGACCGCCTCGGCGGCGGTGAACGCGGGCCGGCCGATCGCGGCGCCGGGCGAGGCCGGCAGCCCCTTGCACAGCAGCTCCGCGTGCGCCTTGGACTGCTCCGAGAACGAGGGCAGCAGCAGCTGCGTCAGCGCCTCCGCCGGCACCCGGCGCAGCGCCTCGTTCCTGTCGATCAGCCGCTCGTTGGCCATGTCCACGGCGATCGTCACCGCGGCGCCGCCGGTGCGCTTGCCGGTGCGGGTCTGGAGCATGAACAGGCGCCCGCGCTCGATGGTGAACTCGATGTCCTGCATGTCCCGGTAGTGCCGCTCGAGCTTCTTCTTGATCGCCAGCAGCTGCTTGTGGACCTTGCCGTTCCAGGCGGGCATCTCGCCGATCGGCCGGGGCGTGCGGATGCCGGCGACCACATCCTCGCCCTGGGCGTTGACCAGGAACTCGCCGTAGAAGTCGTTCTCGCCGGTGCTGGGGTTGCGCGTGAACGCTACGCCCGTGCCGGAGTCGTCGCCCATGTTGCCGAAGACCATCGCCTGCACGTTCACCGCGGTGCCGAGCAGACCCTTGATCTCGTTGATCTTGCGGTACTTCGCGGCCCGGGGCGTGTTCCACGAGCGGAACACCGCCTCGATGGCGCGCTGCAGCTGCTCGAAGGGGTCCTGCGGGAACGGGGCGCCGACCCCGCGCTCGTAGACCGCCTTGTACGCGCCGACCAGCTCGCGCAGCCCGTCCACCGGCACCTGCGCATCGGTCGCGGCGCCCCAGCGGGCCTTGACCTCGTCGAACGCCTTCTCGAACTGGTCATGGTCCACGCCCATCACCACATCGCCGAACATATTGATGAGCCGCCGGTACGCGTCCAGCGCGAAGCGCTCGTCGCCGGAGGCCGCCGCCAGCGCGGAGCAGGTCGCGTCCGTCAGGCCCAGGTTCAGCACGGTGTCCATCATCCCGGGCATCGACACCGCGGCGCCCGATCGCACCGAGACCAGCAGCGGCGCCTTCGCGCCGCCGAACCTCTTGCCCGTCTCCCGCTCGATCTGCTTCACGCCCCGGCGCGCCGCGTCCATGAGCCCCTTCGGCAGCTTGCCGGCGCTCTGGAACGCCGCGCACGCCTCGGTGGTGATCGTGAACCCCGGCGGCACCGGCAGCCCGATGCTGGTCATGTCCGCGAGGTTGGCGCCCTTGCCGCCGAGCAGCTCGCGCATCTCGCGGGAGCCCTCGGTCTTCCCGGCGCCGAAGAGGTAGACCATCTTCCCGGCGCCGGCCCGCGCCCCGGCCCGCGCCCCGGACTGAGCGCCGCGCCGCCTCGCGGCCGGTTTCTTCCTGGCCGCCGGCTTCTTCTTCGCCCGCCCCTTCGGGCTCGGCTTCTTCTTCGTGCCTTTGGCTCTCTTGGCGGCGGCCATCGCGGCGTCTCCTCGATGCAGGGCTCCGGTTCGTGCGTCGGCGGCACGCAGCATACCGGCGCCTCATCCGGGGCGGCGCTGCGCTACCATCCTCGCCCATGCGAGCGACGCAGCACAATCCGCCCATCGCCAGCGCGCTGCCCTGGCGGCGCACGCCGGCGGAGTTGATCGCGCGCTGGCCGGCCGATCGGGCGCTGTTCGCCCTCTCCAGCGCGGGCGACGCCTCCGGCATGCGCCGATCTCGCTGGACGATCCTGACGGAGCCATCGGATGTTTCGCTGCGGCTCGAAGGCGCCGATCCACTCGCCGATCTGGACGATACGATCGCGCAGACGCGCTCGAGCGCCGGGCTCCCGCTCCCCTTCGTAGGCGGTTGGATCGGTTGGATGGGCTACGAACTCGGCGCCGCGATCGAGCCCGCGGTCGGGCGGGCGCAGGCGGGCGACCCGTGCCTGGGCCGGCTGGCCTGGTGTCCCGCGGCGCTGCTGTTCGATCACCTCAAGGGCTCCTGGTGGGTGGCCGGCCGTCCGGACGCCGCCGCCCGGCTTGTCAGGATCGCCGAGGAGGCCGCCGAGCTGACAGACCCGGCCTGGTGCGCGGGGCAGCTGCGCAGCGCCGTCGGCGCCGAGGCCTACAAAGCGGCCGTCGCCCGCGCCGTCGAGCTGATCCATGCCGGCGATGTGTTCCAGGTGAATCTCGCGCACCAGATGAGCGCCCCGTTCGATGGTTCGCCCCGCGCCTTGTTCCTCCGCCTGCTGGACGGCGCCGCGCCCGACCACGGCGCGCTGCTCGAGTGGCGCGACGCGAGCGACGCCGAGCCCCGCGCCGTCGTCTCCATCAGCCCGGAGCTGTTCCTGGAGGCCGATCTGGCCTCCGGCGGCGACCGTCGCATCGTCACTCGCCCCATCAAGGGCACGCGAGCGGCGCAGCGCGGCGCCGACGCCGACCTCGGCGCCAGCGCCAAGGACGCCGCCGAGCTCGTCATGATCGTGGACCTGATGCGCAACGACCTCGGGCGCGTCTGCGACTACGGCTCGGTCCGCGTGGACGCTCCGCGCGACCTCGAGGTGCACGCAGGAGGCACCCTGCTGCATGCCGCGGCCACCGTCTCCGGGCGGCTCCGACCCGGGACGCGCCCAGCCGACCTGCTGCGGGCAGCGTTCCCCCCGGGCTCGATCACCGGCGCCCCCAAGGTCCGCGCCATGCAGATCATCCGGGAACTGGAGCCGGAGCCCCGCGGCGTGTACTGCGGTGCCATCGGCTACTTCTCCGATCACGGCCCGACCATGCTCAATGTCGCCATTCGCACCGCGTCGCTGCACGCCGCGGCGTCCCCGGCGCGCTGGGATCGCTTGCGCGGCAGGATGGTCTACCCCGTGGGCGCGGGCATCGTGGCCGAATCCGATCCCGAGTCGGAGTGGCGTGAGACCCTCGCCAAGGCCGAGGCCTTCTCCGGCGCCCTTGCATCGCCCCCGGCCCTCGCGGAGCCCATCGCCTGATGGACGCCGACGCCTCACGCCCGGCCGACGGATACCGGCGCGCCGCGCTCGGCGGCGCTCAGATTCGCGCGGACATTGTGGATGTGTATGTCTTCCGCCGCGCCACGCCCGGGCCGGAATTTCTGCAGCTGCTCCGCGCCAAGACGCCTCTGGACAACACCTGGCAGCCCATCATGGGTCATTGTGAGCAGGACGAGCCCGCCGCACGCTGCGCCGTGCGCGAACTGCGCGAGGAGGTCGGCCTGGGTCAGGACGACCCGAAGCTCCTGGGGATCTGGGCGCTGGAGCAGGTGCACCCGTTCTACCTCGCGGCGCTGAACTGCATTGTCATGAGCCCCAGATTCGTCGCCGAGGTCGAGCCCGACTGGTCGCCCCGGCTCAACCGCGAGCACAGCGAGGCGCGGTGGGTGCCCGCGGGGCATGTCGGCCGGGCGTTCATGTGGCCCGGGCAGAGGGCGGCGATCCGGGAGGCGCTGGAGGAGATCATCCCCATCGGCGCCCCGAATCGGACGCGCCAGCGGCTCGATCCGGGCGTGTGTTGAACGGTCAGGCCCGACTCTGTAGCTTGCTCCCGCCTTTGGGTCACCCCTACGGAGCAATCCCCATGGTTCATGAGTCCGGCGGTCCGCTGCGGCGGTTGGCGAAGCCCTTCATCCTGGCCGCGGGCCTGTGCGCGACGAGCATCGCGTACGCCGAACCGGTCGCGCTGTATCGCATCGACCTCACCACCGGCGAGTCGCTGCAGAATGTCGCGATCATCAGCGAGACCGATGAGTTCATCACGATTGCGCACCCGGTCCTGGGCAATGTGACCCTCGCCCGGTCCGGGATCGCTCAGATGGCCCACACAGGCACGGCTCCCGAGACGCCGGCTCCGGAGACCCCCGCACCGCCTCCGCCCCCGCCCGAGCCGGCGCCCGCAGCCCCGGCGGTGGAGGATGAAGAGACCTCGCCCTGGTCCGGCTATGCCGACCTGGGTCTGGCGGGCACCGCGGGCAACACCCAGACCCTCACCCTCCGCGCCGCCGCGGGCGTGAAGCGCGAAACCGAGGAATCGATCCTCAGGATCGACGGCCGCTACCGCTTGAACACCGACAGCGGCGACAAGACCGCGAATCAGGCGATCGGCTCCGCCCGGCACGACTGGCTGCTGCCCGGGTCGCCCTGGGGCTTCTTCGTCGAGGCCCTGCTCGAGTACGACGAGTTCAAGGACTACGACCTCCGCCTCGATCTTCTGGGCGGCGTCACCTACGAGTTCATCAAGAACGACACCACCCTGCTCGTCGGCCAGGCCGGTGTCGGCGCCTACAACGAGTTCGGCGCCCCGGACGAGGAGTGGACCCCGCAGGGCCTGCTCGGTCTGCGCCTTGAGCATGCGTTCAACGACCGCACGAAGTGGGTCGCCTACGGCAACTACTACCCATCGTTCACCGACTTAGGCGACTACCGGATCATCGCAGGGACGAACATCGAGGTCGCGCTGAACGAGGACAAGAGCCTGTACCTCAAGGCCGGCGTCGAGGACCGCTACTCCAGCGAGGGCGGCGGCGATAATCCCAACGATGTCGATTTCTATGTGACGCTCGGCGTCGCGTGGTGAGCCAGGCGGACAACCCCTGAAGTTCTCCGACGGCGCCGGAATCCCCCGGCGCCGTCGTTTCTTTGGGGAGCGATCGACCGGTCGGCGCCGATGGAGCCCTGTGGCCTCCGTTGCTGACATGCTCCGCCGCCTTGTTCTGTCGCTCGGTGTGGCGCTGGCGGTCGCGGGCGGCGCCCGCGCCGAGGACTCCCTCCAGGACGGCGCCCCTGCGGAGGGCTCGATCGCGCCGGGATCCATCCTCGATCGATCAGAGGGCGCCGACCTGGTCCTGGTCAGCGGCGACCGGCTGATCGATGTGGAGATCCTCACCATCGACGATCAGGCCGTTCACTTCCGGCACAAGCTCTTCGGCGAGCTGACGATCCCGCGCGACCAGGTGGTCGCCATCTACGCCATCGAACCCTTCAGCGAGCCCAAGGCGCCGCCTGCGCACGCCCTTCAGGAACCCACGCCGGCCGCGAGGCCCGGAACGAACTCGACGCGCCCGCCCGCTCCTGAGCCCGAGCCGCCCAGGGTCCCCTGGAAGACCTCGCTGGAGTTCGGCATCACCGGCAGCGCGGGGCTCACGCAGGCGTTGAACGGGCGCGGCGCCCTGTCGATCACGCGCGAGGCGCCCGAGATGGTCACGAAGCTCAGCGCCCGCTACCGCTACCGCACCAACGACGGGGATGTCTCCGCGAACGACTTCATCGCCAACTTCCGCAACGACTGGATCCTGCCCGACGATCCGTGGGGCTTCTTCATCGACGCCAACGCCGAGTACAACCAGTTCCGGCAGTACGATGTCCGCATCGCGGGGACCGGCGGCGTCCGGTACGAGGTGCTCAAGAACGAGGACACCTTCATCCTCGCCCGCGCGGGCCTCGGCGCCGCGCGGGAATTCGGCGGCGACAACGACGGCGTCTACCCGGAGGCGACCCTCGGCCTCCGCGCCAGCCACCGGCTCAACTCACGCCTCTCCTTGAACGCCTACGGGGACTACCAGCCGGACCTGGAGGACGCCTCGAACTTCCGCGTCGTCGCCGGCGCCGCCCTTGAGATTGCGCTGAACCACGACAAGAGCATGAAGCTCAAGGCCGGCTTCGAGGACACCTTCGAGTCGCAGTCGGGGAACACAAACCCCAACGACATCGACTACTACCTGACGCTTGTGCTGTCGTTCTGACCGCTCAGACCGCTTCGCGCGCGCCCTCGGCGCCGCGCCGGCTGGGAAGGGCGATCGGCGCGGACTCCGGCGCCCGCTGGGACCGCACATGGCGGCGCTCCAGACGCGGCGCGAGACGACACAGCGACTCGTGCGTGATCGAACCAGCGCGGCGCGCCAGCGTCGGCAGGTAGTTCCCGAACGCCGGATCGGCGCCGTAGACCTCCACCTCCGCGCCGGAGCCGACCCGCGCCGGCAGGCCCGTCAGATCGATCGTCACCTGGTCCATGCTCACGGCGCCGACGATCGGGACCTCCTGCCAGCGCCCCTCGCCCAAAGCGACGCGCACGGAGCCCTTGGTTGAGAGCGACAGCGGGTAGCCGTCGGCGTAGCCCACGGGCACCAGGCCCAGGCGCGAGGGCCGCTCGGCCTTCCAGAGTCCGCCGTAGCCGGCCGGGGCGCCCTCGGGGATGTTCGATTCATGGATGACGCGGCTCATCCAGCGGACCGCCGGGCGCAGGTCGCGCGCGTGGTCCAGCAGGGCGAAGCCGCCCGGGTCGCGCATCTCTTCGCCGGCGTAGCCCAGCAGCGCCAGGCCCACGCGGATCATGTCGCGGTGCAGGCCCTCGGCGCGGAAGGCGCCCATCGTGTTCGCCTGGTGGGCCACGCAGCTCGCCGGCAGCAGATCGCGCACGCGCTCGATCCACGCGCCGAATCGTGCGGACTGCTCGCGCGTGAACACCAGGTCGCGATCGGCGCTGGCGAAGTGCGTCATCACGCCCGCCATCGACATCCGGGCGCTGTTCGCGATGAGGCGCACGATCTCCTCGGCCGCCTCCGGCGAGGCCCCGCCCCGGCTCATGCCTGTATCCACCTCGACATGCATCGGCAGCGAGGCGCCGCGGTCCCGGGCCCAGGTCTCCAGGGATCGCGTCTGCTCGAGGCTGTGCGCCGTCAGGTGCAGCCGGCCCCGGCGCGCCGCGTCGGCGACGATCGGATCACCGGCCAGGTCGTCGAGCCACATCGGCCCCAGCACGAGGATCGGCAGGCCGATCCCCGCGGCGAGCAGCGGGCGCGCGTCGGCCGTGGTGTAGACGGCGGCCATCTCGACGCCGGCGCCCTCGAGCGTCCGCGCCAGCTCCACCGAGCCCATGGCGTACCCGTCGGCCTTGAGCACCGCACAGAGGCCGGCACCGCCCCGGCCCTGGCCGAGGTACCCGCAGGCCCGGCGAAGGGTCGCCACATTCGCCTCGATGGCGGAAAGGTCGATCTCGATCCAGCTGCTCGGCCGCACAGTCGCTCCCCGGCCCGGCTCCGTCCGGGCCTGCCTCCGGGCTCCATCGCCCAAGGCCGCTCGTCATCATTGACCGCTCGATGGTCCCCGCACACCCTCCCTTGTATCGACCCTGCTGGCTCCCTACCATCACCTGAGTCGGCGGTCTTCTGACCGTCCGGCTGAGCCGCACCGTGTACCGGAACGACCGGGGCCACGCGGCTCGCCCCGGAACTCCCCAGGAGCCCACAGGGCCGTCGCGCCCCCGAAGGATGGTTTACGCCCGGCGTCTCGCCTGACACGCCCAGCGTTTGTCATCCACAGGGGAAGCGCGCCGGACCGGGATTCTCCGCCCACGGTTCGATATGACGCACACCGACCAAGCCCCCTCCCCCACAGACGACATCACCACGACCACCGGCCACGACGAGGCGCCCGCCCCGTCGTCGTCGCACGCCGACGCCGCGCCCACGGGCGAGGACGGCGCGCCCAAGAAGAAGCGCCGTCGCCGGCGCCGGCGCTCGGGCGCGAAGAAGGACGGCGAGGGCGCCGAGACCACCGGCCAGGTCGAGTCCGACGCCGACGCGGACGCCGAGGGCGATGAAGAAATCGACCACGATGTCGCGCCGGTCGTCTTCGCGACGCCCGCCGCCGACGCCCCCGCGGGCGATCAGGGCAACGACATCTTCTCGACCGCCGACTTCGCCTCGCTGGGCCTGCGCAACAGCGTGCTCAAGGGTGTCGCCGCGGCCGGGTACACCTCGCCCACCAAGATCCAGGCCGACCTCATCCCCGCCGTCATCGCCAACCGCGATGTGCTGGGCCAGGCCAAGACCGGCTCGGGCAAGACCGCGGCGTTCGGCCTGCCGCTGTTCCACATGGCCACGCGCGAGCTGCCGTTCCAGACCATCATCATGGTCCCCACGCGCGAGCTGGCCGTGCAGGTCGCCAACGAGATGGCCGAGCTGGGCAAGTTCACCCCCATCCGCGTCACCGCGGTCATGGGCGGCGAGTCCATCCGGGGCCAGGCCCGCGAGCTGGAGAAGGGCCCCGAGATCATCGTCGCCACGCCCGGCCGCCTGATCGACATGCTCGATCGCGGCCTGCTGCACTTGAACAATGTGAAGTACATGGTGCTGGACGAGGTCGACCGCATGCTCGACATCGGCTTCCGCGACGACATCCGGCGGATCCTCAGCCGCATCCGCTCCGAGCACCGCACGATCTTCGTCTCCGCGACCATCAGCGACGAGATCGAGCGCCTGGCGCGCTCCTTCATGCGCGACCCGGTCAAGATCGTCGCCAACGCCGGCTCGCTGACGGTCTCGCTGGTGAAGCAGTACTACATCCCCGTCCAGCCGTGGGACAAGCGCCGCCTGCTCATGCACCTGCTCACCCATGTCGAGCCGGCGCTGACGCTGGTCTTCTGCCGCACCAAGCGCGGCGTCGACGATGTCGCCGAGCACCTGCACCGCCACGGCATCGATGTCCAGGCCATCCACGGCGACATGCGCCAGGGCAAGCGCAACTCCGTCATGAAGCAGCTCCACGCCGGGCAGCTGGCGGTGCTGGTCGCCTCCGACCTGGCGGCCCGCGGCATCGATGTCGACGGCATCACGCATGTCATCAACTACGACCTGCCCGAGGACCCCGAGGTCTACATCCACCGCATCGGGCGCACCGCCCGCGCCGGTCGCAAGGGCGAGGCCTGGTCCTTCGTCACCTCCGAGCAGGGCCCGCTCCTGACGGCCGTCGAGAAGCTCGCCAACATCGAGATCCCGCGTCTGGAGTACCCCGACTTCGAGCCCTCGCCCCCGCGCGAGGGCCGCGACGGCGGGCGCGGCGGACGCGGCGGCCCCCCGCGAGCGACCGGCGCCGACGGCAAGCCCGTCCCGGAGGCGCCCCCGGCGCCGCCGGTCCGCACCATCGTCGCGGCGCCGCCCAAGCCCGCGGCCGTGGACGCCAGCCGGTTCCCCGGCGGCCTCATCCCCACCAAGCTCCCGCCGCGCAAGCTCGGCGGACGCGTCCGCACGGCGCGCTCCGGCCGCCAGGCCCCGCCGCCGCCCGCGGCGGACTGATCGCGCAGCCGACAATCTGATCATTCACAGGGCCGAGCGCACGCTCGGCCTTCTTTATTTCTTCTTGTCCCCGCCCAGCAGCTTGTCCAGCGCGCCGCCGATGCCTTCCTCGATGAAGCGCTTGGGCGCCTCCTGGGTCAGTTCCTTGAGCAGGATGTCCGGCGCGGGCTCGGGCTTGACCTTGCCGAACGGGCCCTTCATGCGGAACGGGGTCATGGTCGCGACATCCAGGCCGGGGATCTTCTGGAACACGCCGGCGATATCCGTCACCAGCGCCGCGATGGGAACATAGACGATCAGGTCCATGTTCTCGGCGGCCAGGTCGATGGTGCCGGAGGTCTCGATGACGAACTCGCCCACGGGGAACTTGGTGCGGTCGTAGGTGAGCACGCCGTCTCGGATCCTGGCGATGATCGGCGGGAAGTTGTGGAGCAACCGGCCGCTGGAGTTGTTCTTCGTGGCTTCGAGGATCTGGCCGAAGATGTCGTTGGTCTCGAAGCGCAGGCTGCCCAGGTCGAGGCGCACATCGGCGTTGAGCCCGCGCAGGTTCACCTTGTCCGGCGTTCCGTCGTGGGTCGTGTCCACGGTCTTCTCGAGCGGCATGCGCAGGTTGGTGATCGTCACGGTCGCGGGGCCGTCCTCCTCCTGCTTCTCGATCTTGGCGAGGAACGGCATGATGGGCTCCAGCGTCCGGGAGCTGAAGCTGCGCGTGATGATGACCAGCCGCGCCGAGATGGGGTCGTCGCCGACGAAGAAGCCGTTCTCGACGCGTCCCTTCATGGCCGCGTCGGCGCGGGGCGCCTTGGCGTCGGCCCGCAGGGAGCCGCCCTGCCTGGAGAAATTCTGGGCCAGCAGGTCCGCCCGCACGGTGGCGCCGAGCAGTTCGACGAGCAGGCCGTCCTTGTCGGCCAGCGCGTCGAGCAGCGCCGTGGGCAGCGTGCCCTTGACATCCAGATCGAGCGTCGCGGCGTCGGGCGTCGGCTTGCCGGAGGCGTCCGCGAGGCCCCGCAGCGCGCCCTTCGCCGTCGCGTTCGCCGTGCCGTTGGGCGCCCGCACCTCGGCGATCGCCGCGTCGAACGAGATGGCGCCCGGCGCCTCGGTCGTCCCCGCCTTCGCTGAGATGCCGTTGAGGACGATGTCCTCGCCCTTGTCCGTCCTGAGCTGCGCGCCCGGAGCGGTCAGCTCGGCCTTGAGGTCGAACACGCCCGGCTTGAGCGGACCCTCGCCCCGCGAGAGCACGAGCCGATCGACCTTCGCCGTCAGCGCCATCGGCGCGACCATCGAAACGCCGGACCCTTCATTGAGCAGGTACGCCGTCGCCCAGCGCGGGTCCATGGTCCACTTCGCCTCCATCGGGCGCAGCAGCGTGATCGCGGACTCGTCCATTCGCAGCGCGGCGCCGGTGGTGAGCTTCTCGCTCTGGACTTTCACCTCGGCCGCGAGCGCGCCCGCCTGCGCGCCGGCGCCCTTCTCCGGCGGCCACGGCCCGGTGGGCTTGATGGTCGCCTCGACCAGCGCCGCGGGGCCGAGCGACCATTCGAGCAGGCCGGGCTTGTTGAGCAGGTCGTCGGCCCGGGCGGTGTCGAGTCCCTCGATCTTGACCTCGCCCTGCGCGATCTGGCCGGCGCTCATCTGCAGGTTGCCGGTGAGGCCCGCCACGCGTCGGTCCGGCGCCGCGGGCTCGAAGACATCGGCCTTGACGCGCGCACCGGTCGCCTCGCTCCGGGAGAGCGAGTAGGTCGCCTCGGCGGCGAATCCGCGCAGGCCGACATCGACCGGCTGCTCTTCGAGCATGGCGGCGCTGTTGACGACGATGTCGTTCTCGGCCCGCAGCGCGACCTTGACATCGGGCCCGCGCTGGAGATTCGGCTTGAACCAGCCGTCGGCGGGGATGGTCACGGGCGCCGCGTCCGCCACCAGCCGCACCGGCTGCCCGAGCACGGGTCGGGGCGTCAGGTCCGGCGCGAACTGCGCGAGGGCCTGCGAGACCAGCGCGGGCGTGGCCGACAGCGCGGCGTGGCCGGACTTGAGCTCGATCGATTCCGCCCGCGCCAGCGCCTCGGCGTTCAGCTGCATCGACTCGCCCTGCACGGCCAGCACGACGCCGAGGCCGTCGTTCGGCGCCTCGGTGGTGGTGAGGGTGACGCTCACCTTCTCGCCCGCGGCCTCATTGATGATCGGCAGCATCTCGCCCAGGCCCGCCAGGCGCGCCAGCGCCACGGGCAGGTCGTTCACGCGCACTGTGCCCACCGGGCGCACGGCGTCCGTGCGGAGGGCGCCGTCGGCGCCGAACAGGCCCACGAGCTTCATGTCGCCCACCGCGTGCATGCCGTTGAGCTGATCGTCGGCCATGAAGCCGACCCGCGCCGGTTCGCCGGGCTTGAGCGTGACGCCCGCCTCGGCGGTCCTAAGCGCGGCGGTCTCCTGCTCTCCGCCGACGCCGATGCGAACGCCCCCCGTCGCGACGCGCGCGGTCGCCGCGGCGCGGTGCAGCTGGGGCTTGCCGTCGGCAAGGGGCACATCCACGCCGGCGAGCGTCAGGGTCACCGGCTGGTCCACGCTGGCGCTGACATCGGCGCCGCCGGACTTGGCCAGCAGCCGCTGCACGGCGGGCGAGACCTTTGACAGCGTGGCCTTGAAGCCCTCGCCGCGGGACCGGACGCGGTCCGCAGCGATGTCGAACTCGCCCGCCGCGGAGAGGTTCGCGCTCTCCGCGCTGAGCGCGACGGTCGTCACGCCCGCGCTGTCGCCCGCGGAATCCGCCCGGAGCGCGAGGTCGATCGTGGGGCCGATGTCCTCGGCGAGCACGAGGCCCGAGTCGGCGACGAAGGGCTCCAGCAGGGCCGTCGCCAGGCCGTGGATCGACGCCACGCCGCGCAGGCGCTCGGGCATCCCGCGCGGGGCGCCCTCGGAGTCGGTCAGGCCCTCGGCGACCATGTCCACCTTGAGTTCGCCGGCGCGGGCGCCGTCGAGCGTGGCCCTGGTCGCGGCCTCCAGCACGGCGCGCTCGCCTAAATTGTCGGCGGTCAGGCGCGCGGAGATGCCCTCCAGCGCGAACTGGCGCGCCGTCGCCTCGCCGGGGATCTGCGCCGAGCCACGCAGGTCGTCGCCGGCCACGGACGCCTTGAGTTTCGCGCCGCGCAGGTCGATGGCGCCGCCCTCGGGCAGGGGCATCTCGAACGCGTCGATGCTCGCCGCCAGGCGCGACGGCGCCGCGAGCGTGACAGTGGGGGCGTCGCCCTGGGCCTTGGCGGCCATGCGGGGCGTCACGACGATCGAGGCGGTCCCCGGGCGCGTGAGCCACACGCGGGCGTCGTCGCCCTCGAGATCGGCCGCAAGGTCCAGGTCTGCCGCGATCCCGGGCCCCGCGACCTTCACATTGCCGGAGGCCTTGCCCGCGTCGGCGTTGATCTTCGCGACGACGCTCGCCTCGTCGCCGGGCGAGACGCTGAGTCCTTCGAGATCGATCCACTCGCCCAGGCCCGGCATCGCGGCGAGGAAGCCCGCGGGCGCCTTCGCGACGAGCGAGCCGTCGGCTACGGCGTCCTCGACGGTGAGCAGGCCGTCGGCGTTGGACAGGTGATCGACGGTCAGGTCGAGCGAGGCGTGCGCCGGGCGGCCGTCAACGAGGGCGTCAGCCGCGAACTTCACCAGCGCCGGGGCGCCGACCTTGAACGAGGCCTGGCCGTCGATCGTCGCCTGGGCGCTCGAAGCCGCGCCGGCGCCGGTGGTGTCGGTGTAGGTGACCTTGAGCTGGTCCACCACGAACGACGCGGCCAGCCCCTTGGGCAGCCGGCTCGGCCCGCCGCTGGGCCCGCCCGCGGGCGGAGCAGGCAGGCTGGGATCCGGCGGGCGCGCCTCGATGGCGCGCTCCAGCGTGGTGCCCTTCTCGTCGGAAGTCTTGACGATGTCGATCGTGCCCTCGAGCGCGACCTCGCCCAGATCGCGAGAGCCGAAGATCACCGGCAGCACGCGCGTCGTCGCGACCAGCGTGACATCGGCGACCACCTTGCCGTCGGGGTCCTTCAGCACCACATGCTCGAAGCGCTGGGGCCCGCTCCAGGACAGATCCACTTTGCCGATCGACACCGTGCCCTGGACGCTGCGGTTCGCGGCGGAGGCCACGCCGTCGCGCACGATGCCCGAGGCGATCGAGAGCCCGAACAGCGCCACCACGACGCCGACGATCAGCAGCAGCGCGACCACCGAACCGACGATGACCGCGAGCAGCCGCAGCGGGCCCCGCTTTCGTCGAGCGTTGGTGGATGCCTTTGCCGCCGGTGTTCCCTGTGCCATGCGATCTCCCTGAAGGTGCAGAAGCCAAGCCCTTTGAATCGTACCGCCGGCGCCCTGCGCGGTTCTCTCATCGACGACCGGAACCCGAACCGGTTCCCGTCTGATCGCCGATTAATCCACCGCAACAGGGCTGGCCGTGATGTCCAACATGCGACGGAGGGACAGCGCCGCGTCGGCGCGAGCGTCCTCGTGCACGCGGATGCGATTGACGACCTTCCCCGCCGCGAGGTTGTCGAGCGTCCAGAGCAGGTGCGGCTCGTCGATGCGGAACATCGTGGTGCAGAGGCACTGACAGCCGCTGAGCGTCTCCACATGCACGCCGCGCGCCTTGGCCTCCTTGGCCAGCCGGTGCGTCAGGTGGAACTCGGTGCCCACCGCCCAGCGCGAGCCCTCCGGCGCCTGGCGGATGGTGCGGATGATGAACTCCGTCGAGCCCGACAGGTCCGCCAGGTCCACGACGGACTTCTCGCACTCCGGGTGCACCAGGATCTTCGTGCCCGGCTCGTTCTCGCGCAGCGCCAGGCAGTGCTCCGCCCGGAACAGCTTGTGCACCGAGCAGTGCCCGGCCCAGAGAATGACCGCGCTCGCCAGCAGCCCCTCCGGGGTCGCGCCGCCCAGCGCCTCGCCCCGGCGCGTCCTGCGCGGGTCGTACACGCTCATCTGCGTCTGGACATCGAACCCCATCGCCGAAGCCGTGTTGCGCCCCAGGTGCTGATCGGGCAGGAACAGGACCTTGATGTCCTCCCCCTTGCGCCGCGGCGCTTCTCCGCCGCCCATGGCCCAGCTCATCACCTCGCGCGCGTTGCTGGAGGTGCAGCACGCCCCGCCGTTCCGCCCGACGAACGCCTTGATCGCGGCCGCCGAGTTCACATAGGTCACGGGCACGATCCGCCCGGACCATCCCTGCGCCCGCAGCGCCTCGTGGATCGCGTCCCAGGCCTCGATCGCGTCGTCGTAGTCCGCCATGTCCGCCATGGAGCAGCCGGCGGACAGGTCCGGCAGGATCACCGCCGTGCCCTCCGGCGCCACCAGGTCCGCGGTCTCCGCCATGAAGTGCACGCCGCAGAACACCACGAACTCCGCGCCGCGCTCGGCCACCCGCTCCGCGGCCAGCTGCGAGAGCTTCAGCGAATCGCCCGTGAAGTCCGCGTGCCGGACCACCTCATCGGTCTGGTAGTGGTGCCCCAGGATGATGAGCCGGTCGCCCAGTTCCTTCCGCCGGCGCGAGATCGCCTCCGCCAGTTCGGCGGACGACAGCTTCAGGTACTTCTCGTCCAGCGATGGTTGCCAGAGCATGCCCGGTGCGGCCTCCGGGCTATGTTAGGGCGGCCCGCCGGGCCGGTCATGATCGACTCGTTGTGTCGGCTGGCTGCTCGGCGGAACATCGACGCGCCCGGCCGCCCGGTCGGCCGTCCGACGCTTCTTGACGCGGGTGAACCCATTCCACGCCCCGAAGAGCCCCATGAACACCGGCACGAACATCATTCTGGCGATCCCTCCCGATTCATACCGCCACCCGAACAGCACACCCGAGAGGACAGCAGTGATCACGGCGTATACGAGCGCCCACATCAAAACGGTGGCCACTTCTCTTGCCTTCATGTACCAGCTCCCACGACGCCCGGAAGCGCTCCGCGCGATCCGCGGCCGATCACATCGACCAACCGCACGCCCCCATCCTAGGTTGATCGCGACGCGGCCGCCCTCGCCTCACGCCGCCGCGGCTATCAACCCCGCGTCGGCGAACTCCACCGCCACCGACTGGTGGTAGTGATCCATCGCGCTGACCCGCACCACCCGCGCCCGGCGCATCAGCTCGGCCGACGCCACGCACTCGTTGCCGTGGGCGATCGCGACTTCCACCTCGTCGCCCGCCGCGATCGAGCGCGAGCGGTCCACCCGCAGCAGCGCCCCGCC
>CALKYH010000085.1 GCA_938003595.1 uncultured bacterium
CCAGCGTCACCGTCAACAGCGGCGACACCGTCGTCCTCGGCGGCATCCGCATCGAGCGCTCCGTCGACGATGTGAACAAGATCCCCTTCCTCGGCGACATCCCCCTGGTCGGCGCGCTCTTCCGCAGCAAGAACTTCCGGCGCGAGCAGACCGAACTGGTCATCCTCGTCACGCCGCAGGTCGTCATCGACCCCGATCACCTCGCCGACTACACCGACACCTTCCTCGACGGCATGGTGAACATCGATCGCCTCGACAGCCTGCTGAACAACGAGCAGGAGATCAACACCAATGAGATGCTCATCCGCTAACCAGGCGGCGCTGAGCAGCAGTCGCCGCCGGGCCGCCCGGGGCTTCACGCTCCTGGAGGTCCTGGTCGCGCTCCTGATCGCCGCCGCCGGCTTCGGCGCCGTGCTCGCCGGCCTGGCCGGCGCGCAGCGCGCCAGCGTGCGCGCCGATGAGGCCCGGCGCGAGCTGGAGGTCGCCCGCGGCCTCGTGGAGGAGGCGTTCCTGGGCGTCCTGCCCGCCGACAGCTATGTCGGGCGCGAGCCCGAGGGCATGGCGGACGCCTGGAAGGGCGAACGCAGCGGCGTGGAGTGGACCGTCCGCGTCATCGCCACGGCGACCGGCGGCATGAACACCACCGCCCAGGGCGAGCGCCTTGGCGCCCGCGCCTCCGCCGACCAGCAGCAACCCGATGTGCTGCTCGAGATGCGCGTCATCGAGGTCCGCGCCGGGCGCGTCGAACTGTCCACGGTGCAGTGGTGAACCCCGTGCCCGCTCGCCCGTCGAACCCGACCGCTCGCCCGGCCTTCACCCTGCTGGAGCTGATGGTCGCCATGGCCCTCTCGTCGCTGGTCATGCTCATGGTGGCCACCACCATCGCCACCGCCGTCCGCGCCTCCGGCGCCGCGGCGGTCGATGTGCAGCAGGACAGGCGCGAGGACCGCGGGCGCGCCCTGCTGGACGCCCAGATGTCGTGGATCGAGCTGCTGCCCGACTCGCGCGAGCCGCGCGTGTTCACAGGAACCCCAACCTTCGTCGAGTTCGGCACCGTGGTCTCCGCGCGTCGGCCCCACGAGCGCGTCCCCGTCCGCGCCCGCTACGCCGTGCTGCCGGCGGAGGCCGACGGCGGCCTCAACGCCGAGCCCGGCGTGCGCATCGTCTACATGGAATGGCCCAACGAGCGCTTCGTGAACCCCGCCGCCCGCGACCGCGCGGACCTGGCGGTCGACGCGCTGCAGGAGCGGCTGGACGCGCCACGGGTCGCGGTGTCGACCCCCATGGCGCCCTCCATGACCGCCGTCATCGTGGATCACTGCGCCTCGGCGCAGGTGTCGTACCTGTTCGTCGGGCCCGGCGGCGACCGCATGTGGGATGTGAACTGGATCGACCCGCGCTCGCTGCCCCGGGCCGTGCGCGTCTCGTGGACCACTCAGGAAGGAGTCGAGGGCGAATGGATCGTGCCCGTCGTGGCTACATTCTGATCGCGGTCCTCGCGGGCCTGGCGCTCTGCACGGCGCTGCTCGGCGCCTACGCCGCCGCGTCGCGGCGCGCCATCTCGCTCGCCCGCGCCGATGTCGAGGCCACGCAGGCCCGGTACGCCGCCCGCGGCGCCGCGATCCAGGCCGCGAAGGACCTGTCCGTCGGGCTCGGGCGCGGGCGCATCAGCGCCGGCTCGAGCGACCTCTCCTCGCCCGCCGGCTCGGGCGCGCCGGTGGTCGCCTCCACCACCATCGAGGGCCTGCCCGCGTTCCCCGCCGAGATGGCCAACGCCGCAGGCTTCCTGGGCATCATCGCCCGGCGCATGGACGAGGTCCGCGCCAGCCTCGAGGCGGAGAGAAACCCCCAGCCGGCGACCGCCGATCCCGCGACGCCCGCGGGCCCCGCCGCCGACCCCTCCCGCGACGACGCCGACGCCGCCAACGCCGACCCGATCCCCGCGCCCGTCGTCGCGACCGGCCTGGGCTACATGCAGTTCGGCGGCGCCGATGTGCAGGTGACGCTCGAATCCGAGAACGGCAAGCTCTCGCTCAACCTCGCCAGCCGGCGCATGCTCCGCGATCTGCTGCTCCTGCTCGACTACCGGTCCGACGCCGCCGACGCCATCCTCAACGCCATCGAGGACCATCGCCTCTCGCTGCTGTCCGCCACCAGCGTGGCTCGGAACGCGGCGCCCCGGCGCGAGCTGGACCGCGCCCTCGCCGGCGCCGCGCTCGAACGGATCGAGCAGATCCTCGACGCCCCCGGGATCACCGCCGAGATCTACGAATCGCTCGTCCCCTATGTCACCGTGCTGACCGAGGGCGCCGTGGACCCCAACTACGCGCCGCCGCAGGTGCTCATGGCCGTGGGCATCACGAATGTCTCGCTGCTGGAGCGCGTCATCGACACGCGTGAGACTGGCGAGACGCTGACGCCGCTGAAGATGGGAGAACTGCTCGGCCCCGCCGTGTACGCGAAAGTCATCGATCACCTGGCCTACACCCTGCCGCCCCTGTTCACGGTGCGCACCCGCGCCACAAAGGGCGAGAGCGTCGGCAGGTTCATGATGCGGATCACGGTGAAGGAAGGCGGCCCTCCCACGATGCTAGAATCGCGCGAGGGCTGGATGTGACCGCCGCCCCCGCCCCGGAGTCTCCATGGGCCTCTTGACCCGCCGCGCGATAGCTCTGGTCCCCGTCGGCGCCGACCTGATCGTCGCGGAGGCGATCCCGCGCGGCCACGGCGCCTCGTGGCGGTCGCAGACCGTCCCCGGATTCTTCGACGCCGATTCGAACGCGCCGCTGCCCGACTGGGCCCGCGCCGGCAAGCCCGCGGCGAGCGTGCTCCTCTGGCCGACCGACGCCGTGCTGCGCCGCGAGATCGACATCGCCGGCCAGTCCGTCGACCAGTTCCGCACCGCCGTCGGCGAGAACCTGGGCTCGTTCTTCCCCGCCGCGAACGCGGAAGACGCCTTCTGGGATGTCGCTCCCATCACCGGCGCCGCGGGCAGCGCGGGCGCGTGGATCGGCGTCCTCCCGCGCGAGCGTGTGCAGCCCACGCTGGACCGCCTCGCCGCCGCGGGCCTCAAGCCCACGCGCCTCGCCCCCAGCGCCTTCGCCCTGCCGATCATCCTCCGCTCCATCGACGCCGATCGCCGACCCGGCGCCGTCCTCGAAGTCACGCCCACCGGCTGGGCGCTGCACTCGATCGACGGCCTCCGCTGGAACGGCTGCCGCGCCGGCGCCGGGCCGCCGTCCGACGCCGTGCTCGCCGAGGCCTCGCGCCGCGGCGCCGTGGTCTGCCGCTGGCAGGACGAGTCGCCCGCCGACGACAACGCCCTCCACCGCGACACCCTCGCCCTCGGCGGCGCGATGCTGGGCGTCTGGCCCCGTCTGGGCGACGAGCAGGGCCGCGCGCCGGCGTTCAACTTCATCCGCCGGCGCGAGCGCGCCAACCTCCTGGACCGCCCCGCGCTGCGCTGGACCGCCGCCGCCGCCGCCGTGGTGTTCGCCGCCATGATCCTCGCCGACGCCACAGTCGCCCGCGCCCGCGCCGAGCGTTCGGCCGTGCTGCTCCGCGCCGAGAGCGTCGGCCCCGCGGCCGAGCAGGTGGAGGCGATCCGCGCCGCGAACGAGGGCCTGCTCGCCTCGCACACGCGCCTCTGGCGGCTTGAGGACCACTACCGCCCGCGCTGGCAGATCCTCTCCGATCTGTCCCTCGCGCTGCCCGCGCCCGCATGGGTCGAGCGGCTCGAGATCGGCGACGAGGTCATCCTCGCCGACATCCTCGCCCCCGGCGCCGCGGAAGTTCTCGAAGCGCTCGAGGCCTCGCCGGCGTTCACGCAGGTCAAGCAGCTCGGCCCCGCGACAACGCTGGAATCCGGCGAGTCGCGGCTGCGCGTCGAGGCGCGCCTCGTCGGCCCCACGAGCGACGCCGCGCCCGCCGCGCCGCAGGAGGCCGCGCCGTGAACAGGCTGACCATGCCCCCCGCGCTCCGTCCCTTCACCCGCGGCCCGTGGCCGGCCGTGGGCCTGCTGCTCGCCTGCTTCCTGGTCTTCTGGATCTACGCCCTTCCCCAGTTCGCCGCCGCCGCCGAGATGCAGGAGCAGACCGGGCCCCAGCGAGGCCTCGTCGAGCGCCAGGCGGCGCTCGCGGCCCAGGCCCCCGCGGAAGACTCCCGCAATCTCGCCCTCACGAACTGGTGGCGCGACCGGCGCGACCTCCGCATCGGCGGGCGAACCCTCGACGCCGCCTCCGCCGCCCTGCTCGACGCGCTCCGCAGCCGCTGCGAGGAAGCCGGCGTCCGCGTCGCGAGCATCGAGCGCTCCGTCCGCAGCGAGGCGCTGCCCGTCTCGCCCCCGGCGGAGCTGGTCGTGGTCAACCTCAAGCTCCAGGCCGACCGCATGGAGGACCTGGCCAACGCCCTCTCCTCGCTCGAAAGCGGCGGCGCCCCGTGGCTCCGCATCGGCAACATCACCTTCACCCGCCAGGCCTACCGCGCCCTGCCCGGCGTGCAGGCGGAAATGACCGTCTACGCGTGTCTGGAGGCCGCCGGTGGCTGAGCGTCGCGCCGCAACACGCCGCACCTCGTTCGATCTGAGCGAATTCGCCCAGCCGATCTGGCGGCGCGCCGGCTTCTGGCAGATCGCGCTCGCGTCGGTCGCGCTCATCCCGCTGGCGCTCGCGGCGGTGGTGCGCTGGTCGCCGATCCCGCCCGTCGCCATGGATGTCCCGCCGCCCCCGCCCGCCGAGCCGCTGGAGCTGCGCCCACTCGAGCGCCCGTCGGCGGACCCCGCGCAGGTCGCCGTGATTGCGAGTTACAACCTCTTCGCCCCCACGCGCGAGGACTGGGCCCCGATCGTCGCGGAGACCGAGGCCGTCGTCGTGGACGACACCTCCCTCAAGACCGCCAACGAGGCGCTCGACAAGGTCTCGTTCGTCGGCGTCTTCCGCGTCGGCGACGACTGGCGCGCCATGTTCGACGAGCCCGGTCGAGGCCCCGATCAGGACCTGACCGTCGCGGGCGTCGGCGACATGATCCAGGACTGGACCATCCTCGAGATCAGCAAGGACGCCGCCAGGCTGGAGTTCCGCGGGACTGAGCGAACCCTCCTGCTGAGGCCCAAGGTCTCCGCCAAACTCGCCAAGGCCGACACCGCCCGCAAGGGCCGCGCCGATGTCAGCGCCAAGCCCGCCGAGGGCAAGAAGGCGATGTTCTACGATCCTCCCATCTCGCTCGACGAGGCCCGCAGGCAGCTCCGCGACGCCCTCCAGAACGATCCTCCCGAGGTCATCGAGCGACTTGAAGACCTCTTCCGTTCGCTCGAAGATGACGCCTGACTCCACCACCGCGGCGCCGGCCGCCTCTTCCCCCTCGAGGGCGACGACATGCGACGAACCTGCACCATCCTGGCCCTGACCTCCCTCTGCCTCGTCGGATGCGATCGCTCCGAGAAGAAGGCGGAGACGGCCGAAGCGACCCCCGCCGCCGCCGCGCCCGCGCCCAAGCCCAAGGGCCCGGTCACGCTCACCCGCAGCGACCCCGCCGGCGCCGCCGCGAGCATCCGCGAACTCGCCGGTCGCGAGACCAACCTGTCCTACATGGACGCCTGGATCGATCCCTCGCAGAGCGCCGCTTCCGCACTCGTCGGCCCGACGCTCATGCAGCTCGCCCGCCACTCCATGCTCATGGACCTCGCCCGGGAGAAGTTCGGCGACGCCGGCGCCGACGCCGCGTCCCGCGCCGCCGAGAGCTTCGATGTCGACCTGGGCAACGGCCTCGCCGAGATGTTCGAGGCCGATCACTTCGAGGAAGTCCGGCGCGACGGCGGCAAGGCCTATGTGATGGCCAACCTCGCCGACGGCCAGCCCATCGGCGCGCCGATCGTGTTCAAGGACAATCAGGGCGACTGGCTCCTGATCCTCTGCGACGGCGACGAGCCCTGGCCCGCGAACCGCATCGGCGTCATGCTCGGCGCCCTCGGGGGCACGCTCGGCAAGCTCGATGGCCGCGCCATGCTCCTCGACCAGATCATCGCCGATGTCCGCGACGGGCGCATCCAGTCCGCGTCCCAACTGGCCGAGGCCGTGGACCGGCTGAACGCTCCGCTCACCAACTAAGGCCTACAGCCGCGCCGCGCCCGCGCCCAGCCGCGTCAGCGCTCCGTGGATGTCCCAGCGCTGGCCCGCCCGGTCGCCCGTGGTGTTGCTGACCACGCGCCACTCCGCGAACGCCACGCCGAACCGCGCGCACACCAGCCCGATCGCCGCGCCCTCCATCGCCTCCACGATCGCGCCGCTGCGCTGCCGCACCTCCGCCGCCAGCGCATCGGTCCCCGAGCAGGTCGAGACCGTCGCGACCACGCCCTCCCGATCGCTGATCGCCGCCAGCGCCGCGCGCAGCGCGCCGTCCGTGGGAATCGACACGCCCCCGCCCGGCAGGTCCGACAACGGCCCGAACCCCATCTCCGCCACATCCTTGAACCCCGCCGGCTCCAGCAGACCCTCGTCCGCGAACGCCGACGCGCTCGCCGCCACCGCCGTCCCCGGCGGCGACATCCCATCCGGCCCCGGCAGCGATCCGCACACGCCCAGGTTCAACACCGCCGAGTATTCGCCCGCCGCGCAGGCCAGCGCCGCCGCCGTCGCGCCCGCCGCGTTGGCCTTCCCGATGCCGCAGGTCAGCAGGCTCAGCCGCTCGTCCAGCCGCAGCGCCGCGGCCCACTCGCCGGGGGCGCGCTCGGGGCCCACCCCGAACGCCCGCGCCACCGCCTCGGCCTCCAGCTTCGCCGCGACCACCAGCAGCGCCCTCCGCCCCGCCAGCGCCGATGTCAGCAGCCGATCGCTCATGCCGCCCAGCGTACCGCGCGGCCCCGTTCCGTCGGCGTCGTTGGCGGGCCCGCCGGGAACGGTCTACCGTGACCCCTCATGGCGGCCACAAGCCCCCTCACAGCGCTGACCATCGGCAACTTCGACGGCGTCCACGCCGGCCATCGAGCCCTGCTCGCGCGCGCCCGCGAGGCCGCCGGCCCCGGCGGGCGCGTCGTGGCCCTCGTCTTCTTCCCGCACCCCCTCACCGCGCTGGACCCCGCCCGCGCGCCCGCGGCGCTCACCACGCTTCAGGAGCGCGACCGCCTCCTGCGCAGCGCCGGCGCCGACGATGTCGTGCACCTGCAGCCCACGCCCGAGCTGCTCAACCTCGAGCCCGCCGCGTTCGTCCACACGATCGTCGACCGATACCGCCCAGGCGCCGTCGTCGAGGGCGCCGACTTCCGATTCGGCAAGGGCCGCGCCGGCGACATGGCCGTCCTCGAGGCCCTCGGGCGCGAGCACGGCTTCCGCGTCGTGCGCGTGGAGGAGCAGACCTTCACCCTCGCCGACCTCACCGAGGCGCCCGCCTCCAGCACGCTGATCCGCTGGCTGCTCGACCACGGCCGAGTCGAGGACGCCGCCAACGCACTCGGGCGCGCCCACACGATGACCGGCACGGTCGTCCGGGGCGATCAGCGCGGGCGCCTGCTCAATATGCGCACCGCGAACCTCGACTCGCCCTGCCTCGCGCCCGGCGACGGCGTGTACGCCGGCGTCGCCGAGCTCGCCGACGGCGCCCGCTGGCCCGCCGCCATCAGCGTCGGCACGAACCCGACCTTCAACGGCGTCACGAAGCGCACCGAGGCGCACCTGATCGGCTGGCCCGGCCCGCGCAGCGCCGCCGATGAATACGGCTGGTCCATCCGCCTCGAGTTCCACGCCTGGCTGCGCGACCAGATCCGCTTCGACGGCATGGAGCCGCTGATCCGCCAGATGCAGGACGACCTCCGGCGCGCGCTGCACGCCGTCGCCGACCGAACCGCGCCAACGGAGGCCCTCGCGTGAGCGAATCCAGGCCCGATCAGTGGGTTTCCAACGCGACCATCGACGAGGTCGCTTTGTTCCTCCCTCGCCGCGGCCCCGTCGCCGTGCTCACCCACGCCAAGCCCGACGGCGACGCCATCGGCTCCACGCTCGCCCTCGTCCGCGCGCTCCGCGCCGTCGGCGCCGACGCCGCCGGCGTCTTCCCCGCCCCCTGGTTCGGCCGCTTCGATCCATTCCTCGCCGACACGCCCGTCGTCCGTCTCCCCCCCGGCGAGGCCGCGGCCAACACGCTCCGCAACAACGCCGTCACCCGCGACCCCGCCGCCGTCGCCATCGTGGACACCGGCTCCTGGGCGCAGGTCGCCGACGCCCGCTCGTGGCTGGAGCCGCTCGCCGCCCGCGCCGTCGTCGTCGATCACCACCCCAGCGGCAACGCCGAGATCGCCGACCGGCGCTGCATCGTCACCGCCGCCGCCGCCGCGTGCGAGATCATCGCTCCCCTCGTCCAGCGCCTCCTGGGCGTCGCCAGCGCCGCGAAGCTGCCCCCGGCCATCGCCGAGCCGCTGTACCTCGGCCTCGCCACCGACACCGGCTGGTTCCGCTACTCCAACACCCGCCCCGTCACGCTCCGCCTCGCGGCCGACCTCATGGACGCCGGCGCCGACCACAGCCGCGTGCTCGCCATCTCCGAGCAGAGCGACCGCCCCGCGCGCCTGCGCATTGTCGGCAAGGCGCTCGAGTCGCTCGAGCTGATCGCCGACGGGCGCGTCGCCGTGATGAGCGTCTCCCTCGCCGACCTCGCCGCCGCCGGCGCCGACCTCGACGACGCCGGCGGCCTGACCGATCTGCCCCAGGCCGTCGCCAGCGTGCGCGCCGTCGCCGTCCTGACCGAGGCCGAGCCCGGCGTCACCAAGGTCAGCCTCCGCAGCAAGCCGCCGATCCTCGGCGTGCCCGGCGCCGAGCGATTGATCGATGTGAACCTCGTCGCGCGCCGCTTCGGCGGCGGCGGCCATGTGCACGCCTCCGGCGCCAAGATCAAGGCCGACCTCGCCGACGCCCGGCGCCAGGTCGGCCAGGCGCTGACCGAGGCGCTCGCCGAGGCCGCGCCGTGAAGCCCCAGCGCCCCGGCGGCCGCGCTCCGCGCCCGCGCGCCGACGCCAAACCGCCGCTGCGCATCTTCACCACCACGCTCTGGGAGTACCCCAGCCAGCATTACGGCGATGGCCAGCAGGGCGACAAGGACTACGCCGGCGCCACGCCGTCGTGGGTCATCTGGCAGCTGCTCCAGCGCTACACGCGCGAGGGCGACCTGGTCGTCGATCCGTTCTGCGGCTCGGGCACCACGCTCGATGTCGCGCGCGACCTGGGCCGCCGCGCCCTCGGCTACGACCTCGCCCCCACGCGCCCCGACATCTTCCGCGCCGACGCCCGCAAACTCCCCATGGAGCCCGGCAAGGTCGATTTCGTCTTCATGGACCCGCCGTACTCCACCCACATCGACTACTCCGACGACCCCGCCTGCATCGGCCGCCTCGACGCCGGCGCCCCGCCCGCGCGGGAAGGCGGGCGCGACGGCGAGGAGTACTACAAGGCCATGGAAGGCGCCATCGCCGAGGCCCACCGCGTCCTGCGCGACCGCCGGTACTTCGCGATCTATGTGAGCGACTCGTTCAAGAAACGCCGCGCCCCCGCGGCGTCGTTCATGCCCATCGGCTTCGAGCTCTTCTCGATCGCCCGCCGGCAGTTCAAGCCCGTGGACATTGTCGCCGTCGTCCGCCAGAACGCCAAGCTCCGCAAGGGCAACTGGCACAAGGCGGCCGAGGAGGAGAACTTCTTCCTGCGCGGCTTCAACTACCTGCTCATCTTCAAGAAAGAAAGCGGCGCCCGCTGACGCATCGTCGCGCGGGCGCCGCCCCAGCCGTCGGGATCGGATCGAGCCGAGTCAGAACAGAATCTGGAACTGCGCCCGCACCGAGAACTCGTTGGAGTCCGTCGTCGGCAGCAGGCCCATGCTCGAGGCCGCGTCCGGGTTGGCCGCGCCCGTCGCCACCGCCTGCACGAGGTCGTTCGTGGTGGTCGGATCCAGGTACCAGACGAAGTCCAGCGTGAACTTCGCGGCCTGGCCGTGCAGATACCAGTTCACGCCCGCCGTGATGGTGTTGAACGGATCGTTGTTGGCGCGGTCCTGATCCGGAAGCACGACATCGTACCGCCCGAACAGTTCGACCTTGTCGCCGAGGAACACGCCGCCCTGCACCAGGAAGCCGAAGTCGTTGGTGTCGGGCGTGTTGTTGGTTGGATCCACATACAGGCCCACGCCGTAGGCGAAGAGGTTCCACCCGTCGCCCTCGAACATCAGGTCGGCCGTGTACGCGAGGACATTCGCGTCGGCGCTGCCGGGCTGGTCGGGGCCGCCCTGGAAGTGCACCGCGACGCCCAGCTTCGAGCCCAGGTCCGAGCCGCGGGGCGAGGAGAACTCGTCGAACTGCCCCCAGTCGCCGGCGAACTTCACCTCCCAGCGCGTGGTGAGGCCGTAGTCCGCCTCGTTCGGCGCGTTGAAGTCGCTGTTGCCGCTGCGCACGCCGTCGTCGAAGCCCGCCCACATACGCCACCAGTCGGCCTGATAATGCGCCCAGACGCCCTGGCTGTAGCCCTGCGCGAAGACCGCGTTCACCACCGACTGATCGACCGCCAGCGAGTACTTGTTGGTCAGCACATCCTCCCACAGCACCGGCATCTTCAGCTGGCCGCCGATCAGGATGAGCCCGCCCTCGAACTGGTGGCCGAAGTAGGCGTCCTCCAGCGTGCCCCAGCTCGCGCTCGTGCCGAAATTGGTCGAGATCCGGTAGAAGGTCGAGGGCTCGAAGATGTTGCCGGAGAACTCCAGCGCGGCCCGCGGGATCTCGAAGCCCAGCGCCAGGTCGTCGTTGCCCGGACCGGCGCCGTCGGCGCTGGTGACCATGTAGCGCGTGATCAACTGGCCGCCGATGTTCAGCCGGAAATTCCCGTCCGCCGAGGCGAGGAAAAATTTGCCGTCATGCCCCGCCGTCGCGCCGGACTGCAGCAGGCTCGACCGGGTCTGCACATCCGACATCATCTCCGCGACGATCGCCCGGACCTGGTCCGGGTCGGCTGAGGCCGAGCTCCACGATCCCTGAGTCTGCGCGATGGCCGCCGTTCCGGCCGCGAGCACAGCGCCCGCAGCAACGATGCGTGTGGTTCGAGTCGTCATGTTGGTTCTCCTTGCACATATTGAGGACTCTTTTATCCAATATAGGATCGGCAAGGTTCACGACAACTCCCGCCCAGGGGCGGACAAAATGTGGATAAATAGATCTGTTATTCTCAGGGCAAACCCCGACAGACGCCCCTTCCCGCGGCTCAGCCCTTGGTCTGGATCACCCGCGCCGGCCGATGCGCCCCGCCCAGCACGGCCGAGGCGTTCGCCCCCATCCAGTCCCCCAGCGCCGCGCTGTACACGCTGCGGAAATCCACCGTGTACTTCAGGTCCCCGTCCTCCAGGTCCTTCAGCGACGGGTGCGGGTTGGCCACGCCCGCGCGGACCATCGGGCCCATCAGGAACATCGGCGCCGCGGCGCCATGGTCCGTGCCGTTGCTCGCGTTCTGCCCCACGCGCCGGCCGAACTCGCTGAACGACATCGTGAGCACGCGCGTGTCGTTGCCCTGCGCGCGCAGATCCTCGTAGAACGCCTTCACCGCGCCGCCGAACTGCCCCAGCAGCTGCGCGTGCCGGCCCTGCGCGCCGCCCTGACCCGAGTGCGTGTCGAAGCCCGACATGCTCGCGTAGTACACCCGCGTCCGCATCCCCGCGCGGATCATCGCGCCGATCATCGACAACTGCCGGCCCAGGTCGGTCCGCGGATAGTTCACCAGCGGCGTCGCGCTCACCGCGCGCCGGATCATCTCGCTCGACACCTGCGCATCCATCGCCGTCCGCGTCAGGAACGCCAGGCTGCTGTCGTCCGCCGGCGGAGCGCCGCGCGTCAGGTCCTGGTAGGGCTCGGCCATCGCCTCGTGCAGGTCCTCGCCGGTCCAGCGGAACAGGTCCGCCGTCTCGAACGCCACGGGCTTGACCTTCCGCCCCTCCATCGCCAGCGGCGCCGTGCGCCCGATCGCGATCCCGCCGCAGTCCGGCGAGCCCGCGCACTCGTTGTCGAAGTACCGCCCCAACCAGCCGTCGCCGGTGGCGCTGGCGTCGGCCGTCTGCCAGATGTCCATGGACACGAAGTGCGAGCGGTTCGGGTTCGGGTACCCCACGCCCTGCACCACGCTCAGCAGCCCCTCGTCGTGCAGGTCCTTCAGCCCGGTCAGCGCCGGGTGCAGGCCCACGCCCGCGCGCCCGCCCAGCTTCAGCGCCTCGGCCTCGCGGATCGCGATGCCCGGGCGCGCCGCGTAGTACGCCGAGTCCCCCAGCGGGATCACCGTGTTCAGCCCGTCGTTGCCCCCGCCCAGCTGCACCACCACCAGGATCCGGTCCTGATCCACACCCGGCAGCGAGGTCCCCGCGCCCAGCGGCGCCGCCAGCGCCATCGCGGAGCGGTCCAGGAACCACGGCACGGTCATCGCCGCGGACGCCATCACCATCCCCCGCGCGAGGAAGGCCCGTCGTGTGAAGGCGTCGGCGTTGTGCAGGTCCATGGCGGTGGCTCCCAATCGGCGCTTCAGGTCAGCTGATACTCCGGCGCCGCGGTCGCGAACGCCAGCAT
>CALKYH010000086.1 GCA_938003595.1 uncultured bacterium
TCGCCGACGCCGCGATCGTCGCCTGGGACATGAAGTACGAGTACGACCTCTGGCGTCCGATCACCGCCATCCAGCTGGCCGACACCGACGGCAACGACGGCACCGAGGCCGACCTCACCTGGCTGCCCCTGCTGCCCACGCCGCCGTTCCCCGAGTATGTCTCGGGTCACTCCACCTTCTCCCGCGCCGCCGCGACCATCCTCCAGCTCGTCACCGGCACGGACAGCCACTCGTTCACCGTCACCGACGAGGCGCTGGGCATCACCCGCAGCTTCACCTCGCTCGACGACGCCGCGAACGAGGCGGGCCTGTCCCGCATCTACGGCGGCATCCACTACGACTTCAGCAACATCGAGGGCCAGCTCGCCGGTCAGATGCTCGGCGAGTACATCTACGCCAACTACTTCCTCGAGGTCCCCGCGCCCGGCGCCGCCTCGCTCGGCCTGCTCGGCCTCCTGGCCGCGGCCCGCCGCCGGCGCTGATCGCGCTCCCCCCCGCTTCACCAAGGGCCCGACATGGGCCCTTTTTCATGCGCCGCCACCGGACGCGCCGCTCTCCGCCGAATCCCTACCATCCGCCCATGATCTCCACCGAGGCGATGCACCGTCGCCGCGATCAGTTGCTCACCGCCTGGGCCCGGCTCGTCACGCGCCGCCCGCGACTCACGCTCGCGCTGTGCGTGCTTATCGCCGCGCTCTCGGCGCTCTACGCCGCGTTCAACCTCGGCTTCATGGCCGACCGCAGCCGACTCGTGGACCCCGAGCTGGACTGGCAGCAGCGCTACGCCGAGTTCCAGCGCCTCTTCCCCCGCTGGGACGACGCCGTCGTCGTCATCGACACCGGCGGCGATCCGTTCGATCCTGTCGTCAACCAGTTCATCGACGCCCTCGCGGAGTCGCTCGAACACGACGCCCGCTTCGCCGAGGTCCTCGCCGGATTCCCCACCGAGCAGGCGCCCGTGGGCCTGCTGCTGGGCGAGCCGCTCGAGCGCGTGCAGTCCGTCGTCGCCGACCTCCAGCGCGCCGGGCCCCTGCTCGGCTCGCCCTCGCTGGGCCACCTGCTCGCGCTCTCCGCGCTCGGCAAAGGCCGCATGACCGAAGCCGACCGGGAGGACTTCCGGCAGCTGCTCGAAGCGATCGCCGCCGCCGGCACGGGCGAGCGCGACAGCGTGCTGCCCCCCATCCCCGCGACCCAGCGCTTCGTCACGCCCAGCGGCCGGTTCGCCTTCGTCTTCGCGACGCTCGTGGACAAGCCCGACGCCGCGCCCGGCGTCGTCGCCAACGGCCGGCAGATCCGCGCCCTGCGCAAGCACATCGCGGCGCTCCGCGCCGAGCCGCGCTTCGCCGCCATCGAGGCCGGCGTCACCGGCGTGCCCGTGCTCGAGTCCGACGAAACACGCCAGTCGATGGTGGACTCCACCCGCGCCTCGGCGATCGGCATGGCGGCGATCGCGCTGCTCGCCGTGCTCGTCTATCGGGGCGTCTCCGTGCCCCTGATGATCCTCGCCTCGCTGCTGCTGGGGCTGTGCTGCTCCTTCGCGTGGGCCGCGCTCTCCGTCGGGCACCTCCAGGTCCTCAGCATCGTCTTCATGATCATCCTCGTCGGCCTCGGCTCCGACATGGCGATCCACCTCATCTCGCGCCTCGAGGTCGTCCACCCCGACCACGACCACATGGGCCCCGCCATCGAGGACGCCTTCCGCTCCGCCGGGCCGGGCATCCTCACCGGCACGCTCACCACCGCCGCGGCGTTCGGCGCCACCGGCCTCACCGAGTTCGCCGGCATCGCCGAGCTCGGGATCATCGCCGCGGGCGGCATCGTCATCTGCACCCTGGTCTCCCTCTCGGCCTTCCCCGCCATGCTCATGCTGCTGCCCCACCCCGAACGCCGACTGCGCGGGCGCGAGGGCGGCGTCTCCCGCCCCTACATGCGCGGCAAGCTCAACTGGGTGGACGCCCGCGCCCCGATCGTCCTGAGCGCGTGGCTCGTCCTCCTCGGCGGCGCCGGATACCTCGCCACCAAGGTCCGCTACGACACCGACCTCCTGAAGATGCTCCCCGACAATGTCGAGAGCGTCGTCTGGGAGCGGCGCATCGCGGCGGACGACGAGCGCAGCGCCTGGCACGCCATCGTGATCGCCCGCGACGCCGACGAGGCCCGCGACCTCACGGCCAGACTCCGCGCCCTGCCCGAGGTCGCCGATGTCGGCGCCGCGGGCATGCTCTTCCCCGCCGACCTCGCCGCCAAGCAGGCCGCGCTCGCCGCGATCCCCGCGATCGACTTCCAGGAAACGCCCCCCCTCGACTTCCGCGACGCCGCGTCGACCATCGCCGCGTCGTTCGAGGGCGACGCGCTCCGCGCCGCCGCGGAGGCGGACGCCGCGCTGACCGACGACCAGGCCGCGCGCGCCGAGCGCATCTACCAGACCGACCGCCGCATGCTCGCGCAGCGCGCCGCCATCATCCGCGCTGCGCAGCCCGCGCTCGCTTCGGACCTCCCGCCCGCGCTGCGCGACCAGTTCGTCGGCGTGGACGGCTCGCTGCTGCTGCGGGTCTACCCCCGCGCCTCGGACGCCGGCGTCAGCGTGCTGGACGCCTCTCGGCTCGGCCCCTTCGTGCAGGCGGTCTACTCCGTTGCGCCCCGCGCCACCGGCCCCACCGTGCAGATCTTCGAGTCCGCCAAGGTCATCCGCGCCGCGAACATCAACGCCGCGCTCTACGCCGGCGCCGCCATCGTCCTGCTCCTGCTCCTGGATTTCCGCCGCCCCAGCGATGTCGCCAGCGCCATGTCGCCGGTGGTCGCGGCGATCGTCGCGCTGCTGGGCCTCATGGGCGCGATCGGGCTTGCCCTGAACTTCGCCAACACCATCGTCGCCCCGCTGCTGCTGGGCCTGGGCGTCACCGCGGGCGTCCACGCCGTCCACCGCTGGCGCCAGCAGCCCGCCGACCGACCCGCGGGCCTCGCCGGCGGCGCCGGGCGGGCCATCACCATGACGCTCGCCACCACGCTCATCGGCTTCGCCGCCATGATGACCGCCGAGCACCGGGGCATCCGCTCGCTCGGCTTCGTCATGACCGCCGGCCTCGCCCTCGTCTGGGCCGCCACAACCCTGCTTCTGCCCGCGGTGTTGCGGCTCCGCACACGGAATGTCTAGGATGCGCCCCCCGTTCGCCGCGCCCGCCCTCCGGCGCGACGGCTTCCCACAGCGATCCACGCTGCTCGCCGCCTCCCGCAACCGCTAGGATTCAGCGCCATGACCGAGCAGCCCGAGCCCAACACGGAGTCGCCGGCCGAGGTCCCCGCGGCGCCTTCGCGCCCGCTCAAGTCCTTCGTCATCCATCCCGCTATCGGCGCCAAGTCCGGCTTCAGCTGGATCGAGTCCGAGGACAACCCCGGCAAGGGACGCGTCTACATCATCAAGATGAAGTTCGGCAAGGAGATCGAACGCATCCGGATGACCAAGCAGTACAAGAAGCTCGGCGCCAAGCAGGTCCGCGACGATGTCGACCCCATCATCGGTGATCTGCTCTTCAATGAACGCGAGCACGGCGCCCTCACCGAAGAACAGGCCCGCGAGATCATCGCCCGCGCCAGCATGCCCCGTCGCCCGCCCCCGCGCGGACCCGGCGGCGGCGGTGGTCGCGGCGGACCCCGAGGCGGCGGTGGCGGCGGCGGGCGCGGACCCGGCGGTGGCGGAGGAGGCGGAGGCCATCGCGGCGGTCCGCGCGGACCGCGCCCCGATGGCCCGCCACGCGAGCAAAGCCCGCAGCAGCAGGGCCCGGCGCCCTCGCAGGAGTGATCTCGTCACGCCGCCGGTTCAGCGGTTCGCCGAGGCGATCGCCTGACGCAGCGGCTGGATCAGGTGCGGCACCACGCGGTCGTTCACCAGCCGCTCGGCGTTGGCCGTCAGCGTGTCGAACACCACCGGCAACTCCTTGATGTCCGTCAGCGACCCGACCTTGCGCACCGTCAGGCACACGGTGATCGGCTCCTCGCGGAACCGGTCCGTCCGCACCTCGCGCGCCGTGGTCCGGGTCTTCACCTCGATCCACGCCTGCAGGTCGCAGCGCTCGTTGAGCGCGATGCCGATGTACGGCTGAATATCCAGCGGCGCCCAGGCGTCGCTGTCGATCGCGTTCGCCAGCGGCGTGTTCTTCATGAGCGCGTCGCGGACGATGGCGTTGTGGTTGCCCGAGGCGTCCAGGTCGAAGCCGTAGGTCAGCTCCAGCCCGGCGACATCCAGCGGGTTGATCGACAGGTAGAAGGGGGCCAGCTCCAGCAGCAGCCGGTGCAGGCGCAGGCCGTCCGCCACCGACGGCGGATCGACGATCCCCGTCCGGACGCTGGTCCGGCGAAGGGCCACCCACTCCTGCTCGCCGCCCTTGATGGGCGACTCCAGGGCGATCTCGCCCTGGTACCTCCGGAGCCGCTCCAGGCGCGGCCGCTCCTTGCGGACACGCTCGAACAGATCCAGAACAGTTTCCCGCTTCAGCGGGAGATTCATCTTCGTGGTGAGCTTCTGGTTGATGTAGAAGCCGGAGCACAAGGCCCTGTAGATCGTGTCCATGCGGGGCGAACCTCCGGTGGGCGAACGGTGCGAATTGGGATCCCCATCCCTATGAGCGATCTTAGGAGGGCCCCGCGGATCCGTGGACAAGTCCGCCCCCGGAACCGCCGATCTTTCTTCCATGGGCCCCTACAAACGCGATAGAACGCAAACTCTTTCCAAAACATCACTTACGCTGATATCCGCGGCCCTGTTCTCGGCCCTGCCGGTCGCCTGTGACCAGGAAAACCCTGAACAATCACCGCCCATCGCCATGGCGGCTCCGCATCCCGAACCCGCGGCCGCGAAGGTGGAGAACCTGACCTGCCCCGTCCACCCGGACCAGGCCATCGCCGACGACCCCGCCCCCGGCCAACTGGCCCAGCACAAGGGCCACTCCATCGGCTTCTGCTCCGACCGCTGCGCCGGCGAATGGGCCCGCTGGTCCGACGCCCGCAAGGCCTCGTTCCTCGACCTCATCGCCGGCGCCGACCCGCGCTAAGTCCGGCTCAGGCCACCACCGCCGACGGTGGGCTCGACAGCAGCCAGCGCACCATCGACTCGGTGTCCTCCAGCGTCGGCGTTGCGTGGTCCGCCCCCTCGGCCAGCAACCGCTCCGCCGGGAACAGCCCCGTGCCCACCCCCAGCACGCGGCAGCCGTTCACCTTCGCGCACCGGACATCGTGGGGTGTGTCGCCGATCACCACGACCCGCTCACCCGTGATCGGCCGGCCGTGATGCTCGTGGTACCGGCGCATCGCCACCGGGGGCAAGTGGTCGCGCAGGGGCGACTCGTGAGGCGAATCGTCTCCCCAGGCCCGCACAGGGAATCGCCCCGGGTCCAGGCCCGCGGCCTCCAGCTTGCGCATCCCGGACTCCGGGAAGTTGCCCGTCAGCAGGCCCAGCGTCACGCCAGGGGCCGTTTCCAGCGCGTCCACAAGCTCGGGAACGCCTGGGCAGGTCTTCGCCAAACCCGGCTGGCGCAGGCGGATATCGATGCAGCGGATGTACTCCTGCCGGATCGCCAGCAGCCGCTCGGGCGTCGGCTCGTGCCCGTTCCGCCGCAGCGCGTCCGTGAGGATCACCGGGTCCAGGCACCCGGCGAACTCCACCTGCCCGAGGTCGAAGCTCTCGCCGTGCAGACGCTTGCCGGCGTCGGCCATGGCGTAGAGCCCGGCGCGGGTGGTGGTCAGCAGCGTGGCGTCGATGTCGAACAGGATCAGCATGGCGGCGTTCGTCTCTCTCAGGTCGGTGCGCGGGGGCCTACCCCGGTGATCGGCGGACCTCGAATCCTTCGAAGGTCCCGGCGTCGTCGCTCGTCTGCTCGCGCTCGCGGGCGATGAAGCTCTTCATGGTGTCGCGGATGGCGGCGCGGAAGCGGGTCAATTCCTCGGGTTCACCCTCGGCCTCCATGCGCACGGAGCCGTCGGGCTCGTTGCGGACCCAGCCGGCGACCTCGTGCCGGCGCGCGATCTCGCGGACCGTCGCGCGGAAGCCGACGCCCTGCACCCGACCCTCGTAGACCACCGTGTGCCGCATGGGCCCCCACTGTAGCCCCGGCCCCCAGGCGCGAGCCGCCCGCTCTAGCAACGATGGCGCCAAACCAGCGCGGAATCGCAACCGAGTGTGCGCGCCCACGCTCATCGGAGTCGATCCTTGCGCGTCGGCAGAAGCGATTTTTCCAGCCGCGCAGTTGACCCGCGCCGCTTCGGTTGTAGGGTTCCTGCAGGTCCTGCCGCCCGCCCCCGGACCCCCAACCAGGCCGCCGTGCGCAGCCGCATCGTGGGGTCAACTCTTCCCCGGGATCCGCAGGCCCTAGATTCGGGCGCCTCTGGTCGGTGCGCCCCGTAGGGATCGTGTTCGCTCGTGACTTCTTTGTCGGACTGCTGTCCGTTGAGAACCTGTCGGATGCGCCATCGCCGCGCCCACCGCGGCGACGCTGGCGCGGCGATCGCGTTGCGCATCGCGCCGGCAGCTGAGGGCGAGAAAGGTCGGGGCTGGAACGGGTGAACCGCGCGGGCGCACAGAACGACGATCGCCAGAAGGTCCTCGAGGCCACCGACATCGTCGGCCTGGTCGGCGAGCACCTCG
>CALKYH010000087.1 GCA_938003595.1 uncultured bacterium
CCGGGGGAGATGAACAGCTCGTTGTTCCCGTTGGTCTCGTAGAGGCCGTTGAGTTCGAGGACGGCGTACCAGGCGCCGTGGGTGTCGGCGGTGTACTGCTCGGGCGCCATTCGGAAGAGGTAGGCGGCGTCGTAGCGGAGGGCCTCGGCGCTGGAGTCGCCGGGGGTGATGACTTCCTCGTCGTCGGAGGTGTTGAAGGTGAAGCCCAGGTCGGCGGAGAGGCCGTGCCGACCTCGGATCATGGTGTAGGCGAGCATGAAGGCGGGGTCGACGGACTTGCTGGAGAGGTCGTTGTCGCCGGAGGGCAGTTCGAGGTCGGCGATGAGGGAGAGGCGCGCGGTGTCGATGGGGCCGGAGTCGTGGCGCCAGAAGCGCCACTTGAGCCGGAGGGTGAAGTCGGCGAGGCCGAAGACATCTTCGGAGACGCCGGGCTGCGGTGAATCGATGTCCTGGTAGACGAGGGGGAGGATGAGGCCGAGCGCGATGTCGGTGTCGATGCCGTAGTAGATGGAGGTGACGGAGCGGAGCTCGTTCACATCGCGGTCCTGACCGGTGGGGTCATCGGTGAAGCGTGTGAAGCGGAGCTGCTCCTTGATGTACCAGGCGCCGGAGCTGGGCTGCGTGGCGGCCTCGGTGGACATGGCTTCCTGGGCGAGGGCGGGCGCGGCGAGGGCGAGCGCGCCGATCGCCGCGGCGAGTGTGTGTCTGGTCATTGTGGTCGCTCCTGAGGCGGGCGCTGTGGAGGGCTTCAGGGCGTGGTGACGGCGGTGAGGGTGTATCCGCTGTCTTCGACGGCCTTGCGGAGCGTCGCGGCGCTGGGCGCGGCGGCGGGGTCGAAGGCGACCTTGACGATGCCGGCGCCGAGGTCGACATCGACCTTCTCCACGCCGGCGACGCGGAGGAGCTGCTTGTCGACATTGCTCGCGCACAGCGGGCAGGACAGGCCCTGGACCGCGAGCGTGGCGGTGGAGCCGGGGAGGGGCGTGGTGGGCGTTTCGGACTGCGCCGCGGGCTCGGGGCCGCTGGAGCAGGCGATCAGGAGGGTGGAGGAGACGATGGCGAGCGTGCGGATGATGGTGCGCATGGCGCGAATTTCCTATTGGCAGAGGGCCGCGGCGCGGGGCGCCGGCGGGCGTCGGTGACTGTGAGGTTGGTGTGCACGACGGTGTTCGAGCGCGCGCGGATTTGGCGCGCGGGGGCTCGCTAGGTCGTTCGCACGCAGAGCGCGGCCTGGGCCGTGGCGCCTCGGAAGGCGACAGGCGGGCGGTCGAGCGCGTCGGGGCGGGGCCGCGGCGGCGCGTCGAGCCAGGGCAGCGAGGCGCAGTCGATCACTCGGGCGCCGGGCAGCGCGAGGCTGCGGAGCAGCTCGTCGTGGGCGCGATTGGCGGGCATCGGCGTCGGCGTGGGCTCCGGCGCGGCCGGCGCTTGCTCGATGACGCAGCCGCAGTCGGCGCAGAAGGTCTCGCAGCAGCAGGCGGCGAGTTCATCGACGGGGAGCGGCGTCCGGGCGCGGGCCTGCAGCGCGGGGGCGACGCCGCCGAGCAGGAGGAGCAGGATGGCGAGCAGGCGGAGGCCCATCGGGGGGATTCTACGCCGCGGGCGGCGAGGCGAGCGGCCTGGCGGGGCCGGCGCCGACGGCGTTGGGGGCGTACCCGCAGGCGGTCATGAGGGTGGCGACGGGCTCGCAGGCGCGGCGGGCGAGGTCGGGGTCGATGTGCTCGCGCCAGTCGCCGGCGACGCCCCGGCGGTAGAAGGAGTCGCGGTCCTCGTCGCCGCGCTCGCGCCCGCCGGAGCGGGCGCGGAAGCTGGCGGCGTCGAGGCAGCGGGCGAGGGTTTCGTCGTCGGCCTGGAGGTTGAGGTGTTCGAGCATGGCGCGTCCCCAGCGGCGCTCGTCGTCCAGGAGCTGTTCGTAGCGAACCTCTAGCCAACGGTCGGCGATGGCGGCGGAGTCGCGGCGCGCCTGGGCGATATTGGCGGGCCAGACGACGCCGATGTAGTGGGCGATGAACTGTTCGAAGGGCTTGCCCTCGGACTGGCCGAAGTGGAACCATGCGCTCACGGCGGCGTCGCGCGGGTCTCGGACCATGTGGATATAGCGGGCGCCGGGGCACGCGAGCTCGAGGGTGCGGAGGCCGACGGTGTGCTGCGGGGTCTTGTCGATGACGACGCGGAGGCGGTCGCGCTGGCCGTCGCGCCAGGCTGGGCTTGCCTCGACATAGCGCGCCCAGCGGAGTTCGATGGCGGCGCGGATGAGGTCGATGGTCTCGTGGTCGTCGATGGTGGCGATGTCGGGCTGGCCGCAGGCGCGCTGGCCCTCATTGAACTGCTTGATCGCCTGGACCAGGAGCGGCGCGAGTCGCCAGGCGAACGCGCCCTCGCCGGCGACGGCGGCCTGGGGGTGCGCGGCGAGGATGTTCTGGGCCCATGTGGTGCCGGACTTGGCGCAGCCCAGGACGAAGGCCTTGGGCAGGGCGCGGGCGGCGGCGAGGGCGGCGGCGCGATCGGGAGACTGGGGCATGGTGTTGAGCATCGGCGCCGGAGCGGGCGGGCCTGCAGCGGGCGCCGGGCGTGGGGCATTTTCCTTGCGTTCCGGTCGGGATCGGGGATACTCGGGCGGTCGTTCGGTCGCTGTTTTTCCCCGCAATGGAGCCCGTCATGGCGCGTCTTGGATGGATCGTTCGTGGTGCGATGGTCGTGGGCGGCGGTGTTCTGTCGCTGGCGGTCGGCGCGGTCGCGGGAGACCTGCAGCCGCCGGCGGGGCCGGTGCAGCCGACGATGCGGACGCTGGACGAGGTGTTCGCCGCGGCGGGCTCGGGCGGCGGGGGCGACTGCGGCGAAGCGATCCCGGGGATCGATCGAGGGGTCTGCGAGATCGTCTCGTCGAATCTGTCGGGGTTCAACTCGACGGCGTACGAGGTGGAGGTCGGGCTGGCTCGAGCGGTGAGCCAGCAGGGCGGCTCCCCCGGGGCGCTGACGGCCGTGCCGACGACCTTCCGCAAGGAGCAGGATCAGAACTCGCCGCTGATCGTGCAGCGGATCGCGATGAACAGCGCGCTGCAGTCGCTCAAGATCGTGTACCGGAACGGCGCGGGCGCGCCGTACTACCAGATCGATTTCTCGGATGTGAGGTTCCTGGGGATCGCCCCGGAGGCCAGGGCGCGGTGCGACGGGTCGTATGCGCACACGGAGCTGGTGTCGTTCCAGTGGCAGTCTGCGGAGTTCACGGACCTGTCGACGGGGGCCAGCTACACCGTCAATCTCTCGAGCCCCGCGGCGGCGCCGGAGTAGGACCTGGGCGAGGGCCGCGCGGGCCCCGTTTTATTGGCGGCACATCCGGCGAGCCGCGCCGTGCGAAGACGGCGTCATGCCTGTCCGCACGCTGGAGACCGAGCTGTTTCTGCCCCGGCCGCCGGAGGAGGTGTTCCCCTTCTTCGCGGACGCGGCGAACCTGGAGCGGATCACGCCGGCGCTGCTGCGGTTCCGGATCGTGACGGCGCCGCCGATCGAGATGAGGGAAGGGACGCTGATTGACTACCGGCTGCGGATCCGCGGGACGCCGGTGCGCTGGCGGACGCGGATCACGGGGTGGGACCCGCCCCACCGGTTCGTCGATGAGCAGGTGCGGGGGCCGTACCGGCTGTGGCGGCATACGCACACCTTCGAAGCGCGGGGCGGCGGGACGCTCTGCCGGGATGTGGTGGAGTACCGGGCGCCGCTGGACCTGTTGACGCACCGGTGGCTGGTGCGGCCGGACTTGGAGCGGATCTTCGAGTACCGGCGCGAGGCGTTGCTGGAGATCTTCTCGGGAAACGGCGTCGAGGCCGGGGCTGTGGGCGCGAGGATTTGACGGGGGGGCGCGGCGCCGGTCCAATCTTCCGATGCACACTCGATCACTCTGCGTCCGGGTTCTCGCGATGTCCCTGGGCGTCGCCGGGTTGGCGGCTGTCGGCGGGGCGACGACCGGGTGCGGCGGCGGGGCGGGGGTTTCGGGGGCGGCGTTCTTCAACACGCGGCTGATCAAGCTGGGGGAGACACTGGAGATCCGGCTGCCGTTCGACCGATTGGCGGGGCGGGAATGGAGCATCGACTCGTACGACTCGCTGTACCTGGGGTACCAGGGTCGGACGCTGGTGATGGACGACGACAGCAAGGGGACGCTGATCGTGCGGTTCGTCACGAAGACGCCCGGCGAGACCTCGCTGACGCTGCGTCGGCGGTACGGGGCGAACGGGACGAAGGAGAGCCTGGAAAATTATACGATCAACATCCTGCAGAACTGAGGCGGGGATCGGCGCCGGGGCGTTGGGCGCCATCGGGGCCGGACGCGCTACACTGCGGGGACACTTGAAACTCAACACAGAGGGGTTCACTCCATGAAGACCATTGTGAAGCTGCTCATCGCGCTGTTCGCCGGCGTCGTGCTGTTGCTGGTGGCGGGCGTCGTGATCGTGGTGATGTCGATCAACGGCATCGTGAAGACGGGGATCGAGAAGGGCGGGACCTACGCCCTGGGGGTGCCGACGACGCTGGACTCGGCGTCGGTGGGCCTGCTGTCGGGCAAGTTCTCGATGAGGGGGCTGGAGGTCGCGAACCCGACGGGGTTCACGGACCCGCACTTCTTCACGCTGGGCGAGGGCGCCGTGCAGCTCGATCCGCAGTCGTTCAGCCAGGAGGTCATCCAGCTGCCGCTGCTGAAGTTCGAGACGATCACGGCCAACCTGGAGAAGAAGGGCGGCCAGTCGAACTACAAGGTGATCCTTGACAACCTGAAGAAGCTCAGCGGCTCGGACGGCGACTCGAAGCCGAAGGAGCCGAGCGGCGCTGAGAAGAAGCTGGTCATCCAGGACCTGACGATCCGCGATGTGACGGTGAAGATCGACCTGCTTGATGCGCCGGGCCCCGGCGCCGCGCTGGCGAAGATGGCGGCGATCACGATCCCGATCGACGAGATCAAGCTGACGAATGTCGGCAAGACAGGCGACGGCGTGGCGGGTTCGGGCGTGACCTTCGGCGAGCTGACGGGCATCATCGTGCAGGCGGTGATGGCGGCGGCGATCGAGAAGGGCGGGACGGCAATCCCCGCCGAGCTGCTGGGCGACCTGAAGGGCTCGCTCACGGGCCTGGCGGACCTGTCGGGGATGGGGCTAGAGGTCCTGGGCGATGCGCCGGCGCAGGTGCAGAAGCTCACCGAGGACCTGGGCAAGGCCGCGGAGGACGCGGGCAAGGCGCTCGAGGAGGGCACGAAGAAGATCGAGGAGGCGACGGAGGGGCTGAAGAACCTGATCCCGGGTCAGAAGCCCTGATCGACGATCGCCTCGTCAACTGAGGATTCGACGCGCCGGCCGCTCTGATGAGCGGCCGGCGTTCGTTCCGGGTTCAGTGCGAGCGGAGTTCCTCGCCGAGGCCGTCGAGGAAGAGCTCGACCTTGCCGCAGCGCGGGCAGACATAGACATCGAAGTGCTGGCGGTTCACGAAGAGCTCGCCGAAGTCGCCGAGCCAGAAGGCCCACTGGCGTGTGCCCTCGTGGAACTTCTTCGTGCCCTGGAAGGACATCTCGGTGTTGCAGCGGAGGCAGTCCATCCGGGCCATGGATCACTCCTGCTTGGCGGCGGCCTTGGCCTCGGCGGCGGCGCGATCAGCCTCGTCGGAAGGGAAGGCGACGACGCCGACCTCGAGTCGCGAGGCCATGCCGGGGGCGCGATGGACGGTGTGGGTCTGGGCCTGGAAGTCCTCGGGGCTGGCGAAGAAGATGTTGTCCACCCAGGTCTGCGGGTTGCGGTCCACGAGGGGGAACCAGGTGCTCTGGACCTGGACCATGACGCGGTGGCCCTTCTTGAAGGTGTGCAGGACATCCTGCAGCGGGAGGTCCACGCGGGCGGGGGTGTTGGGCGTGAAGGGCGAGGGGTTGGCGTAGTCGTCGCGGAAGCGGCCCCGGATGACCTCGGAGCGGACCATCATCTGGTAGCCGCCCATGCGCATGCCGTCCTTCTTGAAGTCGTTCTCGGGGAAGTCGGCGGGGAAGACATCGATGAGCTTGACGACCCAGTCGGCGTCCTGGCCGGTGGTGGAGACCCAGAGGTCGGCGAGGATGGGGCCGGCGAGGGTGAGGTCTTCTTCGAGGGGCTCGGTCTGGTAGACGAGGACATCGGGGCGGCGGCCGGCGAAGCGCTGGTCGTCGGTCATGTACTCGCGGGTCATGCCGGTCGTGATGGTCTCGGTGTAGGGGACGGGCTTGTTGGGGTCGCTGACGAAGGAGTCGGCCCCGGATTCGGCTCCGGCGGGCGCCGACCATGAGAGGCCTTCGTCGGCGGTGAAGTAGAGGGAGCGGATCTGGCGGTCGGCGGGGGGCCACTGGTCGAAGAAGCGCCAGGTGTTGGCGCCGGTGTTGAAGATGGTGGCCTCGGCGAGGTCGGGGGCGGGGCCGTCGTTGAGGAAGTGGTCGAAGAACTTCCACTCGACCTCGTCCTGGAACCAGTGGGAGTTCTTGGCGCCGAAGGAGACATTGCCGAGGCGGTCGCCGTCGCCGCGGTGCCAGCCGCCGTGGGACCAGGGGCCCATGACGAGCTTGTTGTACGAGCCGGGGTTGAGCAGCTCGGCGCTGCGGTAGATGGCCAGGGGGCCGTAGAGGTCCTCGGCGTCGAAGAGGCCGCCGACGGTGAGGACGGCGGGGGAGACATTGCGCAGGTGCGGGGTGATGTCCATGGCGCGCCAGAAGGCGTCGTCGTTGGGGTGCTGGAGGACGGTGGTCCAGAACTCGACATCGCCCTTGAGATACTCCGAGTCGAGGGTGGAGACGGGGCCGATGTCGAGGAAGAACTGGTAGCCGTCGGGGGTGCCGTGGTCGAAGCGGTTGCCGCGGCGGTCGGTGGTGGGCTCGGGGCGGGGACGGCCGAAGGAGGCGAAGAAATTGAAGTTGTGCGGGAGGAAGAAGGCGCCGTGGTGGAAGAAGTCGTCGTAGCGCCAGTCGCCGATGG
>CALKYH010000088.1 GCA_938003595.1 uncultured bacterium
TCCGGACCAGCCCGAACCCTCCGCGATCTCTGCGCCCTCCGCGGCCTCTGCGTTCAACTCCTAACAAACAAGTGCGGAATACCACCTCGCTACCGCGCGTTCCCACAACACGCCCCGCCGCGCTCCTACCGTGCCCTCGGAGAACCGAAGGAGAGATCCGACATGCCCACGCTCCGCCGTCAGGCCTCGTTCGTCCTCGCGCTCGCGTTATCGGCCGCGCCTGCCTCGCTCGCCGCCGTCCTGCGCGTGGACGCGTCGCTCAACACCGGCGCGAACGACGGCTCCACATGGGCAGACGCGTTCCAGGGCCGCCTCGGCCTCGCCGCCGCGGTCGCCGCCGCGCAGCCCGGCGATGAGATCTGGATCGCCGACGGCGTCTACGCGCCAGCCGGCGCCGGCGGTTCCCGCGCCGCATCCTTCGCGCCCCAGGCCGGCGTCGCGCTCCTCGGCGGCTTCGCCGGCGGCGAGACTTCCGCCGACCAGCGCGACCCCTCGCTCCACACCGCCATCCTCACCGGCGACCTCAACGCCAACGACGGCCCGCCCGCCAACGGCTTCCCGACGGGCGCCGCCGAGAACAGCTTCCATGTCGTCCGCATCGACAGCGGCGACGGCGTCGTCCTCGACGGCCTCACCATCCGCGCCGGCAACGCCGACAACGGCGCCGCCCAGCTCGAGCGCAGCGGCGGCAACATCTCCATCCGCGCCGGCGCCCCGACGATCCGCGACTGCGTCATCGAGAACGGCTACGCCGGTTGGCTCGGAGCCGGCGTCTGCGCCACCGACTCCAGCCCGCAGTTCATCGACTGCGTGTTCCGCGCCAACCGCGCCGACTTCGCCGGCTCCGGCGCCGCCGTCGCCGATCAGGCCGTCGCCACCTTCACCAACTGCGACTTCACCGCCAACTACTGCGGCCAGGGCGCCGGCGCCTACGCCGGACGCGTCAGCTTCAACAGCTCCGCCGCCATCCCCGGCGTCGCCACCTTCACCGACTGCCGCTTCACCAGCAACATCGGCGTCATCAGCTCCCCCTCCGGCGGCGGCATCCTCTCGCGCGGCGGCCATGTGACCGCCGTCGGCTGCGTCTTTCTCGACAACGAGGTCGTCGGCGGCGGCGGCGCGTGCTACCTCAACGGCGGAACCGCGTTCCTGGACCGCTGCGACTTCGTCAACAACTCCGCGCCCGGCGACGGCGGCGGCGCCATCTACTTCGACGGCGGCAACGGCGGCGCCATCGTCTTCGAGTCCATCCCCGTCGTGTCCAACTCCCGCTTCGTCGGCAACAACGGCGCCATCCTCGTCGGCTTCGACGCCGTCGCGCAGATCACCAACTGCACGATCGCCAACAACAGCTTCGGTTTCGGCTTCCTCACCTGGCCGACATTCTTCGTCGGCGCCGACGAGGCCGCGACCCTCAGCAACACGGTCGTCTGGGGCAACAACGACCAGTCGCTCTTCGGCGGCTCGGGCGCCGTCCTCGCAGGGCAGGGCCCCTACACGCTCGACCGCTGCATCATCCAGGGCTGGACCACCGCGATGGGCGGCGACGCCACCGCCGCCGACCCGCTCTTCCGCGACGCCGACGGCCCCGACAACCTCGTCGGCACCATCGACGACCAGGTCCTGCCCCGCTTCGGCTCGCCCGCGATCGACGCCGGCATCAACGCCTCCGTCCCCGCAGGCGCCACGCTCGACCTCGCGGGCCTGCCGCGCATCATCGACGCCGACGCGGCGCTCGGCGGCGACGGCCCCGTCGTGGACCTCGGCGCCCACGAACACCCCTGCGCACCCGATGTCACCGCCGACGGCCTCGTGAACTTCGCCGACCTCAACGCCCTGCTCGGCGCCTTCGGCCTGCCCCCCGCCGGCCCCGAAGACATCAACGAAGACGGCGCCGTGAACTTCGCCGACCTCAACATCCTCCTCTCCGCCTTCGGCGGCGCCTGCTGACGCCTGCGCAGGGCACGAAAAAGGGCCCCGACGCATCGTGCGCCAGGGCCCTGAATGACCATCCATGATCGTTCGATCAGTCGCGGCCGCGCCGCTTCTTGCGGGGCTTGTCGTCGTCGTCGAACGCCAGCGCGTCCGGCAGCGCCGGGCCGCGCTCGCGCCGCTGCGGGCGCTCGGGCTGGGCCTCGCCCTCGGCCCCGGGCTCGCCCTCGTGCCGGCCGCGCCGGTCGGCCTCCAGCTCGCGGTCCGCCACCACATGCAGCGTCACCTCGGCCTCCAGGTCCGCCGCCACCTTCACGGTGATGTGGTCCGTGCCGACGCGCTTGATCGTCTGCGCGATGCGGATCTCGCGAGGCTTCACGCCGTGCCCCAGCTCGGCCAGCGCCGCGGAAATGTCCTGCTGCGTGATCGCGCCGTAGAGCTGGCCCTGATCGTTGCAGGAGCGCTTGAGCGTGATCTCCACGCCCTCGAGCTTGGTGATCAGCGCCTCGCGCTGCGACCGCAGCTCGCGCTGGTGCTGCTCGGCCTCGGCGCGCTTCGCCGCCAGCGCCTGGATCTTCTCCTCGGTCGGCGTGGTGGCCATGTTGTTCGGCAGCAGGTAGTTCCGGGCGTAGCCGGTGCGGACGTTCACGACATCGCCCACGATGCCCAGGTTGTCCACGGTCTCGGTCAGAAGCAGCTGCACATTGTTCGGCATCTTCGCTGTCCTTTCGGTTCGAAAGTTAGGACGCCCCTCGCAGGGGCCCCAACGGTTCAGAGTTGTCCGCCGTCGCGCCTCGCGCGGGCGGTGGAGTCACAAGTCCATTCAGAACGGGATGTCTTCCTCGCCCATCGGCTCGTAGTTCGAGCCGCCGCCGCCCCCGCCCGCGGAGCCGGCGCCGCGTCCCGCGGGCGCGCCCGCCGGGCGACGACCGCCGCCGCTCCCGGAGCCGCCGCCGGGTCCGCCGCCCTGGGCGCCGTCGCGGCTGTCGAGGAACTGGAAGTTCTCGATCACCACCTTGAGCTTGCTGCGCTTGTCGCCGGTGGCCTTGTCCTGCCACTCGTCCAGGCGCAGCCGGCCCTCGACGAACACCGGCTTGCCCTTGCCCAGGTACTGGCACATGACCTCGGCGGTCCGGCCCCAGGCGTCGCAGTCGATGAAGGTCGTTTCCTCGCGGCTCTCGCCGTCCTGGCCCTTGAACCGGCGGTTCACCGCCAGCCCGATGTTCGCGACCGCCATGCCGCTGGGCAGGTGGCGCAGCTCCGGATCGCGCGTCAGGTTCCCCATCAGCATGACCTTGTTGAAGTTCCCGGCCATCGTCGTGCCTCCTTCGGTGATGAGCGCCCCGTCAACGGGTTCGACGCAGGATCAGACTTCCTCTTCCACCATGTCCACATCCTCCGCGTCCTCGCCCATGGCGCGGATCGCGGCCTCGTCGGCCATCGCCTGGCGGGAGTCCGCCGACTGCATCTCCTCGATCGTCAGGTGCTCGGCCTTGGTCACCAGCACCCGCATGATCTTCTCGGAAAGGTTGCAGTCGCGGTCGAAGTCCGCGAGCTTGGTGGCCAGCATCTTGAAGTAGCAGATGAGGTACACGGCGCGCTTCTGGCCGCCGATCTCGAAGGCCAGGCGACGCTCGTCCCACTTCTTCAGCGCCACGATCTCGGCGCCGGAGCGGTCCAGCAGGCCCTTGATGTGCTCGGTCGCCGCGTTCATGTCCGCCGCGGTCGCCTGGCTGATCAGGAACATCGCCTCGTAGTAGTTGTGTCGTTCGGTGCGCATCGGGTTCGTCGCCTTTCTCGTCTCGGGGTTGCCCCGCGTCACGGCGCGGGGCGACAAGTGTTGAATGGTCTCTGGAGGTCAGTTGTCCGTCGCGGGTGGACGGCGCTCGGGCGCCTCGGTCGGCGAGGCCGCTTTGGTGTTGAAACGGTTCATCGAGGCCTGCACCCCTCTGGCCACGAAGACCTCCGCCGCGTCGGCCGCGCGCTCGAGGGCCTCGGTCACCAGGGGGATCTGCTCGGGGGAGAACTTGCCGGTGACATAGCTCGCCTGCGGGACCACGCCGGGCGCGTCGATGCCGACGCGGCAGCGCGGGTAGGCGCTTGTGCCGATCTTGCGCTCGATGTCGATGAGCCCGTTGTGCCCGCCGGGCGAACCCTCCGCCCGGACGCGGATGGCGCCGCAGGGCAGGGCGATGTCGTCGACGATCACGAACAGGTCCTTCGTCGGGTCGAGCTTGTAGAAGCGGAGGGCCTCGGCCACCGGCCCGCCGGAAAGATTCATATAGGTCATCGGCTTGAGGAGCAGGACTTTCTCCGGCCCGTCGGCGCCGGGGAGGTTGGCCTCCACGGCGACGGACTGGAAGCGGGCGCGGGGCACGGCGTTTCGCGCATGGCGCGTCGTCAGACGGTCGACCGCCATGAACCCGGCGTTGTGCCGGGTCTTGTCGTACTCGAAACCAGGGTTGCCCAGGCCCACGATCAGCTTCACTTCTTGTCCTTGTCCTTGTCCTTCTCGTCGCCTTCCTTCTTCTTCTCGCTGAGGACCTCGGGCTCCGCGGCCTCGCCGGTCGTCGCGGCGGCCTCGGCGGTCGGCTCCTCCACCTTCATGTGGATCGTCGCCAGGACCGAGTCCTCGTCCGTCATGAACTCGACGCCGTCCATCGGCGGCAGGTCGCGGACATGGATCGACTCGTCGACCTTCAGCTCGCTGATGTTCACCTCGATGCGCTCGGGGATCGAGGTCACGCGGCAGCGGATGTCCAGCTCGCTGACCGGGTGCAGCAGCACGGCGCCGGCGGACTTGAGGCCCTCGGCCTCGCCCACCAGACGCACGGGCACGCTCACCTCGACCAGCTCGTCCAGGTCCACGCGGGCGAAGTCCAGGTGGATGATCGTGTCGCCGAGGTAGTCGAACTGGATGTCCTTGATGAGGACGGTCTGGGCGCCGGCGCCCTCCAGGTTGACGGTGAAGACCTTCTCGCCCGCCTTCACGAAGCGGACGGCCTCCTTGGCGTCGACGGTGATGGCGAGCGGGTCGGCGCCGTGCCCGTACATGACGGCGGGCAGGCCGCCGGCCTGGCGGACGCGGCTGGCGTACCGCGAGCCGAGCTTCTCGCGCTTCTTGGCGGACAGGGTGTGTGTGGCTTGCATGGGTTCAGTTCTCCGAGTGAAGGCGCCCGGCCGGGTTCGTCCGGCGGGGGGCTTGGGTGTCGAGATCGATCAGCGTTTCGTGCCGCCGCTGCGCCGGAACAGGGCGCTGACGGACAGGTTGTGGTGGATGCGGTGGATGGCCTCGCCGAGCAGGCCGCTCACGCACAGCTCGGTGAGCTTGGGCTTGAGGACCTCCAGGCGGTCGCCGGCGGGGATGGTGTTGGCGACCAGCAGCTGGTCGATGGGGGCGTCGGCGATGCGCTGGGGCGCCAGGCCCACGAGCACGCCGTGCGTGGCGCCGACCATGACCCTCTTGGCGCCGCGCTCGCGCACGAGCCGCGCCGCCTCGCAGATCGTGCCGCCGGTGGCGATCATGTCGTCCATCATCAGCACCGTCTTGCCCTCGACCGAGCCGATGAGGTTGGCGACGGCCACCTCGGACCCGCTCTTGCGGCGCTTGTCGATGATCGCCAGGTCGCCGCCGAGCAGCTCGGCGAACATGTTGGCGACCTTGACATTGCCGACATCGGGGCTGACCAGCGCCAGCTCGCCCATCTCTTCGCGGTGCTGGTCGAAGTACTCGACGAACACCGGCGAGGCGGACAGGTGATCGACGGGGATGTCGAAGAAGCCCTGGATCTGGGCCGCGTGCAGGTCCATCGCCAGCACGCGGTCGGCGCCGGCGGTGGTGATGAGGTTGGCGACGAGCTTGGCCGTGATGGGCGTGCGGCCCTCGTCCTTGCGGTCCTGGCGGGCGTAGCCGAAGTAGGGAATCACCGCGGTGACGCGCTGGGCGCTGGCGCGCTTCAGGCAGTCGATGAAGATCAGCAGCTCCATCAGGTTCGCGTTCACCGGGTCGCAGGTGGACAGCACGATGAAGCAGTCGCGGCCGCGGACATCCTCGTCGAGCTTGACGATCAGCTCGCCGTCGGGGAAGCGCTCCGTCATCGCCCGGCCCAGCGGCAGGTCGAGGTGGTTGCAGACCTTGGTGGCCAGCTCGCGGGCGTTGCGCCCGGCGAAGATCTTGAGACTGTTCGCGTCGCTGCGGCTCACGCCAGGGCCCTCCCGGAGCCCGGCTCGCCGGCCTCCATGCGACGCCGCAGCGCCTGGTCCACAATCTCCAGCTGCGCGGGCGTGTTCACGCCCATGGCCTCTTCCGGCGAGACGCCGGGCATGAGTTCAACGGTCTTGCCCTCGGCCGCGAGCATCTCCGGCACATGCGTGATGTAGTACTCGCCGGTCACCGAGTCCCGCGGCAGGCGGCGGAGCACATCGAACAGCTCGCGCGCCTTGAAGACGCAGATGCTCGGGTACACCTCGCGGATGGCCTTCTGCTGCGCCGTGGCGTTCTTCTCCTCGGCGATGCGCTCGAAGCGGCCCTGCGCGTCGCGGACGATGCGCCCGTAGCCGTGCGGATCGTCCAGCGTGGTCGTCGCCATCGTGCACGAGGCGCCGCTCTCGCGGTGCAGGTGCAGCAAGGAGCGCAGCGTGTCGGCGGTCACCAGCGGGCCGTCGCCCGCCAAGACCAGGACATCGCCGTTGAAGTCGGTGAACAGCTCCGCGGCGCTGGCGACGGCGTGGCCGGTGCCCAGCTGCTGGTCCTGCACGGCGAACTCCAGGCCGCGCTCCTCCGCGAAGATCGCCCGGACGATCTCCTGGCGGTAGCCGACGACCAGCGCGAGGCGCCCGCACCCGGCCTCGCGGCAGGCCTCGACCACCCAGCGGACCATGGGCGCGTCGGCCACCTCGTGGGCGACCTTGGGCAGGTCGCCGGCCATTCGGGTGCCCTTGCCGGCGGCGAGAATGATGGCGGCGGGGTGGTTCATGGGGAGGGGTTGAAGGTCACGCCCGTTCCAGCGCCGCGAACTGGCCCGCTAGGATTCGAACCTAGACTAAGGGCTCCAAAGGCCCCTGTGCTACCGTTACACCACGGGCCAAGGGGGGCGACGAACGGCCCAGACTGGCCGGGCGTCCGGGGGCTGGATTTCGGGGGACCGGGTAGCTCAGAACTCCTGATATACGAGGGACTTAGGCGTCCCGTGCGTCCGACACGAACCACTGGTCGCGGTCCGTGCCGGTCAGGCGAGTCCCCGGTGGGGGGAGGGGTCGCTGAGCGGCCGGTTTTCCGCGGCTCCTGTCCTCTGGAACGGGGTCGTCCATCAGCCGCGATGGGACGGCCCATGCCCGCGCCTCACTCCCCGCCGCAGGCCCTTGTTCGGGACATGGTAGGCGGATCGTTCCGTCACGGTCGGTTCCCTCTGTTGAGGAAGGTCGAGCAGTGTAGGGAGGGGGGCGGGGGAGTCAAACGGGGGGCGGGACCCTGCGCGCGGGGGCGCGGGGCGTTGACTGTCGACATCGGGGTCGGGGACGCTTCGCCGTTCGGATGCGCGATGCTTCGCGAGCGCGGTTGTGCCCATGTGACTCCCCCCGGAGATGAATCGATGTTCTCGTATGTTCGTTTGCGATCGAAGGAGATCGGACGAGGCATTTTCTTCTGCACGCATTGCTCGACGGCACGAAGGTACGTCGCGCGAGCGGAGCGGACATGGCTGACCTTCCTCGCTCTGGTCCCGATGTTCCCATTGTCAAGGCTGCACCGGAACGCATGCTGCGAGTCATGCCGGGGACGGCGACCATTGTCGACGGTTGCCGAGTATGAGCTTACGGAGGCGCAGGCATCGCATGTCGCGGCCAGAACGATCGCAGCGCATCTGGCCGTGGCGATAGCCAAGGTGGACGGTGAGCCCGACGACCGCGAGTTGAAGGCGGCGCTCCAGGTCATGACCGACCTGGGCTATGAGGGCGCCTCCATGCAGGCGATGCGCGAGGACGCTCGCACCAGACCGTTCAGCCGCCCGCTCGCCGAATCGCTGTTGCGCTCGCATGCCCCGATGGCGACGCTGGACCCTGCGAGGCCATCGTGGATTGTCGGGCGGCTCGCGGTCGTGGCGGCCGCCGACGGGGCGATCACTCCCGAAGAGATGAGCGTCCTGCGGCTGGTCGCGGAGCACACGGGGGTAGGGCCGGCCGAGTTGGCCGAGATCGCCAACGACGCGCAGTCCGGGGAGCTCTCGGCGGACTCGATGCGTCGGGAGTCGGAGCGCGCGAAAGGAGCCCTGGGGATAGCAGTGATGATCGTCGGCACGGCGATCGCCGCAGCAGACGGTGTCCTGCTGGATGCGGAGATCGATCGAGTATGGCAGTTCTTCGATGAGGCGGGCGCGGGAGAGGGCATCAAGACGGACGACCTCCGTATGCTGGCGAAGCGAGTCGTGGATGGGTCGTTTGATCCCGCGACAGAGCTGGCGGCGATTGCCGACCCTCTCACCGAGGCGAACAAGGACATGCTGCTGCAGTTCGGTATGCGGGTGGCGCTGATCGATGGTCCAGCGAAGCCGGTGGAACGCGAGATGTTGCAGTTGCTCGCTGCGACGATGGGGATCAACGAGCCGCGGCTTGCTGCCGTGCTCGGTCTGGACTGGTGGTGAAGTCACGGATGCGCAGCGATCTCCGAGCAGCGTGGCGCCGCACCGCGGCTCGGGGCGTGGGGCGGCGCTGACCCCGGGCTGGCGCCCGGGGCTACGGTGTGTCGGCCCTCCGGGCTTGCGCAGGTACGAACCGCGTGCGCAGGAAGCACCGAGCTCGTTCGCCGCGGCGACCCGACCTCGGTGGCACGGGGCGTCGATCGGCGCTTGGGGCCCGCTCGCTTGCGCTCGGGGTTCTGTTCGGAGGGGAGGGAATGGAACACTGGTCTCCCAGAGCGGCGACCAGTGCCACCCGGATTCAGTCCTGCGGCTCTTCGTCGGCGCTTGGCGGCGCGTCGTCGAGGTTGAGCGCGGCTTCGCGGACCAGGTCGTAGCAGGTCGCGAGCAGGCCGACGAGGGGGAAGCCGCCTTCGCTGGGGGCCTTGAAGGGGCTGGCGCCCAGGCGGCGGAGCAGCGCGTGGCGCACCTCCGGCGGGCGCGGGGCGGTGTCGAGGTTCTCGAGGCCCGCGGGTGTCGCCCAGAACTCGTGCAGGAGCGTCTCGAACGGCGCGGGCTCGGTGCGGGTGAGCGCGGGGGTGCGCGGGGCGTACTGGCCGGGGCCGTGGCGGCCGGCGGAGGTTTCCGCGCGGCGCTGGCGGAGGCGGGCGAGCAGGTCGTCGCCGCGCAGGCCGCGGAGCGTGAAGATCAGCAGCGAGTCGTCGCCCAGGCGCTGCGCGGTGATCGCGGCGGCGCAGACGGCGTGCTTGCACCAGGGGTTGTCGTCGCTGCAGTTGCAGTCGGGCTTGATCTCCGCGGCCTCGGCGGGGAACAGGTGCAGCGAGAGGGGGGCGAAGGCGTCTTCGATGTTGCTCGGCAGTTCGCCGCTGAGCAGGTGCGCGGCGTAGGCGGCCTGGTCGGCCATGGCGTCGGTGGCGCGGGTCCATTCGTCGGCGGCCATGACGGGGAAGCGCAGCGTGGTCTGGTAGGCGCGGGAGACGCGCCCCTGCACCGCGGCGGAGACGAGGCCCAGGTCGAAGTCGATGCGCCGGGTCTGGCCGAGTCGCGCGTATTCGAGGCCCTCGGTGAGGCGGTCGCCCGGCGCCGCGGCCTCGACGAGGCGCATGAGGCGCTGGCCGGCCCATGACTTGATGTGCCCGCCGTGCTCGATGTCGACGCGGACGCCGCCGGCGACGCGGTAGGGCTTCTCGCGTTTCTGGGGGACATAGTTGCGGTTGGGCTGGAAGTTGCTCATCGGGCGGCGGCCTCCTCGAGGGCTTCCTCGCGGTCGTCCTCGTCGCTGACGGCGTCGGGCCCGAGGGAGACCAGGTCGCGGAGCTGGTTGGTGGACAGCTCGGTGAGCCAGTTCTCGCCGGAGGTGATGATGGACTCGGCGAGTTCGGTCTTCTGCTCGATGAGCGCGTCGATGCGTTCTTCGAGCGTGCCGGCGACGATGAACTTGTGGACCTGCACGGTGCGCGTCTGGCCGATGCGGTGGGCGCGGTCGGTGGCCTGGCTCTCGACGGCGGGGTTCCACCAGCGGTCG
>CALKYH010000089.1 GCA_938003595.1 uncultured bacterium
CCGCGGCCGAGGGTCGGCCGCGTTATGTCAAACTCGTCAGGGGACCGCAGCGGGGCCAGTTTACGCGCCCCGGTCAGGGCCCGCCGAGGGAGGTCAGCAGGTCCTCCCAGATCTCGAACGCCACGAAGTGCCCACCGCCGGCCACGATCTCCAGCGCCGCGCCTGGAATGGCGTCGGCCAGCCGGCGGGCCATCGAGGCCGGGAGCACTCGGTCATCGTCGCCGTGCCAGATGCGCGTCGGCGCCCGGACCTGGGCGAGATCAAATCCCCACGGCGAGGCAAGGAGCTTCAGCTCGGTTGCGAGCCCCTGGGGACCCTGGCGAGTGGCGTCGAGCACGATCCGCGTGAACAGGTCTCGCAGGTCCGGTTGAGCAAACAACGCTCGATCCGACCGCGACAACCGAGCGCTGACGGTTCGCGCGAACTGGTCCGGGTCTCGCAGCATCGAGCGATGCCAGGCGCTCACCGTCGGTCCCACCAGAAACGGCGCGGATTGCACCAGCTTCAGGCCCCGCCGGGCGAAGTCCGGGGCGTCGTCGAGGGCGCCCGGTCGATCGAGCGGCGCCATGGGCGACACAAGCCGGAGGCAGGTCACACGCCCGGGCAGCGCCGCCGCGACGGCGCAGGCATAGGGGGCGCCGCCGGACCAGCCGCCCACGGCGAAGCGGTCCAGACCGAGAGCGTCCGCCAGGGCGAGCAGGTCGGCCGGCCAGTCGGCGACGCGGCGCCTGGGAGCGGGGTCGGACAGGCCGCAGCCGGGACGGTCCGGCACGATGAGGCGTAGACCAAGCCGAGCGGCGACGGCATCGTCCGGGTGGCGTTGGAGGCGTGAACCGGGCAGGCCGTGGAAGAGGAACGCCGGCCGGCCTCCCGCGTCGCCGACCTCGTGGTAGAAGAGGCGACGCCCGCCGGGGAGGGTGACGGACAGGTCCTGGGCCTGATGAGGAGCGGCGGCGGGCTGCATGGCGGGGTTGTAGGCCGCGGCAGGAGCCCGGAGGCGTCTCCCCCCCTACTTAGTCCGAGAATACATGTTATGTAAAATTGGACCGTACCGGGCCCTGTAGGCGGGGGCAGGAGGCTCGGTCATGCGCCCTCGAGGGGCCGACCATCCGGCCGGGTATCGTCCGAATGCAGTGGCCGCAGAGACACCCCATCGGCCTCGTGTCGTGATCGTCGGCGGCGGATTCGCCGGGCTGTCCGCGGCGCGGGCGCTGGCGAGTGCGCCGGTGAGTGTGCTGCTGGTGGATCGACGGAACTATCACCTCTTTCAGCCCCTGCTCTACCAGGTGGCGACGGCGTCGCTTTCGCCGGCGGAGATCGCGGCGCCGATCCGGAATGTGCTGCGCCGACAGAAGAACTGCGCGGTGGCGCTCGCGGAGGTTGTCGGCGTGGACACCGAGCGGCGTGTGCTGACGCTGGCGGACGCGCCGACCGGCGAGGGCCGCGGCGAGCGCGAGGTCCCCTACGACTATCTCGTCGTCGCCACGGGGGCGACGCACTCGTACTTCGGGCACGACGAGTGGGCGGCGCGGGCGCCGGGGCTGAAGGACATCGCGGACGCCACGCGGATCCGTCGGCGGTTCCTGCTGGCCTTCGAGCACGCGGAGACCGAGGCCGATGACGCCAAGCGGCGCGCGCTCCTGACTTTCATCGTCGTCGGGGGCGGGCCGACCGGCGTGGAGCTGGCCGGGGCGATGAGCGAGATCGTGCGCCGATCGATGCCGCTGGATTTCCGCAGGATCGACACGACGGAGGCCCGAATCATCCTGTTCGAGGGCGAGCCGCGCCTGCTGCCGGCGTTTCCGGAGTCGCTGTCGGAGCGGGCGCTGCGCGACCTTCGCTCGATGGGCGTCGAGGTCGCGCTGCACACGCGCGTGACGAAAATCGACGCGGCCGGCGTTCTTGCGAGATCGAGCCACGGTGAGGAACGCCGCATCGATGCGTCGGTGATTCTCTGGGCCGCGGGCGTGCGGGCGTCTGGCGTCGGGGCCATGCTCGGGGCGCCGACGGACAAGGCCGGGCGGGTCCGGGTGCAGGATGATCTGTCGATCGCCGGTCACCCGGAAGTGTTCGTCGCGGGCGACCTGGCGGCGACGGTGGACGACGCCCCGGGCCTCGCCCCGGCGGCGATGCAGATGGGCCGGTACGCGGGCGGGGTGATCGCGGCCGAGGCGAAGGCCGTTTTACATAACTCGGAGCGACCCCGGCGGGCGCCGTTCCGGTACCGCGACAAGGGCATGCTGGCGACGATCGGTCGCTCTCGCGCCGTTGCGGCGATCGGTGGCCGCCGCTTCACGGGCTTCCTCGCCTGGGCGCTGTGGCTGGCCGTGCACATCTATTTCCTGATCGGGTTCAGGAATCGGTTGCTGGTGATGTTCCAGTGGGCGTGGGCCTGGCTCACCTTCCAGCGCGGCGCGCGGCTGATCACGCCGGAGCAACGCGAATCATGAGCCCGCCGCCGCCGCTCGAGAGGCGGCGTTGCGGTCCACATTCTGAATGGCTCGCTCCGCCCGCTCGCGAACGACGCGCGAGGAGTCGTTCAGCGCGGCGCTCAGAGCGCCCTTGGCCTGCGGACCGATGCGTTCCAGGGCCCCCACCGCCGCGAGCCGGACGGCCAGTTCGCTGTCGCGGAGCATGCCGGTGAGTGTGGGGATCGCGCTGGCGCCGGAGGTGCCGTAGCGGCCGATCCCGGTGGCGGCGCGGGCGCGGACGCCGCTGTCGGCGTCGCGGGTGGCGGCGAGCAGGTGCGGCATCGCGGGGTGGCCGAGATTGCTCAGCGCCGCGACGGCCGTGATGCGGACATGGCGGTCGGAGTCGCGGAGCGCGCCGGCAAGGGCGGGCAGCGCGCCGGCGGCGCCGGGCCCGAGCGCGGCGAGGTCCTCGGCGGCCTTGCGCCGGTGGGAGCTGCTGGGCGAACTGAGGCCCTGGGCCAGCTCGCCGACCAGCGATGCAGGAGCCTGGTTGGCGCCGGAGCCATCGGCGTCGAGCTTGGCCATGGCCAGCTCGGCGCGAGAGCGGACGAGGCTGCTGCGGTCGTTGGCGGCGATGCGGACGAGCGCCGCGCCCTCGGGACCGAGGCGCTCGGCGGCCCAGACGACGCGTGATCGCACGACCTCGGAGCGATCGCGGAGCGCGGTGTTGAGCGCTGAGAGGAGCGCAGGGTCGGGCCGCGCGATGGCGCCGAGCGCGCCGACGACGGCGGCGCGGACCTGCTCGTCGGAGTCATTCAGCGCGCGCGCAAGGGAGGGAATTGCGTCGGGGCCGAGTTCGCCCAGGCCGGCGGCGCAGGCCATGCGCACGAGGTTGGAATGATCGTTCAGGAGTCTGTCCGTGAGCGCGGGCAGCGCGCTGTGGGCGCCGCGCCCGAACTGGCGCAGCGAGCCCGCCGCGGCGAGCCTCGTGGAGGTGTCGCCCTCGCGCAGCGCGACGCTGAGTTGGCGCACGGTCTCGCTGGAGCCCGAACCCGGCGCGCGCTCGCAGCCCGCGCCGGCAAGGATGGCGCCGGCGAGCGCGAGGGCGGCGGCGTGTCGGATCGGCTGCAGCGTCGTCCTCCGTTTCCGGACAAGGACCTCCCCACACTGCCTTATCGGCCAATTTCGGGGCCGACTTGGGGCCGATCCGGCGAACTGACCGGGCCTAAGACGCGTATCGACAACCGGATGCGGGGCGACGCCCGCCCCGCCGGCCCCCTCTGCAGACAGGAGGTCACGGATGGTCGTTCGAGTCCACGGTCGCAACATGCCGGTCACCGAGGCGATGCTGCGGTTTGTTCGGGAGCGATTCGAGGCGGCGCTCGGGCCGCGCGAGCCGCTCGTGCAGACGGTGTGCGTGCATGTGGAGGATGTCAACGGGCCGCGCGGCGGCGCCGACAAGCGCTGCCTCGCGGAGATCACGCTCGCTCGACGGGGCCGCCTCGTCGTGGACGCGCGCGAGCCGGACCTGTACCGCGCGATCCAATCCGCGGCGAAGCGCGCCAGGACCAGCGTGTTCCATTCGATCGACCGGCGGCGGTCCGCGCGTCAGCCCTGAACGGCGCGGAGGCAGCGCTCGACCACCGCGTCGAGCTTCACCAGTTCGCCCTTGCCGGGGTCGTTGCGGAGCTTGAACTCCACCGAGCCTTCGGCCAGGGCCTTCTCGCCCGGCGTGAGGCGGATCGGGACGCCGATGAGGTCGGCGTCCTTGAACTTCACGCCCGGGCGTTCGTCGCGGTCGTCGATCAGGACATCCAGCCCCGCCGCGCTCAGTTCGCGGGCGAGCTTCTCGGCGGCGTCCATGCCGGGCGATCCGGGCTCCACCTTCAAGGGCGTGATGAGCACATGGTACGGGGCGATCGCGACGGGCCAGACCAGGCCGTTGTCGTCGCTGCTCATCTCGACGCAGGCCGCCATCGTGCGCGAGACGCCGATGCCGTAGCAGCCCATGATGACGCTGCGCCGCTCCTGCTTCTCGTCGAGGATGCGGAAGTCCATCGCGTCGGAATATTTGGTGCCGAGCTTGAAGATGTGGCCGACCTCGATGCCCTTGCGCGCCTCAAGCACGGCGCCGGGGGCGCGCGGAGACGGATCGCCGGCGACGGCGTTGCGGATGTCGGCGACCTTCACGCGTGAGGCGTCGTCGAGCGCCGCGCCCATCTCGCGGCGCCAGTTGAAGTGCTTCACATGGTGGTCGGGCTCGTCGGCGCCGGTGGCCCAGAAGCCGGCCTGCGCGGCGTCGGGATCGATCAGCAGCAGGCTGCGGGCCTGCCCCCCCACCACCGCGCGCGGGCTGACATAGCCGATGGCGAAACCGGCGGCGCGGGCTTCCTTGTCGTCGGCCATGACGACGGGCCCGCCGGCGTGGGCCTTGACCTTGCCCTCGTTGACCTCCTGATCGCCGCGCACCACCGCGAGGACCCAGTCGAACGCGCGGCCTTCACCAGTCGCGCGGAAGACCAGCGTCTTGAGCATGCGGTCGGGCTTGACCTTCATGAACTTGCCGACCTCCTCGATGCCGGGGAGGTTGGGCGTGTGGACCT
>CALKYH010000090.1 GCA_938003595.1 uncultured bacterium
GAAATCAAGGCCAAACAGCTGCGCCAGGCGCAGGGTGGGGGCGAAGTTCTCGTTGATCCCCAGGGGGGTGTTGACCGTGATGGTCGTGTTGTTGGCGATGTAGGCGGTGGACCCGGGGTCGAACGCCTGGTTGGAGACATCGAAGAGGTTGAGCAGGATGTTCAGCGAGGTGGCGCCGGTCGTGCTGCGATCGGGCAGGGAGACGCGGACGAGGTTGTCGCCCTTGATGCGCACGGCGAAGGTGGGGTCGGCGTTGAACTCATCGGCGCGGAAATAGACATTGCCCAGCCGGTCCACGCCGCCGAGCGAGAGCGTGGCGGTGTCGCCGCCGTTCTGCACGAGCCGGCTGATGGCGCCGACGGTGCGCTCGACAAACAGGCGCTCGGGGGCGCTGGCGTCCTGGCCGATCACGGCGCCGACGATGTTCGTCGGGCCGGTGGACATGTCGGTGTGGCCGACGGCGAACTGGCGGGTGAAGCCCGAGACCGGGATGGTGGTGGGGCTCGAGTTGGAGCCCGGGTTCACGCCCTTGCCGGCGGTGGTCCAGAGGGCGAAGTTCGTGGGGGCGGAGAGGACGACGCCGCCGGAGGGGGCCTCGTGGGCGGCGCTGATGGCGCCGGAGCCGAGCACCATGGTGTTGAACATGGGGTCCGGGTCGCGCGAGGCCTTGACGATGGGGCCGATCATCACCCGGTTGTCCCACGAGGTGGGGATGGTGACCAGGTCCACGACATATCGGACCCTCTGCAGGGTCTCGGCGTAGGCGGAGATGGCGTCGTTGCCGCCGGGGCTGGTGGCGACGCTGTCCTGGGCGCGTGCGACGCCCGAGGCGGCCCCGGCTGCGAGCAGCAGGGCCATGGCGGCGGCGGGATGTGGCCTTGTCCCCTTCACGGTGTTCTGAGCGTCTGCCTGTGTCCTGACCTTGATGCGCAGCCGGAGGGCCCGCGGTTCCACGGCGTTGGACAGCCGCCGGAACTGTAGGTTCCATCGGCGCTTTGGGCGCCTGTCCTGCGTACCCCGGGCGAGGGGGTCGGCGGGGGGCGGGGGCGGGGATCCCCGGTCACTGCGCGGCGCCGACGGCCTCCGAGCGGATCTCGGACTCCAGACGCAGGCGCTGCAGCTCCAGCCACTCCCGCCAGCGGGGGCTCTGCTCGAGCAGGAGCGCGGCCTTGAGGCGTTCGAGCGTGCGCTCGTCGCCGGCGCCCATGAGGCGCTCGGTGCGGATCGAGCCGCGCAGCGCGGGCAGGTAGCGCGGGTCGCGGTCCAGGGCCCTGTTGTAGTAGCGCAGGGCCTCTTCCATGTACCCGGCGCGGTCCCAGGTCAGGCCGAGGTTGTAGGTCGGACGCGGATCGAGGACGGCCAGATCGGACGCGGCGGCGAAGCACTCGCCGGCCTCGAGGTAGCGTCCCTCGTTCATGAGGACCACGCCGAGGTTGTTCCAGGCGGCGGGGAACTCGCGGTACTGGGTGAGCGCGGCGCGGTACTTGGCGATGGCCTCGTCGATGCGCCCGCGCTCCTCGGCGTCCTGAGCGTCGCCGGCCATCTCGAAGGCGGCGGTGATGTCCTCGGCGGTGGGGCCCTTGCTGGCGTCCACGGCTTTGCCGCTGGAGCCGTTGGACGAGCAACCGGCGGCGAGCAGGACCGCGCCGGCGAGCAGCGCGAGGCGGAGCAGACGACGGGGCGAGGCGGCGGTTTCGGTCACGACTTCAGCTCCCAGCGAGCGAATTTGACGGTCATCTCCCAGCCCTGACCCGTCGGCTTCATGGAGAAGTGGATGATGTGCAGGCCCGGAACTGCATTCAGCGCACGCTGCACCCAATCGAACACCGGCTCGGCCTCCATCGGCACGAGCGTGCGGCAGGTGACGACCTGACGCACCAGCGGCGAGCCGGGGATCTCTTCCTTCTGCAGGTCGAAGCGGATCTCCGTGGACTGGATTCCCGCGGCGGCCAGCGGCCCGGAGACGAGCGACAACAGGCGCGGCTCGGGGTCGAACACGCCCGGCGCGTTGGCGGTGTTCTTGCGCTCCTCGTTGATGCGGTTGATCTCCGCGGCGACGGAGCGCGCGGTCTCGAGCTGCCGGGCCTCGTGCTCGTAGGCCGCGCGGGCCTCGGAGGCTTTCGCCCGCGACAGCAGCGCGAAGACCGCCGCCACCAGCAGCACCACGGCGCAGAACACCACGACGGTGGTCGGCCGGTTCGCGCGCTCGGCCGACCCGGCGAGGGCGGCGAGCATGGGCTCGCGATCGCGCGGATCGACGCTCACTGGGGCTCCTCCTGCCACTCGCCGGCGAGGCGGTAGCGCTGGCCGTCGGCGCCGAGGGCGGTCTCGAAGTCGACCTTCCAGCGGATGGCGCCGGGCGTGTCGTTGAGCTGGGCGCGGAGTTCATCGCCCACGCCAAAGTCCGGCGCGCGGACCTTGGCGCTGGGGAACCGCTCGACGATGACGAACTCCTCCGGCTGCACGCCGGCGGGGCCGAGGTCGCCGACGACCTGCGTCAGACGCAGCAGCTCGGCGAGGATGGGCTTGGCCTGCGCGGGGGTGACGAAGTCCGGCCGGTCCTGGCGCACCCGGACGAGTTCGGCCCGCAGCGCCGTCACGCGGTCGGCGCGCTCGGCCAGCGTCGGGGCGACTTCACGCACGGTTTCCTTGGTCTTGACGGCCAGCGCGGCGCGCTCGTTGACGAGGTCTTTCGCCAGGTCGCGCTGGCGCAGGCCGTAGGCGCCGATGGCGACCGCCAGCAGCGCCATCGTCGCGCCCATCCAGGTGTAGAGCCAGCGGTGGGCGCGCCCGCGCCGGCGGCTGAGCGTGACCAGCGTGCGGCGCGGATCGGTGTCGCTGAGGGCGCCGTCGGTGATGAGCGAGCGGACCGCGGCGCCGACGGGGTCGGCCTCCTGCACGGGGTGCAGGCGCGCATCGGGCCAGGCGCGGCGGAGCGCATCGGACAGGGTCGAGGCGTCCGGGCCGACGGCGACGATGGTCTTCGGCGGCGCGCCGAGCTGGGCGACCCAGGTGAGCCAGTCGAGCGTCAGCCGGCCGCAGGCGGCGGTCAGATCCCACGGCGCGGGCGGCGCATCGGGCGCGGGGGCCTCGCCCTCTTCATGGGGCGTGTGCTGACGGAGCAGGCCGGCGGTCCCTGCGGCGAGCAGGTTCGGTCCCTTTCCGAAGGTCCAGACCAGGCGAAGACCGTCGTGCATGACGACGGCGGTGAGGTCGTCGGTGGTGGGGTCGGCGCCGCCCCATGCGGCCTGGGTCGCGTGCCAGAGCGAGCAGGCCGGTCCGGCTTCCACGCCGCGCCGATCGAGGGCGTCGAACCACAGCCGGGCCATGCCATCGGGCGTGGCGACGACGGCCATGCGGGTGGGAGAATGATCGACTTCCTTGGAGCGCACGAACGGGATGGAGACGGACCTGGCCCGCGCGGGCGGCGCGGCCAGGGGCTGGATCGTGCCGACGACGCCCAGTTCGCTCCAGGAGGATTCCGGCTGGTGCATGACCGCGGCGACGACCGCGGGGTCGGCGCTGGGCGCGGTCATCCAGACGCACGAGGCGCCGGCGACATCGAGGCAGACGGCGTCGAGCGTGGCGCCGGCGAGATTTTCCTGCGTCCACTTCGCGGCGGCGTTGGCCTGCTCGCGCCACCAGCCGGCGTCGTCGGATTCCTCAGCGGTCGGATCCGGGCGGCGCCAGGTGTGCGCTCCGGACGGCGAGAGCAGTCGGATGCTCGCCAGGTCGGCCTCGATGAAGCAGGCGGCGCGGCTCATTGACCGCCCCCTGCGCGGCGTCGGCGCGCCTCCATGGCGTCCACGGCGTCGAGGTTGTCGCTGAAGTCCGGCGTCATGCGGGGCGCGGAAAAGGCGCTGCCCGTCGTGAGGCTTTCGCCCATGGAGCTCTTCTCGCGCCGGATGGTGTGGCGCGTGCGCCCCTGGGCGACGATCAGTTGATCGGGCGTGACGCTCACCAGCTCGTAGCCGTCGGGCGACTTGTACCCGGCGCGCAGGAAGCGCTGCTTGAGGTCGATCTCGACCAGCGCGGAGAGGCGCCCGTCGTCGGAGATCGTGCCGATGAACCGCCACGGCGGGGCGAAGCCGCCCGACTTGGCGGCGACCTCCGGGTCGGCCTCGTTGTCGGTCTTGGCAGCCTGGGCGGCGCGCCGGTCTTCGAGGAGCTGGCGGAAGCGGGCGAGTTCCGGCGAGTTGAGGTCCTGGAGGCTCGGGCCCAGAGAGGTCCAGTCGGTGCGGACGCCCTCGGCGGGGTTCTTGGGCGGCTCGCGGGGCGGCAGGTTGCCGAATTCGGTCGGGCCGGCGGTCTGAACCTCGATCCGCTGCCGTGGCAGGACGAACATGGCCGCGGCCCCAACGAACGCCAGCGCCGCCGTCGCCATGGCGACGCGGCTCCAGGTCTTGGCGGCGGGTTGGGGGAGGGGGAGGTTGGACATCCTGCGGGAAGTTATTGGACGGCGGACGGGGCCTGATGTTCTATCGGCTCCGCCGGGCTTTCGCCGTTTCCGACTCCTCGAGGATGGTGCGAGTTTCCGGGGTCAGGAGCAGGGTCGCGGCGTCCCCGAGGTACTCGCGGGCGATCTGGGCGTCGGTCAGCTCCCGCCATTCGTGGATGATGGGCTTGTTCTGGATGCCCTCGATCAGGGCCGTGAACAGGCGTGAATCCTCGCCGTCGGAGGCCTCGACGACCAGTCGGTAGAGGGTCGGCTCGAAGGTCACCAGGCGCTGGAGCTCGCTGATCTCGGTGGGCTCGACGCCGGTGGTCTCGAGGATCTGGAGGAAGCGGGCCCGGTCGATCGGGGCCCGGGAGCGCTCGGCGACGATGTTCTCGGCGAGGTCGTCGCCGCCGTCGCGCAGGGCCGCGAGGACATACTTCGAGGCCGCGTTGACGCTGATCTCGGCCGGGCCGACGCGCCGGACCAGTTCGGGGTGGCCCTCGGGCAGCCGCCAGAGGATGGCTTCGAACCAGCTGCGCTTGGGGTCGGGCTCGCCGGTGAGGTCCACCTTGGCGCCGCCCTGGCCGTCGCGGACCCACAGCGCGATGCGGACGCCCTCGGGCAGGGCGAAGCGGTGGGCGGGCTCGTCGGACTTGGAGGCGGTCTGGAGGGTCTGATTGCCGGCCCTGCCGATCCACTGCTTGATGACGGTCTGGGCGCCGAGCATTTCGTGATGGCGCTTGTACTCCTCCACCTGGCGCTGCACGAGCAGGCGCTGGGAGGTGAACCGCTCCATGCACGCGGCGACCACCAGCGACCCGATCAGCGCGATCAGGATCACCAGCGGCAGCACGAAGGCGCGGCGATCGTCGGCCGCGCGGCTCATGGCTCGGGCCCCGTGGTGACGGCCGGCTCGAAGAGCCAGTCCACGCGCGTGTTGTTCATGGTGACCAGCTCGAGCCGCACCGCCTTGGGGTACTCCTTGGGGATGGAGGCCTGCAGGTCGGTGCGCCAGGCGCTGCTGCCGGACTTGAAGCGGTCCTCGGAGAACTCGCGCGAGAGGGCGGTCCAGCGCAGGTCGCGGATGCGGGTGGCGAGGATGATCGGCTCGCCGGGCGGGTTGAGCGAGCGCCAGCGGAGCGCCAGGCCGTCCACCTGGGGGACGAGGTCGAACACGCCGCGGACCGTGGGGCTGATGGCGATGGGGCCGGGCGCGGGCTGTTCGAGCAGCACGACCTCCAGCCGGCGCGGATCGTCGGGGCCGACGCGCCCGGGGATCATGGGCTCGAGCAGGAAGCGCGGGCCGCCCAGGCCGGCCGAGCCGCTGAACGGATTGCGGCGCGCCTCCTTGCTGACGCCGGAGCGGTCGCGCTTGGCCTTCTCGGCGGCGTCGGCCTCGGCCTCGGCGTCGGCCTCGTCCTGTTCGCCCTCGGCGGGCGGCTCGTCGTCCTGGGCGACGGGGGGAGCGTCGTCCTCGCCCGCCCCGGCGCCGCCGGCCAGATCGGGCGGGGGCTCGGCGACGAGCGTCTGCATGGCGCGGCGGATGGTCTCGTGGAGGATGCCCAGCTCGGAGACATCCTCGAATCGCTCCTCGCTGATGCGCGACATGCGGTTGACGAAGCCCAGCAGCCCGAGCGCGGCGACCACCACCACCACCGAGACGGCGGAGGCGATCAGCACTTCGAGAGCGGTGAAGCCGCGGCGGCGCAT
>CALKYH010000091.1 GCA_938003595.1 uncultured bacterium
ATCGACCACCCGACCGCCCACGAGGCGCTCGAGCCGCGGCAGATGTCCTGGCTCTGAGGCGCCCCGCCCGAGATCCGCAAGGAATCGACCCCCCGGACCAGACCCCCAGGGTCGGGGTCGGGCCCCGGGCCGGAGGCATCTTTTGCGCACCGGGGGCTCAATCCGTTCGAGAAGACCGTCCCCGCCGCCCGATAAAGGCCTGCGACCGGCCATGGATGGCCGGCGCTGGAGGTCATGTCCGTGGCGGAGCCCGGCGACAAGCCCAACAACACATCGCAGGACGGATCGCGCGCCGAGGGGCGCCCGCGCCTGCGCGATCTGTGGCAGGCGCCGACCCTGATCGTCGGCGCCGGGCTGCTGGTCGCGGGGCTGGCGGCGGCGCTGTCGGCGCGGCCCCAGTTCGACCTGGCCGCGGCGCTGGATCAGGCCGAGGCCCTGGTGGGCGCGGGGCACGCCGAGGAGGCGCTGGCGCAGCTCAACGGCGAGATCCTGTCCCACCTCGACGAGCCGACCACCACGCTGCCGCAGCGTCGGTATTTCCACCTGCTGCTGGCCGACGCCCTGCACACGGCGCAGCGCCAGCACGGGCTGGAGCACCCCGAGAACAACCAGCGGATCATCGAGGAGTACGAGCGCGTCGAGGCGATGGGCCAGGAGCTGGACCCCGAGCGCATCGAACGCACCGCCGGCGCCCTGATCGGCCTTCGTCGGCACGACGACGCCATGCGTCGCATCGAGACGCTTCCGGACGCCCAGGGTCCGCGGCGCATCGCGCTTCGGAAGAAGTCGATCGAGTCGATGCTGGACGCCGTCCACATCGAGCCCGGCCACCCCACGCCCGAGCACGAATTGCAGGAGACGCTGGAGGCCCTCGCCGCGCTGACCGGCGATCGGGCCGCGACCGACCACGACCGCGTCTGGGCCGTGGCGCGCCAGGCGGAGCTGCGGATCCGCTCCGGCCATTCCGAGGCGGCGATCGATCATCTGCTGCCGTCGCTGCACCGGCTCGACGAGCTCCACGGCCACGAGGCCGGCGAGTTGTTCGGGCTGCTGGGCAGCGCGTACTTCAACCTCGGCCAGGTCGCCGAGGCGGAGAAGCACCTGCTCCGCGCCGAGACCATGCTCGAGAGCGGCAGCGACGCACGTGGCGAGACGCAGCTGCTGCTGGCGCGCTGCTCGGCGATGCGGGGCGACCGCGAGGAGGCGCGCGAGCGCTTCGCCAGCGCCGTGGCCGACTTCGGCTCGAGCCACCTGGCGCCCGAGGCGCTGCTGGGCCTGGCCGAATCCGAGGCCGCGATCGGCAGCTACGAGCGGGCGATCGACGCCTACACCGCGCTGCTCGACAATCTCGAGGACGGCGGGCACGCCTCGGCGGAGTTCCTCGAGGAGATCGACGCCAGCCTGCGCGACCGCACCGAGGACCGCACCGGCGCGAACGAGACGGAGCTGGCGCTGCGGTTCGCGGCGCTGGGCGAGCGCCTGCACAGCAAGGACAAGACCCCCGCCTGGGCGCTGCTCGCCATGGCGGAGAACAACCGGACGATCGGCGAGCGGCTCTACGCGACCGTGGTCAACCCCGCGGGCGAGGTTCTCTGGGAGCATGTCGATCCGGTGACGCGCGCCGAGATCCGGCGCGCGTTCGGTCAGGCGGCCTCGCGCTTCCGTGAGCACGGCCGCACGATGATCGGCGTTGATGAAGAGGCCTACGGCCGCTCGCTCTGGGCCGCGGGGGAATGCTTCGATCGCGCCGGCGACCTGGACATGGCGATCACGACCTTCGCCGAGTACGCCTCCGGCCGGCCGAACGACTCGCGTCGATTCGGGGCGAGGTTCCGCCTCGCGCAGTCGCACCAGGCCCGGGGCGATTTCGTCATCGCGGCGGACCTGTACCGCAGCCTGATCCAGGACGACCCATCCTCCGGCGAGCGATTCAAGTCCATCGTGCCGCTGGTGCAGTGCCTGCTCGCCGACCAGGACCCGCTCAACGACGCGGACGCGGAGCGCATGCTGGTCTCGATGCTCTCGGGCGGCATGTCGCCCGAGGCGCCCGACTTCCGCCTCGCGCTGAACGAGCTGGGCGCGTACTACTACCGCGCCGCCCGCTACCCGCAGGCGATCGAGCGACTGACCGAATCGCTCGAGCGCTTCCCCAGCGCCAACGACGCCCCGATGATCCGCTACA
>CALKYH010000092.1 GCA_938003595.1 uncultured bacterium
TATCGGGACTTCGCCGACGACCGACGCCGGCCTGCGATGCAGAAGGGGGACTCTGACTCGGCCCTTCGAACCGGTCACACGACCGGGGGAGGGGCCCATGGTAGCAAGGTAAAGCGAGCCTCCGCTAACCGGGGCTTCGATGGACTATCGGAGCAGAAGTGGACTGTCTGTTCAAAAACCGACCAATACGGGGTGACTTCCAAATCGGGCTCCCGGATGAGAGAGGCCCGCGCGGCGCCATGCCGCAACGATCAACCTTGCCCGGAACGGGACCTGCAACACATCGCCCCGTCAACTCGACCGAACTCCGCAAGTGCCTGCAAACTTCGCCCATTGTGGCGTACCTACAGCGGTGTGCATCATCGGAATCGATGATTTTCTCGGACCTCACCCGTCGTAGACGGGACCTGGGCAGTGTCCCGTGCCGACGCGATCCGTCAGGATGTCAAGTTGCCCCGGACCCCGAACCCCCGGAACCCAAACCCCCGGAACCCCCGGACGCCCCCGCCCCTCCGCCGACGCCGGTCGTCGGAGAGCTGTTCGTCGTCGGGCGCGTCTTGATCTCGATCTCGCCGCCCTTGGTCGTGTCGTTCGCCGCGGCGTCGGCCTTGGTGGGGAGCGCGCCGTTCTGGCGATATCCCTCGAGAAGCCGGCCCACCACGAAGCGGACGACATCCGCCTTGCTGCGCGTGCCGAGCTTCTGGTTCACGCGCATCAGGTGCGTTCGAAGGGTCGGCAGCGCGATGAAGAGGCGCTCGGCGACGGCCTCGTTGGGGCCGCCGCTGCAGATCGCGAAGACCACCTCCCGCTCCCGATCGGTCAGGGCGACCAGGTCGGAGGTCAGGTGGCGACGCTCGGCCTCGCTCAGCTTCAGCGACCAGGGTTCTTCCCGATCCCGGGCCCCGGTGCGAACGACCGGCTGTCGGCGACGAGCGCCTTCTGTGGAAGGATCTTTGGTCATGGTGAGCGGGCGAACTGCCACCGCGGCGGCGATGTTGCTCGTTGATTGGCCCATTGGGACGGAACTCTCCCCTGCGCTGGCGGCTCTCTCCTCGATGACCACCCGCACGCATTATGAAGGACGATCGCAAGCCCGGCAAGGAATGCGCCCGTAAAAAGGGGGCTCCAGAGGCGAAAGAAGCCGTTTCCGCAGAGTGAGGCGGGGCGCAACGACGAGAACCATCGTTGGCGATGACCCCGCAAAGGGCAAGCGCAATCGCGCAGGTGATTACGATTTCATCCCTCGATGGGACGCGTGGGACAGGGGTCGATTGAGGCCCGCCGGACCGCCTCTGAGCGGCGTCCGGACCTCACAAAGACCGGTCAAACGGCGTGCTGGACCCGAGGCGTCGCCGGCCAGTCGAGGTGGAAGAACTGGCCCCGCGGCTTGTCCACGCGCTCGTAGGTGTGGGCGCCGAAGTAGTCCCGCTGGGCCTGGAGCAGGTTGGCCGGGAGCGACGCCGAGCGGCAGGAGTCGTAGTAGGCCAGGGCGCTGGAGAACGACGGCGCGGGGACGCCGAGCGTCGCGGCGGTGGCGACGACCTTGCGCCACTGCGGCTGCGCGGCGGCGATGGTGTCGGCAAAGAACGAATCCAGCAGGAGGTTGGGCAGATCGGGGCGGCGGTGATAGGCCTCGGCGATGCGCTGGAGGAAGCGGGCGCGGATGATGCACCCGCCGCGCCAGATGCGCGCGATGGAGCCGAAGTCCGGCGTCCAGTCGTGCTCCTGTCCCCAGGCGGTCATGAGCGCGAAGCCCTGCGCGTAGGAGCAGATCTTGGAGCAGAGCAGCGCGCTGCGGACGGCGTCGATGAACTGGCTGGGATCGCCGCTGTAGTGCGCGCTCTGCTCGGGGCCCTTCAGCGTGCGCGCGGCCTCGACGCGGAGGCTCTTCTCGGCGCTCATGCAGCGCGCGAAGACGGCCTCGGCGATGGTCGCGGCGGGGACGCCCAGGTCGAGCGCGGAGACGCTGGTCCACTTGCCGGTGCCCTTCTGCCCCGCGGTGTCCAGCACGATGTCCACGAACGGCTTGCCGGTCTCGGGGTCGTTCTGCGCGAGGATGTCGGCGGTGATCTCGACGAGGAAGGAATCCAGATCGCCCTTGTTCCACTCGGCGAAAACAGTCGCGATGTCCTTCGGCGACATCTGCAGGCCGCGGCGCAGCAGGTCGTAGGCCTCGCAGATCATCTGCATGTCGCCGTACTCGATGCCGTTGTGGACCATCTTGACATAGTGGCCCGCGGCGCCGGGTCCGACATGCGCGGCGCAGGAGTCGGCGTTGGGCGCGACGACGGGCTTGCCGGGCGACGCGCCCTCGAGCGGCTTGCCGGTCCTGGCGTCCACCTTCGCGGCGATGGCGGTCCAGATGGGTTCAAGGAGTTTCCAGGCCTCCGCGTCGCCGCCGGCCATCAGCGAGGGGCCGAAGCGCGCGCCGAGCTCGCCGCCGGAGACGCCCGAGCCGGTGAAGAGGATGCCCTTGGCCTTGAGCGCGGCGCCGCGGCGGAGCGTGTCCTCCCAGTAGGCGTTGCCGCCGTCCACCACGAGGTCGCCGGGTTCGAGACAGGGGACGAGTGAATCGATGACGGCGTCGGTGGCGGGGCCGGCCTTGATGAGCAGCACGATGCGCCGCGGTCGCTTGATGGACTTGACGAAGGACTCCACGGTGGGCGCGCCGACGAGGCCGCCGGGGGTCGAGGGGTGCTCGGCGAGCATCTGCTCGGTGTGGGAGGTGGTGCGGTTGTAGACGGCGGTCTTGAAGCCGTGGTCGGCCATGTTGAGGGCCAGGTTCTGGCCCATGACGGCGAGGCCGACGAGTCCGACATCGGCGACAGCGGGGGGAGGCGGCTGCATCAGGGGGGTCCTTGGGATGGGGTCACGCGAACGGGGCCAACGGGCCGCGGGTCGCCCCCAGAGTACCCCTCCGGGGCTTTGGCGTGTCCGGGCTCCGTCCGGCTGGGGTGCGGATGGAGTGGAGATTGCCTATCTCCTCAATGAAGCCCGACCGCAGCGCAAATTCGGCTGAAATCAGCCCTTGTTCGGGGCATACACGGTTGTTGATTACCCACATTCGGCTACCTTCTTTAGCGTCCTCGGGCGTCGCAGTGTGTGGAACTGCGGTCGTGTTTGTGGGGCGGTCGGTCCAACTCGGAGAAGTTCGATATGTGCAACTGGAAACTCGTGGGCGCTGTGGCCGCGGGCGTTGTCGGCTCCTCGGCCCTGGCCGGGAATGTGTGGTCTCAGGGCTTCGAGACGGACACAAACGGCTGGTTCGGCGATGTGACGCGCGTGGCCTCGGGGACCAACGGCGTCGCGTCGGCCGAGGGCGGCTTCCACGCGATCGCGACGGACGGCAACGGCGCGGTGTTCACGCGGTTCGACGGCTACCGCAGCGCCTGGCCCGGCAGCTTCACGGCGTCGATCGATGTGTACCTGGACCTGGCGATGGCGGTCGGCGAGGGGTTTGATTACTCCGTCGCCGCGACCGGGACCGACGGGAACCACCAGCGCGACTTCATCCTGCACGCCACGCGGAGCGCGGGCGGGATCCAGATCGGCGCGAGCAACAACACGAACTTCGCGCCGCGGCTGGACCTGGGCAGCCTCGCGAACAACTACCTCGTGACGGCCAGCGACTGGTACACGATCGAGCAGGTCTTCCGCGACGCCGGCGACGGCACGCTCGCGGTCGATGTGCGTCTGCTCGATTCGCTCGGCAGCGTGCTGTTCTCCGAGACCCGCAACAACCTGTCGGATGTCATCGGGACCGAGGTCGGCGGCAACCGCTACGGCTGGTTCACCTTCATCGATGTCGAGGGCGGCATCGCCATCGACGGGAACACGCTGGACATCGCGGCGGTTCCCCTGCCCACCGGCGCCGGCCTGGCGTTCGCGGGCGTCCTGGCGGTCGGCGTGCTTCGTCGGCGCGCTCTCTGAGCCGGACCGAAACCTGGATCAATCCCTCAGGGGCCGGAGCCGTGCGCTCCGGCCCTTTCTCGTTGGCGCAGGCACGCGGCGCGGCCCTGCGGCGGCGTGGGCAGGTTGGCCCTACGATGCCCGTCGCGAGGGGCGGTAGCTCAATTGGGAGAGCACTAGCTTTGCAAGCTAGGGGTTGCCGGTTCGATCCCGGTCCGCTCCATTCCGAGGCGTCGAGGGTCGGATCGTGGCGCCGCGGCGCCGGGGCGGGTTGATCTCCAAGGAGCGCAGGCAATGTCGAGCGGTCAGGTTTCGGAGCGGCGTCGGCGGTCGAGGCTGCGGCGGCTGGCGGTCTTCCTGCTCATCAACTCCGTGTTCACCGCCGTGCTGGTCGTGATCGCGCTGTTCTACGGCTGGACGAGCGTGGCGCGCGGCCTTCCGGAGCTGCAGGGTTGGCACCTGGACTGGCCGCCGTCCGACTTCCGCGAGGAGGACCTGACGCCGGGATACAGCTTCGACGACTACCTGGCGCAGGAGGATCAGGCCTTCGCCGAGCTGGCGGCGCTGGTGCAGGGGCCGTGGGCGGGCGAAGCGCCGGAGCGGCTCTCGCGGTTCCGGGCGGGCTCCAGGAGCGACCCGGCGTCGCTGCTGGATCGGAACTGGAATCGTTCGTTCGTGCTGGAAGCGGAGCGCCCGGTCGGCGGCGCGCTGCTGCTGCACGGGCTGAGCGATGCGCCGTACTCGCTGCGGGCGATCGGGCATCGGCTGCACGATGAGGGCTACACGGTGATCTGGATGCGCGTGCCGGGGCACGGGCTGAGCCCGGCGGCGCTGACGGAGATCGAGTGGGAGGACTGGGCCGCGGCGGTGCGCGTGGCGATGGTGGGCCTGCTGGCGAAGGTCCCCGCGCCGGCGCCGCTGGTGATGGTGGGCTACTCCAACGGCGGCGCGCTGAGCGTGGACTACACGATCGCATCGCTGCGGGACGCGTCGATGCCCCGGCCCGCGGCGCTGGCGCTGTTCTCGCCGATGATCGGCGTGAACCCGATGGCGAAGATGACGACGCTGTACCCCTGGGTCGCGCGGATCTCGGGCCAGAAGAAGGTCGCCTGGGCGCATCTCGACGCGGAGATCGATCCGTACAAGTACTCCTCGTGGCCGATGAACGCCAGCCTGCAGGCCTGGCGCATGACGCAGCGCGTTGAGTCCGACCTGGCCGAGCAGCAGAAGCGCGGCGGGATGGGCGAGTTCCCCCCGGTCATCACCATCCAGAGCGCGGTCGACGCGACGGTGAAGGCGCCGCTGCTCATCGAGCGGCTGTTCGATCGGCTGCCGGCCAACGGCAGCGAGCTGGTCCTCTTCGACATCAATCGCAAGGCGCTGCTGGGGGACCTGCTGCGGCTGAAGTTCGAGGATGCGCTCCGTCAGCGCCTGGCGAGGCAGGACCCGGCGTTCTCGGTGACGCTGATCACCAACGCGAGCGAGGATACGACCGACCTGCTGGCGAGGCGGTGGAGCGGCGGCGAGCAGTCCGAGACTCCGATCGACCTGCAGTGGCCCAAAGATGTCTATTCGCTGTCGCACCTGGCGATGCCGATCCCGTCGGAGGACCCGGTCTACGGCACGGCGGAAGCGACCGAGGGCACGGGCCTTCCGCTGGGTTCGCTGAGCCTGCGGGGCGAGAGCGGCGTGCTGGCGATCTCCGATGGCTCGCTGTTGCGGCAGCGATACAACCCGTTCTACAAGCACACGGAAAACCTCATCATCGACTGGCTGTCGCGCACGATCGGCGCGCCGGCGCCAGACGCCGCGGAGTGAGTCAGCGCTTCGCGATCGCGGCGGCCTCGAGGCGCGCGGGATCCTCGTAGGCGAGGCCGAACACGGTGTCGTTGAACTGCTCCAGCGAGCAGTCCTCCTGGCGGACGAGCCCGGCCGCGGGGAGCTTGCCGAGGCGGTGCAGGTCCACCATGGCGCAGACGCCGGCGGCGGTGGTGAGCTCGATCGCGGGCCAGACGCGTCCGAAGAGCGTGGTGGCGGGCACGGCGCGCATGAAGTTGATCTGCTCGCGTCGGCCTTCGCGCTCGCCGACGCCGTTGATGAAGACGACGACGACATCCTGCAAGGTGCGCGGGACGGCGTGCTCCATGAGCTCGACGGCCAGGCGCCGGTTGAAACGGGCGCCGGGCTCGTCCTCGCCGAGGCGCATGTCCTGCAGGAGGAACTTCATGAGGTCGCGGTGCCCGGGGTAGCGGATGGTCTTGTAGGCGATGCGCGTGGTCGGCCCGGCCTTGCCCTCGGCGACGATGGTCTCGACGAGGCTGCCGACGCCGCCGGAGGTGTAGAACGCCTCGTACTCGACGCCGTTGAACGAGAACCGCTCCAGCCCTTCGAGCGCGGGCACGGCGACCATCTCGCCGTCGAGCATGACGCGGCAGGGCTCGCAGTACTCGTTCACCACGCCCGCGGCGGACCAGGTGATGTTGTACTTGAGGGCGTTGGTCGGGAACTGGGGCAGGGCGCCGACGCGCAGGGTGAGTTCGTGCAGGGCGTCGAACTGTCGCGCGATGTGGTGAGCCGCGATGGCGATGTAGCCGGGCGCCAGGCCGCACTGCGGGACCAGCGCCGAGCGGAGCCCAGCGCGCTGCGCGACGGCGCGGACTCCCTCGGTGGCCTTCACATCTTCGGTGACATCGAAGTAGTGGACGCCCAGGTCGGCGGCCAGGTCGGCGACGCCGGCGACAAGGTCGAACGGGAGCATGCACACGACGGCGTTGTGGCCCTTGAGCGCGGCCCGGACGGCGCCGTGATCGGAGGCGTCGAGCGGCAGCGGCTTGAAGTCGATCGCGTGGGGCGAAAGGGCGCGGAGGCGGTCGATGTTGGCCCGGGCGAGGGCGAGGTTCGCCGGGTCGCGGTCGGCGAGCGTGACGGAATAGGCGCCGCGCCCGCAGGCCAGCAGGAGTTCGGCGACGGACTTGCCGACCTTGCCGCCGCCGAGGATGAGGACATTGTGCATATCGGGAGTTCCGGTCGTCGGCGCGCGGCCGCCGGGCTCAGCGGTACAGGTGGATGTTCTCGGACTCGAGGTCTTCGGGCTTGTAGTAGTCGTTGTCGAGCTGCCAGACACCTTTGATCGGATGAATGAGCGGGCGTCTTGGGTCGCCGGCGGGGGCGTCGGTGCGGAGGAGCACGATGAGGTCCGACAGCGCCGCGGGGTGCTCGGCGAGATAGGCGTGAGTGCTGGACCCGGTGGTCTGGCAGTTGATGGCCTCGATCGACGGCGCCGCCTCGAGCAGGACCTGGCTTGCCGGCTTGAAGTCGCTCAGCCGCATGGAGCCGAGCCGCTGTCGGCTCTTGAACAGCCAGTCCGCCGCGCCGATCGCCTTGTCGTGGTCGGAGAAGTAGACGACCACGCGATTCGCGGCGCGCAGGAGGTTCTCGCCGAAGAAGCGCTGGTTGAAGACATCCAGGTCCATGTCTGGCGCCGCCAGAACGAGCGTCTCGAGCTTCAGAACCTCGAATGTGTACGGAGCGTCCGCGGCCGGCTCGCCGAGCATGCCGCCGACCATGCTCGTGTGCAGGGCGCCGCGGACTTCGGCGTGGAGCTCACGGACCGCTGTGGTCGCCACATCGGTGCCGCGGCTGTGGGCGACGAGGTGGATCTTCTCGACGCCGGGGTGCTGGGCGAGGGCGAGCAGGAGCAGCTTGAGATGCACAATCGTGTACTCGCCGGACTCGCGGTCGTACGCGTACCCCATCAGACCGCCGTAGCCCGCCGGCCAGGAGTACACGATCGGCACGCCGGCCCGGCCGGCCAGATGCCAGCATTGCGCCAGCCGAACGACCGCGTCGTCGAACTGATTGTTGAACCCGTGGACGAAGACGACGATCTCCTTGCGATCGGTGCGGGCGAGCCACTCGTCGATGAGCGTGTGCAGGCCGGCGATCTGCTCGTGATATGTCTCGATCGCGCCCGCCTTCACCCGGAGCCGGTTCTCGAACGCTTCGTAGGCCTCGAGGGTGTTTCCGAACCGGCCTCGTTCCTCGACCTGCGTCACCTCGGGGTGATAGGAGCGCGATCGGTGGCCGCGGGTGGAGTCTTCGACAAGGGTGGGCCAATCGACATTCTCGCCGAGCGATACGGTGGCCACGCCGTAGGAGAGGTCCAGATCGCGCTTGTGCCCATAGCGGGGTCCGTGCTCGTCGGTCCTGGCGACGGCGCGGTCCGTCACATAGATGACGGGGATGTCGGGCGTCTGCAGCGCCGCGGGAGTCTCCCTGTAGACGGCTTTGCCCGCCTCGCCGTACATGACATACGGCGTCGGGATCATGGTGCGGGCGCAGCCGCCGAGCAGCAGGAGCGCGGCGAGGAGACCCGGGTGCAACGCTCGCGGAAGGATGAACAGGCGCACATCGGCCTCCAGAATTCGTGGTGGTGGATCCGAGCGCGCAGAGTGTACCTGCGCGGGGCGCCTCAAAAGCAAAGCGGCCGCGCCCGCCGGTGAGGGCGGGCGCGGCCGACGGAGAGCCTGATTGCTTCCTGCTCGATGGTTCAGCGGCGGCGGCGCAGGCCGGCGCCGGCGAGCGCGAGGGCCATGACGCCGGCGGCGCCGGGCGCGGGGACCGAGACGATCGCGATGTTGTCGAAGGCGATGTCGAAGTTCGTGAAGCCGTAGAAGAAGCCGGGGACGAAGGTTGTGAAGACGATCTCGTCGACGCCGGCGAGGACGCTGGCGAAGGTGCGATCGGGGGGGAGGATGGGCTCGAAGGTGTTGGGGTCCTCGGCGCCGTAGCCGCCCCAGCCGGCGGGGAGCGCGGCGGAGGTCGGGTCGAGGATGTCGAAATTCACGGTCGTCCAGCCGGAGCCAGCGGCGGGGAGGGCGCCGGCGTTGAACCAGACGGAGACATAGGGGTAGCCGTTGGGGGCGTTGTCGTAGTCGCGGAGTTCGAGGACCAGGTCGCGCGAGACCTGGCTGCCGAAGAAGGTGATGGAGGTGACATCGACATCGACGCTCAGGCGGACCGGGCCGCGCGCGGTGTAGTCGCCGATGAAGTCGCTGTTGGAGTCGGTGCGGAGCGACATGCCGAAGGTGTCGACGAAGTCGTCCCAGTGCAGGTTGGCGCCGGGGTTGCCGCCGGCGGCGTCGGGGGTGTCCCAGCCGTTGAGGTTCCAGCCCTCGGCGCCGTTGTCGAAGGTGACAACGCTGGAGACGCCGGCGAAGGCGGCGGCGTGGATGGTGGCGGCGCCGATGACGGCGGCGCTGCGGAGGAGGGGCGTGCTCATCGATGATCTCCGGTCTTTCGAGGTGACAGGCTTCTTCCCTGGCCCGCTGGCCGGGGTGACGGATCGGCGCGGGCCGGCCGGGCGTGCGTCTGCCTGGCCGGGGCGCCGAGAGGGAATGTACCCCCGCGCGACGGGGTTGCAAGGAAGTTTCCGGGAAACTTCCAAGAATCTTGGTCCTTGGCCCCTCGCGGGCAGCGGATCGGCGGTAGATTGTTCCCAGAGCCATGCTCCAGAAGCCCGATGCACCCCGCGCCGCGACCGACGACGCGCCGATCCCGGCGCCGCCGACCTTGGAGGTGCGCATCGCCCGGGCCGGGGCTGACCTCAGGGAAACCCTTGGAGCGGTGGTCGAGGCGGTGCCGGACCTGGCGTCCGGTCCTCAGGCGCTGGCCAAGCGGATCGGCGTGGACAAGGCGCTGGCCAGCCGGCTGCTCAAGGCCGTGCGCAGCCCGGACCCGATGTCCACGATCCATCGCATCCCCGGGCCCGAGCCGCTGCGCCGGGCGCTGAAGGCGATGGCGCGCCAGGGGGCGCCCGCGGCGCTGGTGCAGTCCGCGTCGGCGGCGGTGGACCGCTTCGACAACCTGGTGCGCGTGGAGCTGGGGGATCGCTCGTCGCTGGACGCGCTCATCAGCGCATGGGCGCCGGAGGCGCGCCGGGAGTTCGAACTGCGCCGGAAGCAGGCCGCGTTCCGCGCGATGAGCCAACTGCGGGGCGTGGAGGCGGCGACGCTGCTGGCCTGCGTGTTCCTGCACCCCTCGGCCGATGGCGAGCATGTGGACATCGTGTGGCTCAACGGGCTGTACGGGCTGCACCGGATCCGCCCCGATGTGGCGGTGAAGTTCGCCACGCGCCGGATGAGCGTCGAGGCGGGGGCGCGCCGGCCCACCACGCTCGACGGGCTGCCGGTGGACGACGCCTCGTCGGCGCTGCTCGAGCCGTTCTGCTCCGATCCGGCGCCGGCGCTGCGGGTGCGGCGGATCGGCGAGGTGGTGCAGTACACGCTGGCGGACGAGGGCTTCGGGCCGCGCTCGGCGGTGGACATCGTGTTCACCGAGGTCAATCGAGCCGAGGTGCGCCGCTACAACCCGGCGGGCGTGACGCGCAAGGGCTATGTCTTCGCGGAGGTCTCGACGCCGGCCAAGGCGCTGCAGTTCGACGCGTTCATCCACAAGGACATCTATCCGGCGACGCCGCCGGAGCTGCGCCTGTACGACACCAGCTTCGAGGGCGTGGCGGATGTGAACGATCCGGCGAGGGAGATCGACCAGATCGACACGGTGGAGTCGCTCGATGCGCTCAGTCCCGGCCTGCGGCCCCAGCGGTCGCGCGATGTGCCCCGCTACTCGGAGCTGCTGGCGCTGGTGGCGGAGCGGATGGGTTGGGATCCATCGGCGTTCCGCGGGCACCGTTGCCGCATCGACTACCCGATCTACGGCTGCCAGGCGGCGATGCTGTTCGACCGGGCGCAGAAGCCCGCGGGCTGAGCGGCGGCGCTAGAGGCGTTCCACTGCTGAGACGGGGGTCCAGGTGTCGCGCCCGTCGCGGAGGCGGAGGCGGACCCAGGCGCCACGATCCTCGACGATGCGCGCGGGCATGCCGGGCGCGAGCGACTCGGCGAACGAGGGCTCGTAGGCGCGGTCGTCGGGGCCCTTGCGGCCGACGACGGGCTGCAGCACGACCACCTCCGGAGCGGCTGCGGCGCGGGCGGCTTCGTAACCGAGCGAGCCGAGCGTGAGCAGCGCAACGAGGCACGCCACGCCCGCGACCGCGATCGCGGCGCGCTTCGACGATCGGACGACGGCGTGACCCAGCGCCAGCCAGAAGACCCCGGCCGCGACGACGCCCGTCCAGAACACGGCGCGGACGGGGATCAGCCCCCGCCAGTACAGCGCGGCGCTTTCCAGGCGGGCGAGGAACGAGGGCTCCACGGTCCGGGCGACGCCCAGCTGCGCCGCGTTGGCGCGGACGTCGCGATCGGCGCCGAGCAGGCGCTCGGCGCGCCGGTAGTTGGCGGCGGCGCGGCCCGTGTCGCCGAGCAGGGCGTAGGCGTTGGCCAGGTTGTAGCGCAGGTGGCCGTTGTCGTGGTCCTCGAGCGCGGCGTTGTAGCCGGCGACGGCGTTCTCGAGGAGCGCGCGGGCCTCGGCGGGAGAGGTCTCCAGCTGCGCGGCGCCCTGCTCGAAAGAGCGATTCGCCTCGGCGAGGACCGCCGGGTCGAAGGCGCGGGCCAGCGCCGCGGGGCACAGAGCGATGGTCAGGAGCAGCAGGGCGATCGTGCGCATCACGCGGCCCTCCCGGCGGCGCTGCGCCCGGTGGAGCTGTCGATCCGAGTCAGGAGGGCCGTGGCCTCGTCGCGGAGCTTGGCCAACTCGGAGGCGTCGCCGCCGAAGCGAGCGAGGTCGCAGCGGTGGAGCAGGTCGCGCAGGGCTTCGGCATCGGACTCGGCGCCGCCGGAGGAACGGACCAGGCCGGCGCAGTCGGTGGCGGTGAGCCCCGCGGGCGGACGGTGGAAGCGCTCGCCGATGTAGCGGCGCACGATGCGGCTGACCTCCTCCGCGGCGCTGGCGTGGCCGGGCTCGGTCACGGCGCGGAGGTCGGCCAGCGCCCGCTTGAGCGCGCCCTTTGCGGCGCGGGTGGTCGAGCCATTGGCGGCGCGACGGCGCGCGAGGACGACGGTCGCCGCGGCGAAGGTCAGCAGCGCCGGCGCCCCGAGCGCCACGATCGCCTCGGGCCGTCGGACCTGCTCGGCGAGTATGAAGCCCTGGGCGCGGAGCAGACGGTCGCCGACGCGGTTGGCGGCCAGGCCGGTCTGCGTGGACTCCAGCCGGTTGGCTTCGGGATCCTCTGCGAGGCCGGGGGCGTCGCCGAGGGTGAACTGCGTCGTGGCCGCGACCCGCAGCGGCACGGCGCGGCTCTCGACGCGGACATATTCCTCGGACTGGGGATTGAACGACCAGTATCCGATGGGCGGGATGCGCTCGACATCGGCCGATTTGGCGCGGATGGTGCGCTCGATGGTCTTGGCGCCGCCCTCGATGCGGGGCGGGCCGCCGCCGCCGGCGAGCTTGAAGTTCTGCATCAGCTCCGGCTGCTCGGCGAGGTCGGGCAGCGGCGCATCCTCGATGGGTTCCGGGCCCCGGACGGCGATGGTCAGCGTGATCGGGTCGCCGACGCTGACCTCGGTGGGCGTGGCGTCGACATCGATCGAGTACACGCCGACAAGTCCGGAGAAGTCGTCGGGACGGCCTTCGGACGGCAGCTGGCGTGCATCGAGCGTGATGCTGTTCGAGGGCGTGACCAGGCGCTCGGTGACGGGGGCGTCGAGGCCCAGGAACCCGCTGTCGCGCCGGCGGCCGACGACCACCGACATCGACGCCGCGGCCGGACCAAGCGTCACCGGGCCGGGCCGGCGCGGCGTCATGAGCACATCGAAGGTCAGCGTGACATAGCTCTGGCCGTCGAGTGTGCCCTCGCCGACGAGGCCGACGGTGGCGCGGTCGTTGATGGCGATCTGCACGGCGCGCCCGGCGCGGAGGTCTATCTGGCTGACATTCGGCGGCGGCGCGGGGGCGAAGCTCAGGGCGCCGTCCTGGTCGGGGATGGTGAAGCGCAGGTCGCGCACCTCGCGGTTGACATAGAGCGTCATCCGCACCCGAACGGATTCGCCCACGAACGGCGAGGTCCGCCCGGTCGTCAGGCGGAGCTTGACCTCGTCGCTCTCGATCGGGGGCGTGACGCGCACCACGGCGCGGTCGGTGACATAGACCTTGCCGTCCACATCCACGCCGATGGGGGGAATCTCGAATGTTCCCTCGCGCGTCGGGGTCAGCCGCCAGCGCAGGCCGGTGGTGCGCGTCTCCTTCTGGCTGCGCCGGCCGTTGATGATGGTCATGCTGAAGCCGGTGGATTGCTCGGGCGGCAGCTCCTCGACGCGGAAGCCGTCGATGTCCGGGAAGGCGACGGGGCCGGGGCTGGCGTCGCCCTCGACGATGATCTGGTAGAGGAACGGCTCGCCGACGAAGACGCGCTCGGCCTCGACGCCGGCGCGGACCGTGACATCCCGGGCCAGCGCTGCGGCGGGCGCGAGCAGCGCCGCGAGGGCGAGGATCGTCGCGAGGATGGTTCGGATCGCGGGCATCACCAGTCCTTGTCCACGGGCGACATGCGCTGCAGGCGGCCGCGCTGGGCGTTCTTGGCGTTCTCGCGCTCGCGCTGCTCCTTGTCGAGCAGGGCCTCGACGAGGCGCTCGGTCGGATCGGGCGGGGGGCCATCGGCCTGCTGACCTTCCTGACCGGGCTGCTGCTCCGGCGGGGCGTTGGCCTGCTGCTGCTCGGCGTTCTCGCCCTTCTCGCCCTTGCTCTGCTCGCCCTCGCCCTTGTTCTGGTCCTGCTGGCTCAGTCGCTCGGCGGCCTCCTGCATGCGCTGCGCGGCCTCGCGCTGCTTCTCCGCGGCGTCCTGCGGGCGGCCTTCCTCCAGCGCCTGCTCCGCCTGCTCCTGGGCCTCGCGCGCTTCCTGCAGCTTCTGCGCCGCCTCCTGAGAGGCCTGGTCCTGCGGGTTCTGCTCCGCGGCCTGCTGCGCCTGCTGCCGGGCCTGCTCCGTCTCGTCGGACAGCTCCTGCTGGTCCTGGCGCTGCTGGGCCTGCTCGGAGGGCGACTGTTGCTGCTCAGACTCGCCGGCTTCCTTTTCCTGGCGCTCGGCCATCTCCTGCAGCTTGTCGGCCATCTCCTGGCGCTGCTGGCGCTCCTGCTCCATCTGCTCCATGACATCTTCGACGGCGCGGATGGCGCGGTTGACGACCTCGATGTTGCGCGCGGCGTCGGCGTCGGCGGGGTTGCGCTCGAGGGCGCGCCGAAAGTTGTCGGCGCTGGCGCGGAGACTCGCGAGCGCCTGCTCGGGGCTGTCCATCATCTCCGAGCGGGCGCGGGAGTATTGCATGACGCCCCGGTTGTACGCCGCGGCGCCGGCGAGGGCGGGGTCCTTCGCCAGGCGCTCGGCCTCGCGGTACGAGGCCTCGGCCTCCTGATCCTCGCCGGCCTCCTGCTGGGCGCGGGCGCGGTTGAACCAGGCGATCGGCGACTGCGCATCGGCGTCCACGGCTTCGGCGTAGCGCTCCTGCGCCGCCTGCCAGTCGCCCTTGGCGACCAGGTCATTGCCCTCGATGATCGCGCGGCGCGCGCTGGGGGCGGCGTGGGCCGAGGCGACGAGGAGGCCGATCAGAATGAACGCGAAAGGTCTCATGGCTTGCGGACGCGCTTCACGGGGGAGAGCAGGGCCTCGGCGGTGAGCGCGGCCAGCGCCAGGCCGAGGAACCACTGGAACAGTTCGTCGTACACGGTCTTGGTGGCGGAGTCCACCGCGCCCCGCGCGGCGCGACGGATCAGCGAAGCGTACACCTCGTCGAGGTTGATGTTGCCGGTGGCGACATTCAGGTACACGCCGCCGGAGGACACGGCCGCGATCTGACGCAGGGTGTCGCCGTCGAGCTTCGAGAGCACTTCCTGCCCGTTGTACTTGAGCGTGGTGCGCCGGCCCTGGGCGTCGAGGACGGGGATCGGCGTGCCGCGGGTCTCGTCGCCCAGGCCGATGGCGATGATGCGGACGCCGGCCTCGCCGGCCCGCTTGGCGGCCTCGAGCGGGAAGCTCTCCTGGTCCTCGCCGTCGGTGATGAGGACGATGTCGCGATGGCGCTCTTCCGAGAGGTCGAACACCTCGTCGAGGGCGGCGCGGATGGAGTCGCCGATGAGCGTCCCGCCGCGCGGGGCGCTGTCGGGGGTCAGCTCGTCCAGCGCGAGTCGGAAGAAGCCGTAGTCCACGGTGAGCGGGCACTTGACCGACGCGGCGCCGGCGAAGGCCACCAGGCCCACGCGGTCGCCCTGGATGGCCTCCAGCGCGTCGCCGATGGCGAGCTTGGCGCGTTCGAGCCGGCTGGGGAACAGGTCGTCCGCGAGCATGGATCGGGAGACATCGACGACGAAGACCACATCGCGCCCGACGCGCTGCACCTCCTTGGGGCGCGGATTCCAGCCCGGGCGGGCGAGCGCCACGGCGACCGCCAGCGCCGCGACGGCGACCAGCAGCGCGCGGAGCAGCCCGCGGCGGACGCTGAAGCCCGCGGCGATCTCCTTCAGCATCGCCGCGCTGGCGAAGCGGCGCAGGTCGCGCCGGCGCAGGACCACGGCCATGGCGGCGGCGAGCGCGACGCCGCCGACGGCCCAGAGCCAGACGAGGGCGCCGACATCCTGCAGGGCGGCGGTCATGCGGGCGCCCTCCTCAGCAGGGTGGCGCCGAGCGCGGCCTCGGCGAGCAGGGCGCCGAGGGCGATCTGCGCCAGGAGGGCGAAGTTCTCCTCGTAGTCGGTGTACTCCAGCGACTCGATCTTGGATTTCTCGAGCTGGTTGATCTCCTCCACGACTTCGCGGAGCGCGTCGGCGTTGGAGGCCAGCCAGGCGCGCCCGCCGGTGATCTCGGCGACGCGCTGCAGCGTGAGCATGTCGGCGCCGCCGCCGGGGACCGGCAGCTCGCCGAAGGCGGTCTGCACCGTGGAGGCGCCGATGCCGATGGCGTAGATGCGGATGCCCCACTCCTTCGCGAGCGCCGCGGCCTGCTCGGCGGAGATCTCGCCGGCGGTCTGGCGGCCGTCGGTCAAGAGGATGATGGCCTTGGAGCGGATGAGGAAGTCGGGCTTGGCCTCGCCGCTGGGATTCTCGCCGGCGGCGCGCTTGGCGCGGGCGTCGAGGTCCACCTCGGCGCGGCGGAGCCGGGCCGCGGCCAGGGCGACGCCGTCGCCGATGGCGGTGCCGTCCATGTGGCCGACGGCGACCTGCAGGCGATCGGTGACGGCGACGAGCGCGTCGGGGTCGCGGACGAGCGGGCAGACGGTGTCGGCGTAGCGGGCGAAGGCGACGATGCCGATGAGATCCTCGCGCCGGCCCTCGAGCGCCTTGCCGTCGCCCTCGACGAAGTCCTCGAAGACGCGCTTCACGACATCCAGGCGCGACATCTCGCGCCCCTCGTACGCCATGCGCTCGCCCATGCTGCCGGAGCGGTCCAGCGCCATCATGAGCGCGACGCCCTCCGTGGAGACGCGGGTGCGCCCCACGCCGGTCTGCGGCCGGGCGATGCCCAGCACGATCGCGCCGATGGCGATGAGGCGCAGGACCTTGAGCAGCGGCATCGCGCGCTGGCGCCAGGTCGGCGCGGGGGCGAGGATCGCCAGAGACGAGAAGCGGACCGTCGCCCGCGAGCGCCAGCGGCGCCAGCCCCAGGCCGCGAGGACGGCGCACAGGAGCAGACTCAGCGCCCAGGGATCGTGCAGCCTCATGCGGCGGCCTCCGTGGGCGAGGTCGGCGGCGCGACCGGGGCGGCGGTGGACTCGATGAACGCGCGGGCGGTGTCGTGGGCGCGCCCGGCCTCGTCCACGAGCGGGGCGTGGCGGGCGAACTTCACGAGGTCGGCCAGACGCAGGAAGGCCTCCAGGTCGCGCACGAACTCGGCGCGGATGACGCGCGAGGAGCGGGCCTTCTGCAGGAACTCGTCGGTGGTGAGCGTCGGCGCGTGGACCTCGAAGCGCCGCTCGATGTAGCGGCGGAGGATGCGCGACAGCTCGGTGAAGTAGGGGTCGAAGGCACGCTGCTCCGGCAGGTGCAGCCTCGCCAGCGCTTCGAGCGCGGCCAGGGCTTCCTCGTGCGCGGGGGTCGGAGGGCGGGAGGCCTCACGCTCGACGGCGCGCCGGCGCAGCAGCACGGCAGCGCCGGCGAGCAGTGCGATCGCGCCCGCGCCGCCGGCGATCCAGGGCCAGCGCGGCGCCGGGGGCGCGTCGGCGACGCCCTTGGTCTCCGCCAGGCCCGCGGTCTGATCATCCAGCAGCGAAGTCACGGTGACTACGACTGGCTCGGTGCGGACGACGACCGGCTGCGGCGCCGGGTCCGGCACGGCGCCGGGGAGCGCGGCGAAGGTCCACTCCAGCGCGGGCACCTGCTCCTCGCCCGGCAGGAACGGCAGGAGGACGAACTCAACCGCGTCCACACGCCGCCCCTGATCGTCGAACGTCGATGGCGCCCGGCGCACCTCGGCGACGGTGAACTCGCCCAGGCGCTCGCCCGCGCTCGGCATGGCGCCGCCGTCCACCGGGGCCCAGCCCGGCGCGGCGACGCGCTCGATGCGGAGCGTCAACCGGTCGGCGGGCGTGGCGACATCGCGGTCCAGCGTGAGGCGGACCATCGAGCCCTCGCTGGAGGCCTCGGTCGAGACGGCGGGCGCCTCTTTCGCGGGCTTGTCGTCGGTGCGAGCGCACGCGGCCGCGAGTGAAGCGGCGAGGGCGAGCGTCGCGAGTCGCAGCGCGGGGCGGGCGGTCATCGCTTGCGCTCCCGGCGTCGGAACAGCTCGAGCAGGGCGTTCACATAGGGCTGGCCGCAGGTCAGCGTGGCGTGGTCGACGCCCGCGCGGGTGAAGATGCGTTCGACGGAGGAGGCGTGGGCGGAGGCGCGCCGGCCGTAGGCGTTGCGGACGGATTTCGACGAGGCGTCGATGGAGCGCAGCTCGCCGGTCTCGGCGTCGCGGACCAGCAGCATGCCGGAGGCGGGCAGGGCGCGCTCGGCGGGGTCGACGATGCGGAGCGCGACCAGGTCGTGCCTGGTGGCGACGCGGCGCAGGGGCTGCTCGTAGTTGTCGTCGAGGAAATCGGAGATGAGGAACACGACGGCGCGCCGGCGCTGGACCTTGGACAGTTCATCCAGCGCGGCGCCGATGTCGGTGCCGTGGCTGGTCGCCTCGAACGACAGGGCCTCGCGGATGATGCGCATGGTGTGGCGCATGCCCTTGTCGGGGGGCAGGTGCAGCTCCACGCGATCGGTGAAGATCATGAGGCCGACATTGTCGTTGTTCTTCTGGGCCGCCAGCGCCATGACGGCGCAGAGCTCCGCCACCATCTCCTGCTTGATGCGCGAGGCGGTGCCGAAGCGGCCCGAGGCGCTGAGGTCGGCCAGCAGGACGACGGTCAGCTCACGCTCCTCCTGGAAGCGCTTGACGAAGGGCCGGCCGGTTCGGGCGGTCACATTCCAGTCGATGGCGCGGACATCGTCGCCGGGCTGGTACTCGCGGACCTCGGAGAACTCCATGCCCAGGCCGCGGAAGGCGCTGTGGTATTCGCCGGCGAAGATCTCGTCCACGCGTCGTCCGATGACGATGCGGAGCCGCCTGACCTGCGCCATGAGTTCATCGGTGTTCATCGGGCCTGGCTCGCTCAGGGCGCGGGGACATGGTCGAGGGTTTCACGGACCACATCGTCGGAGCTGACGCCCTCGGCCTCGCCCTCGTAGCCGACGATGACGCGGTGGCGGAGGACATCGGGCGCGATGGTCTTGACATCCTGGGGCGTGACGAAGCCGCGCCCGTCGAGGAAGGCCATGGCGCGGGCGGCGATGGTCAGCGCGATCGAGGCGCGGGGCGAGGCGCCGAACTCGATGAGCCGGCGCAGCTTCTTGAGGCCGTAGGCCTCCGGGTCGCGCGTGGCGTGGACCACATCGACGACATAGTCGCGGATCTTCTCGTCGACATAGATGGAGTCCACGACCTGCCGGGCGCGGAGGATCTCCTCGGGCGTGACCACGGCCTGCACGGCGGTGTCGGGCTTCGTGAACGCCATGCGGTCCACGATGCGTCGCTCCTCGTCCTTGGTCGGATAGCCGACCTTGAGCTTGAGCATGAAGCGGTCCACCTGCGCCTCGGGCAGGGGGTAGGTGCCCTCCTGCTCAATGGGGTTCTGGGTGGCGAGCACGAGGAAGGGGTTGGGCAGGTCGTGCGTCTCGTCGCCGATGGTGACGCGTCGCTCCTGCATGGCCTCGAGCAGGGCGCTCTGGACCTTGGCCGGGGCGCGGTTGATCTCGTCGGCCAGAACGATGTTGGCGAAGATCGGGCCCCGGCGCGGCGTGAACACCGCGTCGCGCGGGTTGTAGATGAGCGTGCCGACCAGGTCCGCCGGGAGCAGGTCGGGCGTGAACTGGATCCTCTTGAACGAAGCGTCCAGGGCGCCGGCGAGGGTGGTCACTGTGAGCGTCTTGGCCAGACCCGGCACGCCCTCGAGCAGCACATGGCCGCCCGCCAGCATGCCCACCAGCAGGCGCTCGACCATGTAGCGCTGGCCGATGACCACCTGCTCCACCTGGCCGGCGATGGCTCGGACCAGGCGGCTGTGCTCTTCCACATCCTTGGCGATCTGTTTGATGTCAACGGCGGCGTAAGCCATCCGGGGATGCTCCTTCGTTCGAGGCTAGTTTTCCGGGGCCCTGGGCCGCCCTGGCGGGGACCTGAGGACTCCCCCTTCCTACGAGACGCGCCGGGCGTCCGGTTCGGTCAGGCCCTTTTTCTACCGCGCCGGGCCCGATTCGTGGCGCCTCCGAGGCCGCGAGAGCGCTTCTGAGCCGGTATCCTCCCCCCCGATGCCCAGCGCCACCCCCCAGAACAGCGCCGGCGGCTCCAAGGAGACCGCCAAGCAGTCCGCGATCGGGCTCATCATCTCGTTCGTGCTGGTGCTGGCGTTCCGCGGCTTCGTCTTCGAGCCTTTCCATATCCCCACCGGCTCGATGGCCCCCACCCTGATGGGCCAGCACATGCGGCTCCGCTCGCCGCACAGCGGCTTCGAATGGGCTGTGAACCCCTGGGCCGAGCAGATCCCCGGGACACGCGCGATCCGGTTCGGAGCGCCGCCGCAGGTCATGATCGACGAGGAGCCGCTGACGCACCTGCCGTTCTCGGAGCCCAACCCGGCGCTGCGGGCGGGCGACCGCATCGGCATCCTCAAGTACAACCCGCTCTACCAGCCGCGCCGGTTCGATGTGGTGGTGGTGAAGTGGCCGTCGTCGCCCCGCGAGAACTACATCAAGCGGCTGGTCGGCATGCCCGGCGAGGACCTGTGGCTCGTGGACGGCGACGCCTTCGTGCGCGACCCCGACGCGGCGGACGAGGCGGACCGCGCCTGGCGCATCCTCCGCAAGCCCGCCCGCGCGCAGGAAGCCCTGTGGTGGCCCCTGTTCTCGACGCAGTACGCGCCGATCGACGCCACGCACAACGGGCGCGAGTGGCGCGGCCCCTGGCGAGCCGGGGGCCCCGGCGATGATGTGTGGGCCGTCGAGCGGGACTCGTTCCGGTTCAAGGGCGGCCAGTCCGGCGAACTGGTCTGGGACAACGAGCGCTGGCCGATCACCGACTGGCAGCCCTACAACGACTACCGGCAGGACGGCCGGCCGATGACCGAGTACATCCCGCGCTTCGCCATGTCGGACCTGCGCGTGCACGCGAGCGTGACGCCGGAGACCGCGGACTGCGAGATCTTCTTCGAGATCGAGGCGCGCGGGCACCACTACCTCGCGTCGTTCGAGCCCACGCGCCTGCGGCTCATGTACTACTACCAGGACCCCCGGAACCGAGCGGACATCCGCTTCACCGAGGTCGCTGTGGCCAATGGGCGCACGCTGCCGGTCGGGAAGATCTCCGACATCGCGTTCTGCCATGTCGATCAGTCGCTGCAGCTCTGGGTCGACGGCGAACTGGTGATCGAGGGGACCTACGACTGGAGCCCGGCCGAGCGGCTCAAGTGGTCGACCAATCTGCCGGACGACCAGGTCGACGCCATGGCGGCGATGGCCGACGGCGCCGTGGGCTTCGTCCGCGGCAACCCGCTGGCCGACCCGGCGATCTACAGCCAGCCCACCGTGAAGGTCATCTGCCAGAACGGCCCCGCCCTGCTCCAGCGCGTGGGGCTGGACCGCGATGTCTACTGGCAGCCGCGTGAGTACCCGCCGGGCACGCCGCTGGCCGGGCGTGCGGCGCTGGCCACGCACCCCGCAAATGTGGCGCACCTGGGCTCCGAGGAGTTCTTCCTGCTGGGCGACAACTCCGCCAACAGCGCCGATTCGCGCCTCGTGGACGGCGTGGACCCCTGGGTGCAGGCGACCGTGGACTCCAAGCTCGGCGTCATCCACCGGCGCATGATGACGGGGCGCGCGGTCGTGGTCTTCTGGCCATCGGCCCACCCGCTGAAGGTCGGCGGGAGCCGCTTCTCCTTCATCCCCGACTTCGGACGCATGCGCATCATCTGGTGATCGAAGGAGGCCGCGACCCCATGCGACTGGATCTCTCCGGCAAACGCGCCGTGGTCTGCGGCTCGACGCAGGGCATCGGCCTGGCCTGCGCCCACGAGCTGGCCCTGCTCGGCGCCGACATCACGCTGCTCGCCCGCGACGAGGCCAAGCTCAAGGAGATCGCCGACGTCCTGCCCCGACCCCACGGCCAGAAGCACCGCTACGCCGTCGCCGACTTCGCCCACGACGCCCAGCTCCGACGCGCCGCGGAAACGCTCGCAAGCGACGGCGGCGCGCAGATCCTCCTCAACAACACCGGCGGGCCGGCGCCCGGCCTGGCCATCGACGCCGACCCGGAGGACTTCGTCCGCGCCTTCCGCATGCACATCGTCAGCGGCCAGGCGCTGGTCCGGGCGCTCGTCCCCTCCATGAAGACCGCCAGGTACGGGCGCATCATCAACATCGTCTCCACCTCTGTCCGCCAGCCGATCCCCGGGCTGGGCGTCTCCAACACCATCCGCGGCGCCGTCGCCTCCTGGGCCAAGACGCTCTCCATGGAGTTGGGGCCCTACGGCATCACGGTCAACAACATCCTCCCGGGCTTCACCGACACCGACCGACTCAAGTCCCTTATCCAGAAGCGCGCCAAGGCCAGGTCCGTCGACCCCTCCGCCGTCGCCCAGGAGATGCGCGACTGCATCCCCCTGGGGCGCTTCGGCGAGGCCAGCGAGATCGGCGCCGTCGCGGCGTTCCTCGCCTCGCCGGCCGCGTCGTATGTCTCCGGCCAGAGCATCGCCGTGGACGGCGGTCGCACCAGCACCATCTGAACGGCGCACCCGCGATGCAGACGATCCTGAACCTCATCGACGGCCGCCTCGCCCCCGCCCGGAGCGGGCGCACGCTGGAGGTCTTCGAGCCCGCCACCGGCGCCGTCTACGCGAGCGCCCCGGACTCCGGCGCCGAAGACATCGCCGCCGCGGTCGCGAGCGCGAAGAGGGCCCTGCCCGGATGGTCGGCGACCCCGGCGGCGGAGCGCTCGCGCATCCTGCTGCGCGTCGCGGACCTCATCGACGCGAATCTCGACAGGCTCGCCCGCGCCGAGTCCATCGACAGCGGCAAGCCCCTGTCGCTGGCGCGCATCGTGGACATCCCCCGGGCCGCGGCCAACTTCCGCTTCTTCGCCACCGCCATCCTCCACACGCGCAGCGACCTGCACCAGACCGACGGCGCCGCGCTGAACTACACGCTGCGCAAGCCCGTCGGCGTGTGCGCCCTGATCTCGCCGTGGAATCTGCCGCTGTACCTGTTCACCTGGAAGGTGGCGCCCGCGCTCGCCGCGGGCTGCACGGGCGTGGGCAAGCCCTCCGAGGTCACGCCCATGACGGCGTTCCTGCTCTCGGAGATCCTGGGCGAGGCCGGCCTGCCGCCCGGCGTGCTGAACATCGTCCACGGGCGGGGACCGACCGCCGGGGCGCCGCTGGTCGATCACCCCGACATCCGCGCGATCTCGTTCACGGGCGGGACCTCGACCGGCGCCGCGATCGCCGCGAGCGCCGCGCCGCGGTTCAGGAAGTTGTCCCTCGAGCTCGGCGGCAAGAATCCCAACATCGTCTTCGCCGACGCGGATCTGGACGACGCCGTCGCCCACGCGCTGCGCGCGGCGTTCACGAACCAGGGCCAGATCTGCCTCTGCGGCTCGCGCATCTTCGTCGAACGCCCGATGTACGAGCCCTTCCTTGAGCGCCTGATCGCCGGCGCGCAGGCGCTGCAGGTGGGCGACCCCCTCGAGGACGGGACCCAGCAGGGCGCCGTCGTCTCGCAGGAGCACCACGCGAAGATCAGCGCCGCGGTCGAGCAGGCGAAGCGCGACGGCGCCAGGGTCCGCTGCGGCGGGCGCTCCCCCGACAAGCCCATCTCCGCCCGCTGCGCCGGCGGCTACTTCTACCTCCCCACCGTGCTGACCGAAGCGCCGATCGGCTGCGCCGCGATGCAGGAGGAGATCTTCGGCCCCGTCGTCACCGTCACCCCCTTCGACACCGAGGAGGAGGCGCTCGCCCTGGCCAACGGCGTGCGCTATGGCCTGGCCTCGATGATCTGGACCCGCGACCTGGACCGAGCCCACCGCGTGGCCTCGAAGATCGACGCCGGCGTCGTCTGGATCAACTGCTGGATGGTCCGCGACCTGCGCACCCCCTTCGGCGGCATGAAGGACTCCGGCGTCGGGCGCGAGGGCGGCGACGAGGCCCTGCGATTCTTCACCGAGCCACGCAATGTCTGCCTGAAACTGCAGGATCGAACCCCATGAGCGACTCCCCGAAGCCCATCGCCGATGGAGCCACCTTCGTCAGCCCGCGCGGGCCCGACCCCGTCGGCGCCTACCCCCACTGCCGGCGCGTCGGCAACCTGCTGTTCATCTCCGGCATCGGCCCGCGCCGCCTCGGCGAGAAGGTCATCCCCGGCGTCACGATGAACGACAAGGGCGAGGTCGTGTCCTACGACATCGCCGAGCAGTGCCGCGCCGTGTTCCACAACCTCCGCGTCATCATCGAGGACGCCGGGAGCAGGTGGGAGAACATCGTGGACATCACCTCGTTCCTGACCAACATGGAGCGCGACTTCGCCGGCTACAACCGCGAGTACGCGGCCCATGTCAAGCACGGCCCCACGCGCACCACGGTCGAGGTCAACGCCCTGCCGACGAAGATCAATGTCGAGCTGAAGGTCATCGCGACGATCGGCTAGCCTTCTTGCGGGGCGGCTCGGCCGGCGCCTCGTCCAGCGTCCGCAGCACGGCCCGCACCGGGCTCGCGTCGAAGCCCATGAGCTTCAGCGGCAGGGCGATCAGCTCGTAGCGCCCGTCCGGCACATCCTTGAGGACCAGACCCTCGAGGATCGCCATGTCGTGCGCCAGGAACATCTTGTGCGAGGGCAGGTCCTTGGAGTCGATCAGGTCCACGCTGGGCGTGTCGATGCCCACCGTCGCCACGCCCCGGTTCGCGAGCATCTCCACCAGCGCGGGCTCGAGCGCGGCGAAGTCGTTGTTGAAGTTGTCCGGGTCGGGGAAGGTGCCGGTCTTGAAGAGGATGCGCTTCTCGCTCAGATCGACGCCCTTGGGCAGCATGGAGACAGCCACACGCTGGCCCCGCCCCACCGCGACGCTCACCACCTGGCAGGGGCCCAGGTACAGGCCCAGGTGGCGTTCGCCGATCCCCGGCGACGCCGTGCCGTAGTGGTTCGGCCCGTCCGCGTGCGCGCCCAGGTGCACCGTCGAGCGGATCGTCGAGAGAGTGATGTTGTCGCCCTTCTCGACATCGAGCAGGACCTCGCGCGTCATGGGATTGTCGCCGGGCCAGACGCCCATGCGGGTCGTGATCGGCGGGGTGATGTCGTAGATCATGTCGTCGCTCCCTTGTTCAGCGCGGACCATACCAGCACGGCGATCAGCAGCACGACCCACGCCGCGGCGAGCCCCAGGCCGAACAGCGCCCGGCGCACCCGCTGGTCCTGCGCGATCGATCGCTCCACCGCCTCGGCGTACGGAATCGTCGAGAAACTGACCATCGAGTACAGCGGCGTGTACCACTTGAACCACCGCGCGAACCGCTGCTCCCACTTCTTCTTGCGCAGGAACGCCGGCGATCCCACCTTGTCGCGCATCTCCACGAAGTTCTGGACCGCCAGCGTCGCGATGGCGTCGGCGTTGGGCTTGCGGCGCTCCTGGTACTCGGCGTACGCGGCGCCGAGATCGTCCGGATGCCGCTCCACCGCCTCGCCCAGCGCCACGACATCCTCGAACGAGGCGTTCATGCCCTGCCCGTAGAAGGGCACCACCGCGTGCGCGGCGTCGCCCAGCAGCGCGGCGCTGTCGCCGATGGCCCAGGGGTAGCAGCGCACCGTGGCCAGCGAGCCGGTGGGGTTGCGGACGAAGTCCTCCTCCAGCGTGGGCATCAGCGCCAGGGCATCGGGGAAGCGCCGCTCGATGTACGCCCGCGCCTCGGCGCCGCTGCGCACCTCGCGCAGCCCGTCCGGGCCGTCGAACGGCGCGAAGAGCGTGCAGGTGAACGAGCCGTCGGCGTTGGGCAGGGCGATCATCATGTACGAGCGCCGGGGCCAGATGTGCAGCGCGTTCTTCCGCATCCGGAACGGCCCCTCGGCGCCGGGCAGCGATGGGCCGTCGCCCTCGTCCCGGCGCGCGGGGATCGTCAGCTCCTTGTAGCCGTGGCTCTCGTAGGTCTGGCTGTAGTCGAAGCCCTCGCGCATCTGCATCGAGAGCCGCACCGCCGAGAACGCGCCGTCCGCGCCGACGAGCGTGTCGTAGCCGACCCGGGTCAGCTCCGCCGAGCCGACATCCAGGACCTCCGCCTCGCGCCGCTCGAAATCCACGCGCTGGCACCGCTTACCGAAGTGGATCGTCACCAGCGGCTCGCGCTCGGCCGCGTCCAGCAGCGCCATGTTCAGCCCGGCCCGCGAAACGGAGTTGATCGCCTCCGAGCCCGTCACGCCGTACTGCTGGTACGCCAGCGAGCCGTCGATCGCGTGCATCAAGCGCCCGCGCATGGGGATCGCCTCGCGCATGACCTCCTCGGCCAGCCCCACGCGCTGCAGCGCGTCGAGCCCGCGCGTCGAGAGCGCCAGGTTGATCGAGCGGCCGCCCTCCGCGCCCGCCCGGCGCGGGTCCGGCCGGCGCTCGTACAGCTCGACCTTCCGCCCCAGGCGCGCCAGCTGCACGGCGAGCAGCGTCCCGGCCAGGCCGGCGCCGAAGATCGTGAACACGCGGTTGGAGTCGCTGGGCATGGGGGCTGGCTCGCGCGGTCTAGCTCAGGCGGGCGCCGCGGACCTCCGCCAGCGCCGTCGCGAACGCCAGGCAGTCGGCGAAGGAGCAGTACAGGGGCGCAGGCGCGACGCGGATGACATTGGGCTCGCGGAAGTCCGTCACGACGCCGCGCTCCATCAGCGCCTGCTGCGCCGCCCGCGCGTCGCCGTCCACCACCAGCGACAGCTGCGCCCCGTGGCGCTCGGGCTCCGAGGGCGTCAGCACGCGCACGCCGTCAAGGCGCTCCACCAGCGACCGCAGATAGCCGGTCAGCCGCAGCGACTTGGCCCGCAGCGCGTCCATCCCGACGGCGTCGAAGATCTCCAGCGACGCCCGCAGCGGCGCCGCGGACAGGATCGGCGGGTTGCTCAGCGCCCAGGCCTCCGCCCCCAGCGCGGGCACGAACCGCGGCGCCATCTTGAACCGGCTCGCCGGATCGTTCCCCCACCACCCTTCGAACCGCGGCGCTCCGCTGTTCCAGTTCCGCTCGTGCACGAAGCACCCCGCCAGCGCCCCCGGGCCGGAGTTCAGATACTTGTACGAGCACCACGCGGCGAAATCGACGCCCCAGTCGTGCAGCCGCAGCGGCACATTGCCCGCGGCGTGCGCCAGGTCCCACCCCACGACGCACCCCGCCGCCCGCGCCGCCTTCGTGACCCGCGCGATGTCGAAGAACTGCCCCGTCGCGTAGTTCACGCCGCCGAGCATCACGAGCGCGATCGAACCGCCCTCCCGGCGCAGCAGGTCCTCGATGTCCTCCTCGCGGATGGCCGTCTCGCCCGGGCGCGCCTTGGCGCGGACGATCGCCGACTCCGGATCGAACCCGTGGAACCGCGCCTGGCTCTGCACGGCGTACTCGTCCGAGGGGAACGCGGGGCTCTCGATGAGGATCCGGAAGCGCTCCTTCGTCGGTCGATAGAAGCTCGCCATCATCAGGTGCAGGTTCACCGTGAGCGAGTTCATCATCACGACCTCGCCCGGCCGGGCCCCCACCAGGCGCGCGCCCGGCTCGCGGAACCACTCGTGGTACGGCAGCCAGGGGTTCTTGCCGTGCAGGTGCGCTTCGACGCCCAGCTCGGCCCAGTCGGCCAGCTCGCGGTCCACGATCGCCCGCGCCGTCGCGGGCTGCAGGCCGAGCGAGTTGCCCGTCATGTAGACGACGGGCGAGCCGTCCTTCCTCTTGGGGAACAGGAACTGCTGGCGCCGGCCCCGCAGCGCGTCCGCCGCGTCCTGTTCCTGCGCGTACTGCATGTTCGTGATCTGCGCCACGCTCATCGGCCCCGTCCTTTCTCGCCCATCCCGAGGAACTCCATCGCCGAATCGGCGAGCACGCGTCGCTTCTCGTCCGCCGTCAGGCTCGAAGCGTTCTCCACCAGCGTCCCGGGCCGCGCCTCGCCGAGGGGGAACGGATAGTCCGACCCCAAACACACACGCTCGGCGCCGAACAGGTCCACCACGCGCCGCAGCGTCGGCTCGTCGTGCGTCAGCGAATCCACCCAGATCCGCGCCGGCGTCCCGCCCCGGCGCAGGTATTCGATCGGCCCCTTCTTCGTGACCGTCGCGCACAGGTCCGGCCGCGCCTCGAAACCGTGCTGGATCCGCCCCACCGTCCCCGGGAACGCGCCGCCGCCGTGCGCGAAGCACAGGCGCAGCGTCGGGCACTTGTCCATCAACCCACCCATCAGCGCCGAGCACACCGCCAGCGCCGTCTCCGCGGGCATGCCCACGAGCCAGCGCATCCAGTACTTCTCCATGCGCTCCTTCGCCAGCATGTCCCAGGGGTGCACGAACACCGCGGCGCCCAGCCGCTCCGCCGTCTGGAACACCGGCAGCAGGCGCGGCTCGTCCAGGTTCTCGCCGTTCACATGCGTGCCGATCTGCACGCCCGCCAGGCCCAGCTCGCGCACGCAGCGCTCCAGCTCGGCGCAGGCCATGTCCGTGTTCTGCAGCGGGATCGTGCCCAGCCCCGCGAAGCGATCGGGCGTCTGCCGCACCACGCCCGCGATGTGGTCGTTGAGCATCCGCGACAGGTCCAGGGCGTGCTCGGGCTTGGCCCAGTAGGAGAACATGACCGGCACCGTGCTCAGGACCTGCAGGCGCACGCCCGCCTCGTCGCACTCGCGGAGGCGCTCCAGCGGGTCCCAGCAGTTGTGGCCGATCTCACGGAAACCCTTGCCGTCGATGATCATCCGCGCGCAGCAGGGCTTGTGATGCTCGAGCGACACCCACCCGCCGCAGCCGTAGCGCTCGCGCAGGTCCGGCCAGCGCTCGGGGAGGATGTGCGTATGGATGTCGACTTTGCTGGGAGCCACCGTGGCTCAGGATACGCGGGGCCGGCGGGGCCTGTCGGGCCCCGTTTCAGGCCTTCGGCAGCCGGGCTTCCTTGGCGGGCTGGATGACCTTCTTGCACTTCTCGCAGGTCCGGACCGACTCGGGCCCGCCCCAGAAGTTGTGCATGATCCGCTTGAGGTCATGGTCGATGTTCGCCAGGCTCCAGTGCTCCTCGTACACGAGGTGGTTGCAGCCCTCGCAGTAGAACCGCAGCGAGTCCATCTCGCCCTCGGGGCGCTTGTACTCCACCACCAGCCCGATCGTGTTCGGCGGGCGCTGGGGCGAGTGCGGCACCCACGCGGGGATCAGCATCACCTCGCCCTCGCGGATGATGACATCCCGGCTCTGGCCGCCCTCGATGATCTTCACATAGATGTCGCCCTTGATCTGGAGGAAGAACTCCTCCGTCGGGTTCACATGGTAATCGTTGCGCGTGTTCGGACCGGCGCTCACGAAGACGATGAAGTCCTGATCCAGCCAGATGGTCTTGTTCGAGACCGGCGGCTGCATGAGGTGCTTGTTGTCCTCGATCCACTTCGTGAGATTGAGCGGGCCGCGGATCTTCTGGGTGGGGATGCCGGTGGTCATGGCCGTGGTCCTCTCTGAGCGAAACGCGCTCGGACAAAGCTCTCGGATAGATTTGTCCATATATCCTAGCGACCGCGTCAACCCGTGTCAGGGCGTGCGCTCGCCGCCGGTCGGCGTGGGCCGATCCGCCGCCGGCCCGGGCCCCGGGGCCGTATGCCCGGCGTCGCGCTCGATCTGCTCCATCAGCGCCGCGGCCTCATCGGCCCGGCCCTGGCTCTGCAGCAGCTGCACCAGCATCAGCCGGGGCCGCGGATCGTCCCCCGCCACCTTCACCGCGTCGCGCAGCGCCCGCTCGGCGCCCGCGAGGTCGCCCGACATCGCCAGCCCGATCGCCCGCTGCTGCAGCGCCGGCGCGTACGACGGGTCCAACTCCACCGCGCGCTCCGCCTCCGCCGCGCCCTCCGTGAACTTCTCGCTCCCCGGCGCCGCCAGCTGCATCAGCACGGCCGCCAGCTGCGTCCGCAGCACCGCGTCGTCGGGACGCAACTCCACCAGCTCCCGGGCCAGAGCCTCGGCCTTCACCGCCTGCCGGCCCGCGAGCATCGCGCGCATCATCGCGGCGCTGAGCTCGTGCAGCTCGGGGTGCGCCCGCAGCGTGCCGAGCACGAACTGCTCCGCATCCGCCGGCTTGCCCTGTCGCGCCAGCAGCTTCGCCACTTCGCTGACCGACGCCTCGCCCGGGCCCTCGCGCTCGATCC
>CALKYH010000093.1 GCA_938003595.1 uncultured bacterium
TCCAGAAGCGCGTGGTGGACACCTGCGTGTTCTTCGCGGATCACGACGATCATCACTTCGCGCTGGCGAGGATGGCGCTGCGGGACGCGCGGGCGCTCCGGGGCCGGCGATGAGCGACATCGGCGTGCGGCTGCGCGCGGTGGAGGCTGCGGACCTGCCCGCGTTCTTCGAGCAGCAGCTGGATCCGGAGTCGAACGCGATGGCGGTGTCGCGCCCGCGGGACCGGGTGGCGTTCGACGCCCATTGGGGCAAGATCCTCGCGGATCCGCGGATCGCCGCGCGGGCGATCCTTGCCGACGGCGAACTCGCGGGGCAGATCTCGGTGTTCCCGATGGATGGCATGGACGCGGTGGGGTACTGGATCGCGCGGCGCTGGTGGGGAAGGGGCGTGGCGACGCGCGCTCTGGCGCTGTTGCTGGCGGAGGTCCCGACGCGGCCCCTGCATGCGCGCGTGGCGAGCGCCAACGGCGCCTCGATCCGCGTGCTCGAGCGCTGCGGCTTTGTCGAGATCGGCAGGAGGGTGTCGCCGGAGGATGAGCGGTTCCCGGCGTGCGAGGAGACACTGTTCCGGCTGGACTAGCGGCGTGGAGCGAGACCGCCGGGCGTCGCCCAAGTCATGATGGGCGGCGGTGTTGCGCGAGGTTGCGGGGCGGAGCGCCGCGGAATTCATGGTTCGCCGCCTTGACCGGCAGGGGCGCGGTTCGAATACTTACCGATCGGTACAGAAATCACTCCAAAGGAGCGCAATCATGGCACGCAAGCTCGAAGGCAAGGTCGCGGTGGTGACGGGGGCGTCGAAGGGCATCGGGGCGGAGATCGCCCGTCAGTTCGGCGACGCCGGCGCGAATGTGGTCGTCAACTACGCCTCCGACAAGGCCGGCGCGGAGCGGGTCGTCAAGGCGATCGAGGGCGCGGGCGGCAAGGCGGTCGCGGTGCAGGCAAATCTCGCGCAGCCCGCCGATGTGCAGCGCCTGTTCGACGAGGGGCACAAGGCGTTCGGGCGGCTCGATGTGCTCGTGAACAACGCGGGCGTGTACGACCTTCGGCCGCTCGAGGAGGTGGACGCGGAGCACTTCCACAGGCAGTTCGACCTGAATGTGCTCGGGCTGCTGCTCTCGGCGAAGGAGGCGGCGAAGCGCTTCGGCAAGGGCGGCGGATCGATCATCAATATCGGCTCGATCGCCGCGCGATCGCCCCTGCCGGGCGCATCGGTCTACTGCGCCACGAAGGCGGCGGTGGACTCGATCACGCACGCGTTGTCCATGGAGCTGGGGCCGCGCGGGATCCGCGTGAACTCGCTCAACCCGGGCATGGTGGACACCGAGGGCGTGCGGAGCGCGGGCATCGACAAGAGCGACTTCCGCACGAAGGTCGAGGCGGACACGCCCCTGGCCCGCATCGGTCAGCCCGGCGACATCGCGCCGGTGGCGGTGTTCCTGGCGTCCGACGACGCCCGTTGGGTGACGGGCGAGAAGCTCTTCGTCGGGGGCGGGCTGCGATGAGCCGCGATCAACTGGTCGGATCAGGCCCGGCGCGATGGCGTTCGCGCTGGGCCCAGAACTCCGCCGAGGGCAGCGCGGGCACGACCTCGAATTCCACAAGGTCCTGCCAGTTCGCGATCCACGGGTCGAGGGCGGCCCGGGTCGGGGCCTCCATCAACTGGTAGCACGCGCCGCCGTCCGCCGTCATCCAACTCGCGACATACTCCACGCCGGCGCCCTCGGGCATGAGCCGCCCCTTGGCGCGGAAGCGCTCGCCGACGGCGTCCGGATGCCCGGCTTTGAATCGCTCGATGACCATGAAGAGCATGGCGATCGTACGCCCAGGGCGCGGGGTGATTCCCGCGTCCGGGCCCGGAGTCAGGGTTCGGGCGCGGGCTTCATCGTCGCGGCGCCGGGATCGATCTGCTCGGCGGATCTGGCCAGGCCTCGCAGCATGCCCCGGAACACGACCCCGTGCGCGGGCAGGACGGCGTACCAGTAGAGAAGCCCCAGCAGGCCCCGGGGGCGGAAGCGCGCCGTCATGGTGATCGTGGCGCCGCCGGTTGGATCCGCCGCAGGCTCGACCTCCAGTGTGAGCGTGGCGACCCCGGGCAGTTTCATTTCCGCGGTCAGCGCCAGCAGGCGTGGCGGCTCGATGGCGGTGACGCGCCAGAAGTCCAGGGCGTCTCCCAGGCGCAGGCTGGTCTGGCTGCGCCGACCGCGCCGGAGGCCGGGCCCGCCGGTGAGGCGGTCCATGGCGCCGCGCACCCGCCAGAGCCAGTCCACCGCGTAGTACCCCCGGGCGCCGCCGAGCGAGCAGACGGCGCTCCATGCCGCGGCGGGCGGGGCTGTGGTTCGCACCGAGCGTTGATCGATGAAGACGGAGCCGCCGGCCCAGTCCGGGTCGCCGGGCATGACGCCCGCGTCGGACCAGGCGGTCTCGATGTCGCCGGCGACCAGGCGGCTCAGCGCCGCGTCCATGGCCTCGCGGATCGTCAGACACTGGTGCGGCATGAGGCGCGTCGCGTCGTCGTTGCGGCAGACGACCCGATTCTTCAGGCCCTCCGCCAGCGGCCTGGCGATGCTGGCGTCCAGCGGCGTCACGAGGTGGATCCAGAGTGAACTCAGGCGCGGCGTGAGCACGGGGACCGGGATCACCCAGCGCCGGCGCAGCCGCAGGGCGGAGGCCATCTCCGCCATCAGCTGCTCGTAGCTCCAGACCTGCGGCCCGCCGATGTCGATCGTTCGCCCCGTGGTCTCGGGCGTCTCGAGGGCGGCGATGAGGTAGTGGAGCACATCGCGGATCGCGATCGGCTGCGACTCGGTGCGCACCCAGCGCGGCGTGATCATGATCGGCAGTCGCTCGACCAGATACCGGAGAATCTCGAACGACGCGGAGCCCGAGCCGATGATCATCGCGGCCCGCAGAACGGTGACCGGGACGCCTGCCTTGGCCAAGGCGGCCTCGACCTCGCGCCGGGAGGTCAGGTGCTCGCTGAGATGCTCGCCGGTCTCGCCGAGGCCGCCGAGGTAGAGGATGCGCGACACGCCGGCGCGTTGAGCGGCCCGGCCGAAGGCCTCCGCCAGCGCTCGATCACGGGCGCGGTACTCGGGCCCCGCTGCGTCCATGGAGTGCACCAGGAAGTACGCGGCCACGCAGCCCGCCATGGCTTCGGCAAGGCGCGTCTCATCGCCGGCGTCGCCCTCCACGATCTCGACGCCCGGCTCGCTCGCCCACGGCCGCGCCAGGAGCTTGGTGCGGCTGCGCGTGAGGCATCGAACGGTGTAGCCCTTCGCCAGGAGGCGCGGCGCCAGTCGCCCGCCGACATAGCCCGTGGCGCCGGTGAGGAAGATGGTGGACGCGGGTCTCTCGGGCATGAGGACCGATCGTAGGGGCCGGGCGCGCGCCGGGAGCCCGGAAGAGTTCAGCGACTCCGCAGTTGCGTCAGCGCCGGCTCCAGATCATGGGCCGGCCCCTAGCTCTTGCGTCGGTAATGGCAGGTCATGATCGGGGCCCACTTGCCGTCCTCGCCCTGCATCCACGAGCTGAGGACTCGGTGGTTGTCGGACTTCATCTCGATCACATCGCGGTACTTCGCGGTCTTGCCGGGGGGCGAGCCCTCCATGCACAGGGGGCCCTCGGTGTTCAGGGTCAGGACCTTGCCCGAAGCGTCGAGCTCACCCTCGTACACCCACATGTTCGTCATCATGGAGCCGACCCATGAGCCGACGAAGCGCTTCTTGGCAGGGTCGTAGCCGATGGTGATCCGCATCGTGCCCGAGGGTCCGCCGGGCATCTCGCTGAAGCCCTCGCCGATGATCCAGAGGTCGCCGAGAGCCTTGACGGATTCGGTCCCCCGCATCACGCCCTTGGGCTTGTCCGGCCCCATGTCGCACTCGGCCTCGGAGGTCCACTCGCCCACGAGTCTCTGGAGCCAGGCGTGTTCTTTCTGCGGTTCGGGGTTCATCGCGGGCGCTCCATTTTCTGGTTCCGGGCTTCGTTCTCAAGAACGCCGGCGCGCGTCGGCGCGCCGGCGTCGCAACTGGTTTGATGCGAGCGACGGAAATCGCTCAGGACTTCTTCGTCAGCTCGTAGCGGGCCATCATGTACTCCTTGCCGCTCTTGGGGTCGATGGCGTACATCTCCATGGTGCGGGAGGTGGGGCTGTTGATGGTCTCGACCTCGCGCATCGTGGTGGGCTTCTGCGTGATGGGGCAGGTGTAGTGGTAGGTCCAGGTCAGCGTCTTCTTGTCGGCGGAGAGCTTGCCCTCGCCGTTCATGATGCCGGTGCTGTGGTTGTCGATCCACGAGGCGACGAAGGTCTCCGTGGTGTTGTCGTAGCCGTACACGCCCGAGCCGGTGAAGGGCCCCATGCCCGGCCAGTTCGCGTCGATCTCGCACTTGGTGTAGCGACCGTCCATGATGGAGGTCACGGTCGAGGTCATCTCGACGGTCATCGGCTCCGTGCCGGGCGCCATCCACATGGAGCCCTTGCCGTGCCACACGCCGACGCCCTTGGCCAGGAACGCCTGCATCTCGCCCGGGGTTCCGGCGATGATGCACGCCTGCATGTCCGCCTCCGACCAGCCGGGGGGCAGCTGCATCTCGGGCTGGGCGGGTTCGGCGATGGCGAGGCCGGCGGCGGTCAGCAGACCGAGCGCGACGCCGCATGAAACAATCCGATTCTTGCGAAGCATGGTGATCTCCAGTGTCGTGTTCCGGACGGTCGCCAGAACAGGCGCCACGATCGTCCGGGTGAGTCGAGGATTCTACCTGCGGCCGACCTCAGCGCGAAGGATGAATTCAGGAGTTGGTCGGTGTGAAGTTCGTTTTCAATTCGGTAAACCGCGGTCCATGGTCCTGTTCAGGCCGCGGCTTCCGCCTGCGGTGTGAACAGGGGCGACCGCCCCGCGGCGCGTCGCGCGTCCGAGACCTGGCCCCGGTGATTCATCTGGTGAATCGCAACGACCAGGAACGCCTGCCCCACGGTGCGGAAGGCGTCCTCCAGCCCAGCCGGCGGGCGCTTCACGGGCTCGTCCAGGCGTGCGTCGCCGAACTGCTCCAGCAGGCGCATGTTGCGGGCGCGCAGCCGACGGTAGGTCGCGAGGACCTCGTCGAACTTCGGATAGTCGTCCGCATCGCCCGTCGGCTCGGCGCCGTAGGAGAACAGGCGTGTGTACTCCGGGAGCGGATCGGGCTCGTCCATGAGCGAGCAGGCCAGCAGCGCTTCAACGAACGCCAGGTGGCCCAGGACCCAGAGCGGGTGGTTCCCGCCGCGAGGCGTGGGGGCGGTGCACGGCGCATCCCGCATATCCTCGATGAGCGGCATGGTGAACTGGTCGCTCATCTCGAGCGCGTACCGGATCAGGTCGATGGGTCGCATGTCAATCTCTCCAGTTGGCGTTTGATGGTCGCGGCGCTTCTCAGCGGGCCGCGCGGCGCTCGGCGATCTCTCGGACGCGCTGGAGCCCGTACTCCCAGCCCATGTGCACGCCCTCGGCGTGCTCGTCGAGGATCAGCCCGATCGCCCGGTGCGTGAGCGTCAGGCGCGTCCGTGCGCCTTCCGATGCGAGGCGGTACTGCACATGGGAAACGGCGGGGTACGACATGAACAACGGCCCGGCGATTTCCAGCAGCGTCGGCGGCTTGATGACCTGCACATGGCCCCAGAGGTGGCCCGCGCCGTCGCCCAGATCGCGGAACCAGCGCCCGCCGGGCCAGGCCTCGAGCTTGAAAGGGAACGGCTTGCCGTCGGGCATCTGGCTCTCGGGGCCCAGCTCGGCGAGCAGCGCCGCGAACGCGATGTCGATCGGCGCGCCGATGTCGGTCGACTTCTGCACATGCAGCGTCCGGACGGCTTCGGAGGTAGCGGCGGTGGACATGGGGTCAGTTCTCCTTGTGGCGGTTGTTCTTGGCGCCGGACGGGCGGGCCTCGGCGGCCAGGCGTTCGGCCCGCTCCTTCACGCGGTCGAGCTGGTGCGTCCAGAGGCGCTCGAAACGGCTGATCCATTCGTTCACGGCTTTGAGCTCCTGAGCCTTGATCTCGTACAGGCGCCGCTTGCCGTCGCGCGTGACGGCCACGACGCCCACCTCGCGCAGCACGGCCAGGTGCTTGGAGACGGTCGGCTGCGGCAGGCGCATCGCCGCGACGAGTTCGTTCACGGAGCGGGAGCCACCGGTCGCGAGCAGCTCCAGGATCCGCCGGCGTCGGGGCTCGGCGATGGCGGAGAAGACATCAAGATCGGAGGCGGCTCGTGGCACGGGCTCAATATATGCCCAAAACGGCATATGTCAAGTGTGCCGCTGCAGGAGAGGCAAAAAAGAGAGAGGCCCCCGCGTGGTGGGGGCCTCTCCGAAGGAGAACGGGATCGCCATTTCGCGGGGCTTCGGGGCCCCGCGCTCTCTAGAGCCCGTCGATCAGGGCGCGCAGTCGGTGCGGTTGAACTCGCCGAGCAGCGTGTTGAGGTCGGCGAAGTCCACATCGCCGTCGCCGTCGATGTCCGCGACGCAGGGCGTGCCGCCGCCGCCGCCGCCGCCGTTCAGGAACACCGCCACGCTGTCCGCGTCGCGATTGGTGGCCGCGATGTCGATGTCGCCGTCGCCGTCGACATCGCCCTTCGCCAGGGCGCTGGTGAAGGCGCCGCTGGCCAGGACCTGGGCGGCGCCGGGGAACGCGGCGGCGCCGGTGTTGGTCATCACCGAGACCGTGCCGGAGGTCGAGCCGGCGGTGGCGATGTCCAGGTCGCCGTCGCCGTCGAAGTCGGCGGCGACGATCGGGCCGAGGTTGACCGAGCCGGAGGCGTAGAGCGTGGAGCCGCCGAAGGCGCCGGCGCTGTTGAGGAAGATGGAGACGGCGTTGTCGGTCGCGGCCGCGATGTCGACATCGCCGTCGTTGTCGAAGTCGCCGGTGGCGACGCCCTCAGGGCGGACATTGGGGTTGGTGTTCACGGTCACAGCGGCGAACGAGGCGCCGTTGTTGGTGATGACCGAGAGGGTGCGGTCGTCGTGGTTGGTGACGACGACATCGAGGTCGGCGTCGCCGTCGAAGTTGCCGAACGCCGCGGCCCGGGGGTCGGCGCCGACGCCGACGGTGGTGGCGGTGAACACGCCGTTGCCGGCGTTGCGGAGCATCGAGGCGGAGTTCGAGTCGCGGTTCGCGACCGCCAGGTCCATGTCGCCGTCGTTGTCCATGTCGCCGACGGACATGCCGCGGGGGTTGGCGCCGACCGTGGTGAGCGAGCCGAGCGAGAACACCAGGCCGCCGTTGTTGGTGACGACGCGGACGGCGCCGGAGTTCTGGTAGGCCACGGCCAGGTCGACATCGCCGTCGCCGTCGAAGTTGGCGGCGACGAGGGAGCCGGCGCCGACGCCGGAGCCGAGCAGGATCTGGCCCGCGAGCGTGAAGGCGCCGCCGCTGTTGGTGTAGAACTGGATCTTGTCCAGGTTGTCGCTGACGACGGCCATGTCCAGGTCGCCGTCGTTGTCGAGGTCGGCGAAGGCGACGCCGTCGGGCCGGTCGCCGGTGGCGTAGAGGACGGCCGGGTCGAACGCGGCCTGGGCGGTGGAGGCGAGCAGGCCGGCGGTCAGGACGACGGCGGCGGCGCGCAGCGACAGAGCATTGAGTTCCATGGTGGGTCTCCTCGAACAGGGTTGAAAGGGACTGTTGACTTCGTTCCTGAGCTCGACGCGTTGTCGTGCTCTGCAAGGAGAGAAGGCAAAGGCCGTGCCAATCGAGATTTTCCTGAATCGACCTGCAATCCCAGCGCAAGAGGGGCGCCGAGTGGCTGAAATCCCACGGATCGGAGGATCTCAGCCGCGCCGGTGGCGCGTCACTGACAAGTCATGTTGAAGTTGGACACGACCAGGTTGAGGTCGGCGAAGTTCACCAGACCATCGCCGTTCACATCGCCGTCCTCGTTCCCCGTATTGAAGTACGAGACCACGAGGTTGAGGTCGGTGAAGTTCACGGCGCAGTCGCCGTTGAGGTCGCCGACCAGGGCGGGCCCCAGCGCGGCGCGGTCGGCGCTGTTGATGACGCCGTCGCCGGTGACATCGTGGACATTGAAGGCGCTGGCAAAGGAGACCACGGTCACGGAGCCGTTGACGCTCCCGTCGCCGTCCTGGCTTCCGCCATCCAGCGACGCGATCTCGCTGTCGATCTGGCCCTGATCCATCGCGTTCACGACGCCGCCGCCGTCGAAGTCGCCCACGCGCTCGTCGAAGCCGACATCGGTCCAGGCGTAGTAGTAGGGGGCCTGCAGCGTGGTGTAGGTGGAGCCGAAGAGGGCGTAGACATCCCAGTCGGCCGGCCGGAGGTTGTCCTCGCTGTCGCGCCCGTCCCAGCGATCGATCAGCTCGAAGGCGCATCCATTGGGGATGTTCTTCGAGGCGCTGTCGATCACATCCTGCAGCGCTTCCTGCACGCAGTTCTGATTGCCGACATTCAGGTCGATCGCCTGGGGCGCCGCCCCGGCGAGCAGCCCCGCGCCGACGGGCGTCAGGGGGTACACGAGCGAGACCGTCGTGGTGTCGGACTGCGTGTCGTGCCGGAACCGAGCCTTCACGATCGGGTCGTAACGCCCGGGGAACGAGCCGCCGAACACGGCGCTGACGCTCTCGAAGCCGCCGGCCCGCTGGAAGAAGCGCCCGCTCACGATCCAGGTGTCGCCGGCCCCGAAGCTCGCGGGCGTCGGGTCGCCGAAGGTGTTGACCACGGTCACATTGAAGCAGCCGCAGAAGGAGAGGACGAACTCGGCCCCGGAGCGCTCGATCTGCGGCGCGCTGGCGAACTGCGTGTTGAGGTCCTGGCCGTCGCGCGCCATGCGCTCCGAGATGGAGCCGTACGGCACGGCGCCGAACCGTCCGACATTCGCGAGGTAGCGGAACAGCGCCGGATCGCCGCACTCGCCGCCGGTGTTGCGGTCGCGATCGACATCCAGCTCGAGGAAGCCGTGCAGCGGCGACGGGCCGAAGCGGAAGGGATTGAAGGGCTGACCGCCCAGGACATTGCCGGGAGGGTTCACCACGCCGGCGAAGACCAGGTCGATCCGCAGGATGTCGCCGCTGTCGTTGATCTGGTCCCAGTCGCCGGCGTAGGGGTCCGCGACCGGGTTCGTGGCGATCCACGGTCCGATCGACAGACTCAGCAGGTCCGGCATGACCATCGCCGGGTTCAGCGTCCCGTCGTTCCCGACATCGGTGCGCCGGATCACGGCGTCCCCGGCGGCGTCGGTGAGGACCCGCGGGCCATTGCCGAGCGCCGCGGCGCCGCCGGCGATGGCCGCGATCCACGCCATGGAGCGTCGAGCGGTCATCGCGCGGTCGCCTCCTGCGGGTGCGTGTCGAGGCCGAACCGCTCGATGCGGTAGCGGAGGGCGCCGCGATTGAGGCCGATGAGCTTGGCGGCCATCGAGACATTGCCCCGGGCGTGGCGCAGGGCCTGCTCGATGATGGATTTCTCGATGCTCTCGATATCCACGGGGCCGTCGTCGAAGTCGCACACGAAGCGCTCGCTCGGCGCCGTCGGCACGCCCGCTCCCGCCGGCGTTCCCACGCCGATCGGAGCCGGCGCCGCTGCGTCCAGCCCCAGCCGGGCCGCGCTGATCGTGTCGTCGTCGCAGAGGATGCAGGCGCGCTTGATGGCGTTCAGGAGCTCGCGGACATTGCCGGGCCAGGGGTGACGCAGCAACGCGGCGCGGGCGTCGGCCGCCAGCGTGCGGCCGGGTCGGCCCTGCTGCTCGCTGAGGCGACGGAGCGACGCCTCGGCGATGAGCAGGACATCCTCGCCGCGTTCGCGCAGCGCGGGGATGCGGATGGTCAGTGCATTGAGCCGGTAGAGCAGGTCGCGTCGGAACGCGCCCTGGGCGACGCGCTCCTCGAGGTTGAGATTCGTGGCGGCGACGATGCGCGCCCGCGCCGTGCGCTCCTTGGTGCCGCCGATCCGCCGGAAGCGGCCCTTCTCGACGACGATGAGCAGCTTCGCCTGCATCTCGAGGGGCATCTCGCCGATCTCGTCGAGGAAGATCGTGCCGCCCTCGGCCATCTCGAAGAGCCCGGGCCGCGCGTCCTTGGCGTCGGTGAAGGCGCCCTTCTCGTGGCCGAACAGCTCGCCCTCGATGAGCGACGCGGGCAGCGCCGCGCAGTTCACATGCACGAACGGGGCCGCGTCCTTGCCCTTTGAGGCAGGGTCGCAGCGGTGGATGTACTGAGCCAGCACGCCCTTGCCGGCGCCGGTCTCGCCCAGCAGCAGGATGGCCGGCAGCTCGCCGCCGTCGCCCGGGGGCGGCACGGGCATGGCCGCGAACCGCGCCGCCAGCGAGAGGGCCTGTGTCCACGCGGGGCTCTTGCCCAGCGCCTCGCCGCCGTCGCTGCGGACGCGCTCGAGCCGCTCGTACAGGCGGACCCGCGAGCGCAGCCGGCGGTTCTCGAGCGACTTCCGCACCACGAGGTTGAGTTCATCGAGGCTGATCGGCTTCTGGAGGTACTCGTCGGCCCCGCGCTTCATGGCGTCGACGGCGGAGTCCACCGTGCCGTAGGCGGTCATGACGATCACCACGCCGTCGTAGCCGTCCTCCCGGAGTTTGGCCAGGAAGTCGATCCCGGATTCCCCGACGAGGTTCACATCGGTGATGACGGCGTCGAATTCCTTCGCGGCGGCGGCCTCCCGGGCGTCCTTCAGGCACGCCGCCTCGGCCACGGTGTGCCCGTCCATCTCCAGGCTCTGCCGGATGGAAGAGCGGAGAGTTCGTTCATCCTCGATGACCAGGATCGTCGCCAGATGTCGCTCCGTTCCGGTTGAGCCCAGCCATTTGGCTGATCTCAGCCACCTGCCCTGATTGAATGCCGCCAAGGGGGAGGCGGACAATGAAGGTCGTTCCGCGATTTTCGGCCGTCTCCACGAGGATCTGGCCGCCGTGCTGCTTCACGGTCTGGAGTGCAGATGCAAGGCCTATGCCATTGCCGTCCTTTTTGGTCGTGAAGTAGGGGCGGAAGACCTTCTCGAGCAGGTCAGGGGGGATTCCCGGACCCTGGTCGCTGATCGCGATGTCCCAGGTTCCGGCCTGGGCGTCGGCGTTGGTCCGGACCAACACCTGCCCTCCGGCGGGCGACGCCTGCAGGGCGTTGGTCAGGATGGCGACGATCGCGTGCTCCAGGTGCCGGGAGTCGTACCAGGCGGTGGGGGGCGCCTCCGTCGTGTCGCAGCGGAGGGCGACCTCGCGCATGCGGGCCAGGGGTGTGTGGCTCTCGGCGATGCCCTCGAGCCAGCGAGCGGGCGCCGCCTCGCGGGGCTCGACCTTCAGCGGCGAGGTCGCTCGCAGCAGCTCGCCGAGCCACTGGTTGAAGCGGTCCACCGTCTGCATGATCTCGGTCTGGTCGGTGTGGATCGGAGAGCCCGGCTCCGCCCGCCTCCGGGACAGTTCAGCGACGCTGCGGATCCCGGCCAGGGGATTGCGGATGTTGTGGGCGATGCGGCGGACCATCTCGCCGACGGCGGCGAGCCGCTCCCGCTCCACGGCCTCCTCCTGCATCCGTGCGATCGCCCCGGACATGTGCTGGACCTCGCGAGCCAGCTGCCCGAGTTCGTCCTCGCCCTCGACGGCCACGGTGTAGGAGAAGTTGCCCTTTCCGATCTCCGCGGCGGCCCGGCGCAGCTCCCCGACCGGCTTCACCACCCAGCGCTGGACCAGCATCGCCGTGAGCGCCACGAACAGAAGCGTGCCCGCGATTCCGGAGGCGAGGATGACGGAGTGCATGCGGCGCATCGCCGTGGCGTGGTCGAATGCGTACCCGGCGTTCTCCAGCAGACGGCCCTCGATCCGCTCGATGAGTTCGTGGATCTCGTAGTGAGCAAGCCCCGCGGCTCGCCCGGCCTCGAGATCGCCGCGCTCGAACCACGCGGCCGCGAGAGCCCAGGACTCCTCGATCCGGCTGTGCAGATTTCTTGCGGTGCTGATGCCCACGGTCTGGGCGAGCAACCGCCGGTCGAGCAGGGCGTCCAGATCGGCGCGGACCGCCGGGAGCCGCTCTTCGTAGGCGGCGGCGAGTTGGCCCCGTTCCCGTGGGTCCACCAGGTCAGGGTCCACCGCGTCCACGCCGGGGACATCGCGCCCCGGGCCGGGGAGCAGGCGGGTCAGGGCGCCGACATCCCGCTTGAGACGGGTGAGCGAGGACATGACCTCGGCGCTGGAGCGGAGCGGCTCGACGATCTCGCGTTCCAGGACCCGCCCGAAGAACAGGGCGGACCCCAGCCCGATCGCCACCGTCAGCCCCAGCAGCGCGAGCAGCACGGTGAACTTGGTCTGGATCGTCATGGCCGAGAGTCAGCGCCGCGCGTTACGGCCGGGGCTGCCAGCCCCAGCGCCAGTCGGACTCTTCGAGCGGGCGGTCGGAGGCCGACACGCTGCCGTCGATGAACGCGACATTCATGCGTCCGCCGTGACGAGCGCCCGGGAACCAGTACTGGTCGCCGGCGAACACGGCCATGCTGTCGAGGGCGGGCGCCGAGAAGATCGTCTGGCGGTCCTGCTGCGCCGCGGCGCGCCCGTCGATGTCCCACAGCAGCGGCGTCCGACCCTGGGCCAGAACGGCGCTGTTCAGCTGCACTTCCTTGGAGCGAGGGCGATCCAGGGCATCGAGGTACTCGATCCGCAGCAGACGCATGTTGAAGCCGAAGGAGAGGTTCTCCGTCGGTCCGACGGCGCCGGCCTGACAGGGCACATTGCGGCGGAGCGTCACCGGTCCGCCGATCTCGGAGCAACGCATCGGGTCGACGCCGGTCTCGTCGGGCCGCTCGTGCACATCGACATCGCCGAAGGCCCAGAACTCGTCCACGCCGTACTGGCTCTCGACGAAGGTCTCGAGCGAGAAACGGCTCCGGCCGTAGCGTGTGCGGTCGTCGCCTCGGTCGCCGTGGAGCTCGTCGTTGGCGAACACGGCGAAGTCGAACGCGACGCTGCGGAGCGACGACTGGCAACGGAAGCCGCGCGCCCGCTCCATCGCGAACCCGATCGTCGGCAACAGGATCGCCAGCAGCGCGACAATGACGCCGCCGGCGACCATCAGCTCCACGACGGTGAAACCGGCGCGCTGATGGGTCGCGGGACGAAGAACGGATTGACGCGAGCGACCAGCCGTGATCAGTCTCCTCGGGACGCCGCAGGGCGCGTCGCCCCTCTGTATCGGCGAGCAGAGTGTACCGCAAGCAATGGGGGATTGGAAGGGACTTTTCGGGGACCTGCCCTTCGGTGGCGGATATCAGCCAGCTCTGACGGGCACGAAAAAAGGGCGGCGCACCGCTGCGCCGCCCTGGGTCTATTGCGGGACCGCCCGGACGGGCGGCCATTCTCAGTTGCCGGTCAGCTCGTCCGCGAGCTTCTGGTCCTCGTAGAGGATCCGGATGGCCTCGACGATGGCGCGGGAATCCACCGCCACGCCGCGGTTCACGGACCCGTCGTAGATCATGTCGCCCGGCAGGGAGTGGATGTTGCCGTCGAAGATGAGCCCGATGACCTCGCCCTCGCGGTTGACCACGGGGCTGCCGGAGTTGCCGCCGATGATGTCGACCTTGCAGACGAAGTTGTAGGGCGTGGACAGGTCTACGCGGTCCTTGCCCTTGATGTAGCGCTCGGGCAGGGCGAACTCGCCCTCGCCGCCGCGCTCCTTCCAGCGGTCGTAGATGCCCCCGAGCTTGGTGTAGGCCGGCACGCGATGGCCGCCCTCCTCCCAGCCGGTGATGGGCCCGTAGGTCAGCCGGAGGGTGAAGGTGGCGTCGGGGTAGACGCTGTCGCCCAGCACGGCGAACTGGGCCGCGGCGATCTTGGCGTAGGCCTCGCGCTCCTTCGCCTGGACCTCGTCCTCGTAGCGCTGGCGGAGCGAGCGCGACTCGGGGTCGAGGATGCGGGCGAGCTCGATCATGGGGTCGTTGGAGGCGGCCAGCGCGGCGGTGCCGCCCTCGGCCAGGGCGCGCCGGACGGCGATGTCGGAGAGCTTCGTGCCGAGCGCCAGCTCCTCGGCGCGGGCGCGGGGGCTCTTGCCGGCGAGCGCCGCCTGGACGAGCGGATCGTTCAGGCCGAGCGTTTCCGCCATGCCCGACAGGGCCGACTCCAGGCGGAAGATCTCGAAGTTGGTGTAGATCGGCGTGGGGGAGTAGAGGTCCATGTAGACGCGATCGAGGTTCGAGTCTCGATACTCGCGCAGGCGCTCGGCGCTGGGCTTGGGCAGCTCGTCGGCCAGGCGCAGCACGGTGACGGCCTTGGCGTACAGGTCCGACGAGATGTTGAGCGCGGCGCGCCGCTCGTAGAACTCCTCATGGATGCGCTGGGCCTCGGCGATCTGGTCCCAGGCGTCGCCCCAGTCCTTCTGCCACTGCGGGTTGGCGTTCACCGCCGCGCGGAGCGCCTTCTCCTCCTCGATCTTGCGGCCCATCAGGGTCGGGTCCAGCAGGCCCGCCAGGCGACCGGTGCGCGCCTTGCGCCCGTTGGCCACGCTGTGGAGCATGTCCTTGCCGATGCGGTTGTTCTCCGCGCTCTGGGCGCAGAAGCCCTGCAGCTTCACCTCCGCGCGCCACAAACGCTGGAGCGTCGAGACCTGCTCGACATCGCGCAGGAACGCGAGGTGATCGGAGGTGTACAGCCGGCGCGTGCTGCCGGGGTGGCCGACCACGAACGCCAGGTCGCCCTCGGCGGAGCCGTTCCTGCTCCACTTCAGGAAGTGCTCGGGGCGCAGCGGCTCATCGTTCTCGTAGATGCGGAAGAAGGTCATGTCGAGGCAGTAGCGGGGGAACTCGAAGTTGTCGGTGTCCCCGCCGAAGGCCGCGGCCTGCTGCTCGGGCGCGAAGACCAGGCGCACATCGGTGAACCGCTTGTAGCAGTACAGGTGGTACGCGCCGCCCTGATAGAGCGTCACGACCTCCGGCTGCAGCCCCGTCGCCTCCTTGGCCTCCTGCTCGATCGTCGACATCATGCGCCGGCGGGCGGTGTTCGCCTCGGCGGCCGTCATGCCCGGCGTCACGGCGCCGTTCACGCGCGCCGTCACATCCTCGATGGTCCACAGCGCCATGAGCTCCAGGTCCGGGCACTTGAGCTCCTCGGCCGGCTCCACGGCGCGGTAGCCGGTGGTGAGCAGGTCGCGGTCCGGCGTGCTGAGCGCCGCGAGCATGTCGGAGGCGACATGGTGGTTCGTCATCACCAGCCCCTCGGGCGAGACGATCGAGCCCGACCCGCCCGTGCTGAACCGCACGGCGGACTTCTGCACATGCTCCAGCCACTCCGGGGTCGGCGTGAAGCCGTAGGTGTTCTGAAGATGCTCGACGGGCAGGCGATTGATGAGCCACATGCCCTCGTCGGCGAGGGCGGCGGTGGTCAGGGCGGCGGCCGCGAGGGCCAGAGATAGAACGCGACGCATGAAGGCTCCTTCGGGAGAGATCGCCGGGCGCACGGGGCCGGGCGTGGTGAGTCTGGATTGAACCGCTTCGGGCCCGGCCGGCTGCGGGCGGCCGCGGGCTACGGGTTCAGGTGTTCGACGAAGTAATCGATCGTCCGCTGCTGCAGGGGCGCGTAGACCTCCGGCGCGGCGACCATGTGGGTCTGCCCGGCGAGGGGCAGGAAGTCGTAGGGCACGCCGGCCCGGAAGAGGGCGTCGGTCATCTTGAGGGAGTGCACGAGGTAGACATTGTCGTCCGCCGTGCCGTGGATGACCAGCAGCGGTCGGCGCAGGTCCTTCGCGTAGGTCAGGACATTGCTCCGCTCGTAGGCGTCGGGATGATCGTCGGGCACGCCGAGGTACCGCTCGGTGTAGTGCGTGTCGTAGTCGATCCAGTCGCAGACCGGCGCCCCGGCGACGCCCGCATGGAAGGTCTCCGGCTCGCGCATGACGGCCATCGCGGAGAAGTACCCGCCGAACGACCAGCCGTAGATCCCCACGCGGGAAATGTCCATCTCGGGATACCGATCCCCCAGCGCCCGCAGGGCCGACTTCTGATCCGCCAGCGCGGGCCCGATCAGGTCGTGCTTGATCGCCCGCTCCCAGTCGCGCCCGCGCGAGGGCGTGCCGCGCCCGTCGATCGCCACGACGATGAAGCCGTGGTCCGCGAACCACTGGTTCAGCGTGCGCCCGCGCGCTGCGCTGGTCACGACCTGGGCGTGCGGCCCGCCGTAGACGCTCACCAGGACGGGGTAGCGCCGGCCCGGCTCGAAGTTGCGCGGACGGATGATCAGGGCGTTGAACTGCGGGCTGGCGCCGATGCGCACGAGCTCCGCGTTGACCTCGAACGGAGGCGCTTCCGCGGCGGAGTTGAGCGAGCCCATGGGCGTCCCGTCGAAGCGCGTCACCGTCGTCGAGCCGAGGTCGTTCATCGAGGAGAAGGTGTGCAGGTACACCGAGCCGTCCTTGCTGAACGAGGCCCCGTGGACGCCGGGCTCGGTGGTGATGCGCACGGGATCGCCGCCTGCGAGGGGCATGCGATAGAGGTGCGTCTGCGTCGGGTCCTCCCCGGCGCTGAGCCAGATGACGCCACGATCCTCGTCCACGCTCACCACGCCACGAAGCGGGAAGCCCGTCGGCGTCAGCTCGCGCACGAGGGAGCCGTTCCGTGCCCGCAGTTCCAGCCGCCACCAGCCCGAGCGCTCGCTCGTCCAGAGGAAGCCCGAGCCGTCGTCGAGCCAGCGCGGCATGTCCTGATCGAGGTTGATCCAGGCGTCGTCGCGCTCGACGAGCAGCGTCGTGGTGGAGCCCGTGTCCTCGTTGACGGCCAGCAGCGCCTCTTCGGTCTGCTCGCGGTTCTGCACGAGGATCGTCAGCGGCGCGTTCTCGGGCCACTTCACGGTCGCCAGGTACGGGTAGCGCTCGCGGTCCCAGTCCACCCAGACCGTCTCGCCGCCCGAGGCGCTCATCACGCCCAGGCGCACATCGGCGTTCTTCGTGCCCGCGCGCGGGTAGGGGAAGGAGTTCGGCGGCTTGGCAGGGTTCGCCGGGTCGGGGATGTAGAACTGCATCATCCCCTCGGTGTCGTTGCGCTGGTAGGCGATGCGCGTCGAGTCCGGCGACCACCAGTAGCCCGCGGTCCGGCCCATCTCCTCCTGGGCCGCGAACTCGGCCAGGCCGTTGGTGACCGTCTCGGAGTCCTTGGTCGTCAGGCGGCGCTCGGCGCCGGTGTTCAGGTCCGTGACATACAGGTCGCCCTCGCGCACCGCCGCGAGCATGGCGCCATCGGGCGAGAACCGCGGGTCGATGGGGAAGCCAGCTTCGCTCGTGTGTTCGCGGCGCTCCCCGCTCGCCCGATCGATGACGAAGATCCGACCCGACAACGGCACGAGCATCTTTGCGCCGTCCTTCGACAGGCCGAACGACGCGATGCCCCGCGCGGTCGAGCGGGTTCGCTCGCGTCGCGCCAGCTCCTCGACCGTGAGGACCTCCTCCTCGCCCGCGAGGATCTGGTCCGCCGTCAGCAGCAGCCGCTCCTGCCCGGTCGCGGTGTCGAACTCGTACAGGTCCCGCACGAACGAGCGAGGGCCCGAGCGCAGGAAGTAGACCTTGTCGCCCGAGGGCGTGAGCGAGGTCGAGGCCGGCCGGCCCAGCGTGAAGCCGCGCGTCGCCGCGTGCTGCTCGAGGTAGCCCGACAGCGCCACGGATCTGGACGGCGCCTGAGCGGCGGAACTGGCGGTTTGCGGCTGGGACGCGCAGGCGCCGATGAGCGCAGCCGCCGCGGCGACCAGGGACGAAACGAGGATTCGGGCTGGGGTCATGGCCCTCAGACTAGCACGGCGCCGCCCGGGATCGAGCCCCGGCGGTCACTCCTGCGCCGCCCGGATCGCCGCCTCCAGCGCCTCGTCCCGGCCCGCGGCCAGGCCTTCGGCGGTGGGCAGCACGACGATGTCCGGCTCCACACCCCTGGCGAAGGTCGGCTGCGCGCCGTCGAGCGTGGTGCCCGTCCCCGTCCACTGGGCGACCAGGCGCCGATCTCCATCGCGGATGTCGTAGTACGCCGCAGGGCCGGCGGCGCCCGCGGTCCGCTCGCCGACGATCGTCCCGATCTTCGCGCGCTTGACGAACACGACATCCAGCTCCGGGTCGGAGCGGGTGCCCGCGTCCACCAGCAGGATGAGCTTGGCCGGGTTGTGCGGAATGTTGGGCACGATCAGCGCCTCGCGGTTGAGCAGGCCCATCCTCACGCGATTGGGGCGGAGGGGCGTCGGGACCAGGCGCGTGATGGGGGGCGCTTCGGTCTTCAGGAACGAGCCCAAGTGCCGGTGCAGCCCGCGCGCCGCCAGCGAGCGGTAGTCCGCGATGACCGCCTTGGCGCCGCTGAGCGGGCCGTTCAGCACGGCGATGAAGGAGGAGTCGTCGTAGGCGCTCGGGTCCACATAGAAGACGCCCGGCGCGACCTCGCGCGGGTTGTTGGTGGTCGGAGGCAGCGACCGGCGCACGACCTCGACCGGGCGGACCGCGTCGTCGCCGGGCGAGCGCACGCTCAGCGACAGCGTCGATCCTGCGGGCCCGAGCAGGCCGACCGCCAGGGCCGTGTGCGCCCGGACCTCTTCACGCGCCCCCGGCGCGGCGACCAGCGCGTGGGCCATCCAGTCCGCCGCGGCGTGGCCCTCGATCTCGACGATCCGGTCGCCGACCCGCAGCGGGGCGCCCTCGTCCGCCTCGGCGACGAGCAGGGCGCCGTCGATCCATTCGAGGCGCATCGGCGGCGAGGCGTCGAACGAGGTCGGCACGATCAGCGACTGCGCGTCGTGCAGCGCCGTGAGCATCACGCTGCAGGGGCGCAGCGCGTCCTGACCTTCCTCGGCGGCCAGCGCCTGGGAGACGGCTTCGCGCAAGGCGTCGAGCCATTCGATCGGCATGTTCTCCGGGGAGTCGATGAACGCCGGCGAGAAGTGCTGCACCGCGCCCCACACCAAGATGACGGGCACGAGCGCGTCGAGCGTCGGGCCGCTCAGGCGCGCCGCGGCGGAGTCGGCCTCGCCCGCGCCGGGCAGCGGCAGCGACCGGCCCTGCGTGTCCACCCACACCGAGATCGGCATGCGGCAGGACACGCCGGCGCCGAGGTCGAAGATCGGGAAGTCGGTGGGGTCCGGCACGCGCCGGAGGCCATCGGCGTTGCGCAGGCCGATGAGCATGCGGTCGCGCGCGAAGATGTTGTCCTGCTGCATCGTCGTGAAGCCGATGTGTCGCCAGAACACCACGCCCGCGAAGGGATTCTCCGCGGACGCCAGCAGGGGCGAGGGCGGCGCCGGCGGCGCATCGCTTGGGAACACCTGGATCGACGGCGCCAGCGGCGCCAACACCCTCGTCAGCGCCGCGGCCAGCGCCTCGGGCGAGTCCGCCCCCGCCGCCGCAGGAGCCCCCTCGCGGACCACGCGCGACCAGTCCGCCGCAGCGGCCTGGTCCGAGGGGTGGAAGTGCTGCAGCAGCCCGACCAGCTGCGCGAACGCCGCGATGTTGTCGCGCGTGCGGTCGCCCGCGTCGGCCCGGACGGGCAGGGCAAGGAGAAGAACGGCCAGCGCGGCGGCTGCGAATCGTGTCGTCGGCATAGCCGATTGTACGAGCGGCGGGCCCGAATCGTTCCCTCGGGGTCGACGGATCGAGGCCGGATCAGGGAACGAAACAGGGGGTGTTGAAGCCGCTCAGGACCAGATTCAGGTCCGCGAAGTTCACCTGCCCGTCGCCGTTGAGATCGCCGGCCAGCCCCGGGCCCGCGCTGTTGAACTGCCCGAGCACGATGTTCAGGTCGGCGAAGGTCACCTGGCCGTCCCCGTCGGCGTCGCCCGGGCAGAAGGTCGAGGCGCAGAGCTCTTCGAAGACCAGGACATCGTCGATCGCGGCCTCCACGGTGGAGGCGCCGCCCTCGTCCGCCGCGATGAACCGCAGCCGGATGGATCCGGCGGGCGCAACAAAGTCGGCGATTCGGAACTCGTGCCGGCGCCAGCCCGCGACGCTGTCGGGCCCGGTGGGGCCGACGTTCTCGACCTCGACCCAGGGCCCCCCGTCGGCGCTGATCTCCACGCGGAAGACATCAGTCGCCGGGTTCGAGCCGGTGATATTCGAGAACCACCGCCAGTAGGCCGCATGCGCGTCCGCGGCGCCCGCGATCGAGATGACGGGAGAGGTCAGCGTGGTCCGCCCGTCGTCCACATCGCCGTTGTTGGGATTGGAGTTGGCGGGGTTCTGGCCCGTGGCGAAGCAGCGATCGCCCTCGGGCGAGCGGTCGTACTCCGGCTGCGCCCGCGAGCCGCGCGGATCGACGCGGTTCCACACGCCGGCGCTGGCGGTGTCATCGGGCTCGCCGATGGTCCAGCCCTGATTGGTTTCGAAGTCGTCCTGGAAATAGACGACCGTCTCGCGCACCGTGGGCGCGTGGACGACTACCGGCGCGCCCGCGGGCTCCGAGACGGCGCCGACGGAGGCGCCCTCGGCGTCGATGAAGAACTCCGGCGCTCCCAGGCAGGGCGAGGCCGGCAGCGCCGCGCTCCAGACTCCCCCGCCCAGGTCGGTCATCGCGGTAGAGAGGTAGGTCCCCGCGTGCGTCCGGTGGCGCAGCGTAGGGGGAGAGGCCAGGGCGTCGCCGACGGTTCGAACCCGCGCCTCGATCACGGTGGCTTCGCCCGGAACAACGCTCTCGGGCGCGCCGCCGACCAGCTCGATGGCGACGGCCGACAGCGCCGGCGAGGCGCACAGCGAGAATCGCTGCGGGCCGACGGGCACGCTGTGCCCCCGGACCTCGATGCGCCAGCGCCCGGGGGTCGGCGAGTCCACCAGCGCCTGCTCGACATTGTTCGTTCGATCAGGTCCGATGCGCAGCGCAGGGCTCGCGGGCGATTTGGGATCCAGCGTCCAGGGGAAATGCTCCACATTGGTCGGCGAATACAGGCGAAGATCCAGATCGTTCACCAGCGCCGGCGCGACGATGGGCGAGCCGGGGGCGTCGTCCCAGGCCATGGTGACGCGGACCTCCGCCGCGCCGGGCGGCACATCGACGAACGCTCGGTAGACGCCGCCGTCCGAGACCGATTCCTCGACAAACTGCCCGCTCCGCAGCTGGTCCACCGCGTCCGCGATGCGCAGCGAGCCGTAGCCGCTGCGGTAGTCGGGGCCCGTGGCGCCGATGTCCTCGGCCGTGTGGAGCAGGATGGCCTTGTAGAACGAGGGAATGGGATCAGGAAGCCCAGGGAACTGCGCTCGGAAATCCTCCAGCAGCAGCGCGATCGCGCCGGAGACGACCGGGGTGGCCATCGAGGTGCCGAAGGTCGTGTAATAGAGGCCGAACACGATCTGATTGGTGGAGGTCGTGCCGCCGTCGCCGCCGATTTGGTAGCCCGGCGCCACCAGGTCCGGGCGCAGCCGCCCGTCGTCGGTGGGGCCCCAGGACGAGAAGATGGCCACCTCGTCCGTGTCGGAGGTCACCGCCCCGACGGCGATGACATTTTTCGCCGTCGCGGGAGGCGGCGTCGTGTAGTAGGTCGAACCGCACCGCGCGGCGCCGCCGCGCTCGTTGCCGCCCGCCCACACGATCGGCACGGCGCGCCCGAGCGAGCCGCCGACGATCCCGTCGAGCACCATGCTCATGACGGCGTAGTCGCCTTCGAGCTCGCAGTCGATCCCGTTCAGCGAGATATTCGTGCTCAGCGAGTTGTTCGCCAGGTCCGCCCCCAGGACCATGACCGCCTCGTAGTAGTCCGCCTCCAGATCGCCCGGGTCTGTGTACAGGTACAGCGGCGAGCCGCCGGGATCGTTCGTGTGCGTCCCGATCTCGATCCCGTAGGAGTCCACGACGACCCCCGGCGCCACGCCCCGGTACTGACCAACGCTCGCGGCGCCTGTGCCCCCGAGCGTGCCGGTCACATGCGTCGCGTGCTGCCGAGTCCCGCTCGTGTCGCGGACTGTCACCCGGCCCGTCAGGTCCGGGTGCGCCGAATCAGCCGTGCCGCTGTCGAGCACCATGGCGCGCACGCCCGCGCCGCTCAGCCCGTAGGGAGCGCTCTGCGCGATGTCCGCCTGCGACATCAGCCGCATTGTGTCGTTCGCCTCCGTCAGCGCCGGAGACGCGGGCTCGACCCAGACCACATCCTCGGTCATCGCCAGCGCCGTGGCGCCATCCACCGTCAGCCGCAGCGTGAGGGCGTTCGCGATCGGCGAGCCGCCGAGAACCTCAGCGCCTACCCGTCGTGCGATTTCACGGCCCTCGCCGGCGCTGTCCACATCCGGCGCGCACAACACGGTCGCCACGATCGGAGCGGAACGGGGCCCCGAGGACGAGAGGATCGCCGGGTGCAGGCGCACCATGCTCGGCAGCTTCGTCAGTTCCACGCCAGCCCGGCCCGCCCCCAGGTCGCCGACATCTCGCCCCGCGCGCGCGAGGTAATACCCGCCGCCCAGCGGCCGGAGCAGCCGAAGCTCCCGTTCGGAGGAATCGCGCCGATGACTCTCAAGGTGAACCACGACCAGGTCGCCGGGCGCCGGCGCCGACGCCTCCTCCGCCACCACCGCGCCGGCCGACCAGCGCGGCTCGACTCGTCCGTTGCCTGCGAGGGCGCCGGAGGCGGCTAGCAGGCACGCGATGGCCGCAGCGCGGCGGGCTCGGTCGGGGACGGGATGCGGGAGGGGGCGAGGCATCGATAGCAATACGGGTGGAAAGGCTGAACGGGTCTGGTCGGGTCGCACTTGGCTGGTATCGGCCCTCGGTCGCCGGGTCTGCGGGGGTCCGAGGGGGGCGGGGCCCTCTACCCTGTATAGGGACCGAGAAACCTTGCTGGCCCGGGACGCGTACAGAAGGGCGCCGGGAAGGCCGCACGGGCGTCAGGAGGGCCCCCAGGGGGGACCGAACCTGACTCTGGACGACCCAACCGGGGTTTTTCTGGGCCCCTCGAGCCGTGCCGGAGTCTCGATTGGACCCCCTAAAGCCCGGTCGTGTATGGTGAAGGCGTAGTCCCTGATATTTCTGGCAAGCGGCGTGCCGGCGCAGCGCCCCGCTTGCACACTGTTCCTGGAGGCCAACCCGTGCCGCATTCCAACAAGAATGGACATCTGCCGACCCCCCGCCCGCGAAACGGTCGCGCTACGGCGCTGCTCGTGGTCGCCGGCGGCGTCGCGGCGGTGGGCTCGTCTCCCGCTTTCGGTCTGGCCGAGGCCATCCGCACGCTCTGCCCGTCCGGGTTGACCGGCGTGATGTGCCCCTGGTACGAGGGCGGCGGCCCCGTCTTCACCCAGTACCTCGACGACACGATCTTCACCGGCTCGCGCACCATCATCGGCGTGATCAGCGGTCTGTTCCCGCTGTCCTCGCACGAGGCGCTGAGCGACGAAGTCGGCGACTCGCGCATCCTTGTCGAGCTGGTCGCCAGCACGCTGAACAACGGCGACGGCGATCCTGCGCTGCCCTCCCATGTGGAACTCCGCACCAACGCCACCGGCATCCTTCATGCCGCCATGGGCAACGGCCTTCCCAGTGAACCCGATCCGCTGGCCAGGGGCGTCGCGTTCAGCGCCGGCGCCTACGCCGCGGCCGTGGCGTTGAATGTCTCGCCGACGGGCGATTACTCGCCGAACCTGCCGGGCCTGTCGTCCTCGCTGCTGGCGATGGCGCACCAGCCCACGGCCACCTCGCTGGGCATCGATCAGACCGCCGATGTCGTCGTGGTGGACCTGCAGCTGGTCGGCGACTACGAGTCCGAGGGCTACCTCTCTCGCGCGTGCGACGCCATCGCCTACATGACGGACATCATGGTGGTGGCCGGCACCGGCGACGGCGCCGCTGCGACCTTCCCCCCGGACCAGCAGGACCTGGAGTTCCGCACCATCGGCATGCCGGCGGGCGCCTTCAACACCATGGGCGTCGCGGCGTTCACCACGCCCGACATGACCGACGACACGACCTACATCGAGGCCGCAGACTTCTCCGGCCGCGGCCGCATCGACGCCCGCGATTGGCGCAGCTTCAACCCGCAGGAGCCCAGCGGCTTTGATGTTGTTCAGGACTCCCGCTACGGCGTGGATGTCGGCGCCCCCGGCTTCAAGCTGCGCTTGGCGACCGCCGAGGGCGAAGGCGCCTACTCGCGAGACATTGAGTTCCCCACGCCGGACGACGACCTGCCCGGCGGCGAGGAGATCGAGGGCAGCAAGGGCACGCGCTTCGCCGCGGGCCTGGCCGCCGGCTCGGTCGCGCTGCTGCAGGACGGCTACAAGGCCCTGCTCGAGACCGAGGACCAGGCGTTCGATCACTGGATCCGGCCCCGCCTGCCGTTCTACGCGGTTCGCGCCCTGATGATCAGCTCCGCCGCGCGGACCACCCAGTGGACCAACGCGGGCAACCAGGGCACCGGCGCCGGCAACGACATCGAAGAGAGCACCCAGCAGCCGCTGGACACCGTCGAAGGCGGCGGCCAGATCTCGCTGATCCGTCTCCACGAGAGCTTCCAGGGTCGCTCCGAGTTCTTCGGCATCCCCGGTCAGCTCGCCACGATGGACAGCCCGTTCACGAACATCGACATCCCGATGGTCCGCCTCCCACCCTCGATCAACGGCGACCGCGCCGACGGCGACGACCCCGATCTCGGCGGCGGCATCGGCGGCATTGATCCGCCGCTCGGCGGCGGCGGCGGCGGCGGCGGCGGCGGCAATCAGGGACCGTTCATCCCCGATCCGTTCCTTCGTCCTCGCCCGATCAACCCCAGCCTCCCTCAGCCCCCGAACACCAACTATGTGAACAACGCGGTCCCCGTTCGCTCGCTGGGCTGGGACCTGGGCAATGTCGGCAACGGCTGGATTGACTACTCGATCATCGATCCGCTCAACGCCGAGGGCACGCTCACCGCGACGCTGGTGTGGCCCCGCAACCACAAGATCAACATCCCCAATGTGGCCGGCGGCCAGACGCTCCAGATCCCGGCGGACGAGACCAGCCTCGAGCTCGAAGACCTGAACCTCCGCGTCTACCTGGGCGACGGCTCGGGCGGCGCCCGACTGCTGGTGGCCGAGTCCTTCAGCCAGTGGAATGTGGTCGAGCACATCGTGCTCACCAATCCCCCGCTGCAGGGCGAGTACATCATGCGGGTCGAGTGGGAAGTCCGCCGCTACGACGTCTACAACAACAACTTCATCGCGGACCAGAAGTACGCGCTCGCCTGGCGATTCGATGTTCAGGGCGCGGACGACGCCCCGCCCCTGCTCACCGGCCCCGCCGGCGACCTGAACCACGACGGCTTCGTCACCATGGAGGATGTGAACCTGGTCCTCCAGGCCTTCGGCTCCAGCAACAGCGCGGCCGATGTCAACGGCGACGGCGTGGTGAACTTCTTCGACCTGAACATCGTCCTGAGCGATGTGCAGAACTCGGGCCAGAGCGACGGCGAAGACCTCTAACCCGTCCGGCCAACGCAACGAACACCAGGGGCTCGCGGCTCGGCCGCGGGCCCTTTTTCGTGCGCCCGCAGGGCGCGACGGCCGCGGAGTCGCTCAGCCGATGCGCTCGCGCCCGTGCATGTAGGGCCGCAGCGGCTCGGGGATCGTGACGCTCCCGTCGGCGTTCTGGTGCATCTCGAGGATCGGGATGAGGACGCGCGGGCTCGCGATCACCGTGTTGTTCAGGGAGTGGCACGGCGCCGGCTTGCCGCCGGTCGTCTCGCCCCGGCTCCGCATGTTCAGGCGCCGGCACTGATAGTCGTAGAGGCGGGAGGCGCTGTGCGTCTCGGACCACGCGCCCATCGGCGCCCCGTCCGGTCCGGAGTCGCCCCGCCCAGGCATCCACGACTCGATGTCGATCATGTCCGCGTTCTTCGGGCCCAGGTCGCCGGTGCAGCACTGCAGCAGCCGGTGGGGGATGCCCAGGTCGCGCAGCATCTCCTCGACGAACCCGATCATCGTCGCGTGCCAGCGACGGCTCTCCTGCTCGTCCGGCCGGCAGATCACCACCTGCTCCACCTTGTCGAACTGGTGCACGCGGTACAGGCCCGCCGTGTCCTTGCCCGCGGCGCCGGCCTCGCGCCGGAAGCAGGTCGAGACGGTCACATACTTCCGGGGCAGCGTCGCCTCGTCGAGGATCTCGTCCTGGTGCATGCCCATCAGGCCCACTTCGCCGGTGCCCGCGAGGTACAGGTCGTACCCGCTGCCTCGCTTGCTCTCCTCGATGTGGTACGCCTGCTCGCGCCCCGCGGGGAAGAAGCCGGTGCCGACCATGCACTCCTCGCGTACGACGCAGGGCACGCTCACCGCCGTGAAGCCCTGGCGCTGGATCATGCGGTCGATCGCGAACCGCAGGACCGCCTGGTGCAGCAGCATGCCGTCGCCCAGGAGCATGTACGAGCGCGCCCCGGCGATCTTCACGCCGCGTTCGAAGTCCACGAGCCCGTGCAGCTTCGCCAGCTCGATGTGGTTGCGGGGTTTGAAGCCCCGCTGCTGCTCGAACGGCTTGGCCGGGTCGAACCCGGGGGGATGCCAGCGCCGGATCTCGACATTCTCCTCGGGCCCGGCGCCGACCGGGACATCCGCGTCGGGCGGCTGGGGGATCTCCAGGAGGATGGCGTTCAGGCGAGGATCCAGTTCGGCGACGGACTTCTCGAGCGCCTGTATCTGCTCCTTCAGCGCCGCGGGCCGCGAGCGGAGCTCCTGCAGTTCCGCGTCGATCGCGGCCTTGCGCGCGGGGTCGGCCTTCTTGGCCTCGCCCATCAGCGCGCCGATCTTCAGGCCGGCTTCCTTGGAGAGCTTGTTCTGCTCCGCCCGGAGGGTCTCCATCTCGGTCAGGACCCCGCGCCGCTGCTCGTCGAGGGCCAGGGCGCCGTCGATGTCCGCGGCGATGCCCTTGCGCTTGGCGCCGAGGCGGAATCGTTCGGGGTCGTCACGGAGCTGCTTGAGATCGATCATGGGCCGGGATGGTATCGAACCGATCGATCGGCGCAAGAAAAAAGCCGCGGTCGCCTGTCGACGGCCGCGGCTTCTGCCACACACTGCCTTTTGGGGCTGTGTGCGTTGTACGGTGGGGGGGCCTCTCCACCAAGTTCCCCCAAATGCCGTCGCGTCTCTCGGCGCGCCGGTGACGTGTTTCTGCGGCGCCTGGCCCCAGGCGCCAATCCCTCATTCCCGGCCCTAAGTCCGGGGGCCTCTTTCGAGGCTGACGTGTTTCACTCGCCGAAGCGAGCTTTCCCTCCCCGCCCGTCCTTTCGAACGGGCGCTTCCTCTCATCAACGATTGGAATGTACCCCGATCGAGCGGGAGACGCAAGGCCAAGGGCCAGAATCGGCGCAAAAGCTACGCGCCGGATCCCTCGCCCGGGGGGTTCCCCGGCGCTGCGGCCCAGTGCATCTTCCGAACCAGCGTCTGCCAGTAGGAAGTCTCGCGGTTGATCACCAGATCAATCGTCTGATCATGGCGCCCGATCAACACATTATCGGACTCCGTAAGCCCGAACAGCGCCTGACCGTCCAGCGCCAGCGTTGTGCCGGAGCACTCGCCGACCGACGGGTTGGCCCGGAGCACCCGGAGTTCCACACGGTTCGACCCCGGCGCGACGATCGGCCTGAAGGCCAGCGAGTGCGGCGCCAGCGGCGTGAGAACGATCGCGTCCACATCCGGGGACACGATCGGCCCCCCGGCCGCCACGTTGTAGGCGGTCGATCCAAGGGGCGTGGAGACGATCATGCCGTCGCCCGCCACCTTCGGGCCGGGGAGGCCGTCGATGCTCAGGGCGAGGGCGATCATGCGGAAGGGCGGGCCCGCGGTGATCACGGCCTCGTTGGCCGCCGTGGCGGAGAAGGCCGGGCCCTTCTGCCCGGGACGGTGGACCTCCACATTCAGGAGCATCCGGCGGCGCAGCGGCAGCGGCCCGTCGGCAAAGAGCTTCGCGGCCTGGCGCTCCAGGGCGGCGAGATCGAACTCGGCGAGGAAACCCAGCTTGCCGAAGTTCACACCCAGCAGCGGCAGGCCGCGGCCCGCGAACCGGCGCACCTGGGCGAGCAGCGTGCCGTCGCCGCCGAGGACGACGATGAGATTGACGCCGGCGAGCTGCGCGCCCGTGGGCTCAGCCTCGCCGTCGATCTCGGCGACGATGCGACCGTGCTTGCCGAGCAGCGCGCGGACGCGCGGCAGGGCGTCGAGGACCTCGGGCTTGTTGTGGTTCGCGACCAGCAGGACGGCGCGGGGCATGCCGGGCTCTCAGCGCTGGGGGTGGTCGGCGACGCGCCGGGGCGGGGTCACTGCTGACGCGCTCCGGCGACGCCGGCGCCGTGCCGGGGCACGACGACGGAGGCACGATCGGCGGACGCCGCGGCGCGGATGGCGCGGATGATCGACGGCGTGTCGAGCCCCGCCTCGGCGAGCTGGTCTTCGCGGGAGTCCTGATAGATCCAGCTGTCGGGCAGGCCCATGACGGTGACGGCGGAGGCGTCCAGCGACTGGGCCGCGGCCGACTCGATGACGGCGGCGCCGAGCCCGCCGATCTTCGAGTGGTCCTCGATGGTGACGATCGGCACGCCCCGGGTCAGCAGGTCGCGGATGAGGGCCGCGTCCACCGGCTTGGCGAAGCGGGCGTCGTAGACGGAGACGCGCAGCTCGTTCTCGAGCGAGCGCGCCGCCAGGGCGGCGTCGATGGCGCATGTGCCGAAGGCGAGGACGGCGACATCGGGCTCGTCGTGGGTGATGAGCGGGCGCGCCTTGCCGAGCACATACGGCGGGCAGGGCAGGCCGGCGAACATCGAGGAGACATTGTCGCGCGGGTAACGCACAGCGGACAGGCCCGCGTCGTACTCGCGCATGAACTCGAGCGCGGCCTTGAGCGAGGGCTCGTCCATGGCGGCGGTGACGACCGCGCCCGGGAGCGTGCGCAGGATGGCGATGTCGCAGAATCCGTGGTGCACGGCGCCGTCGCCGCCGACCAGGCCGGCGCGGTCGAGGCACAGGCGGACGGCCAGGCCCTGGAGGGCGACCTCCTGGAACGCCTGGTCGAAGGCGCGCTGGACGAAGGTGGAGTACACGGCGAAGAACGGGCGGAAGCCGGTCTTGGCCAGGCCCGCCATCATGTCCATCGCGTGCGACTCGCAGATGCCGGTGTCCCACGCGCGGTCGGGGAACTCGGACAGGACCTTGGTCAGGCCGGTGCCGTCGGGCATGGCGGCGGTGCAGGCCACGACGCGCGGGTCGCTGGACATCATCTCCATCATCGCGTCGCCGTAGGCGGAGGTGAACGAGCGCCCGCCCTTCTTGATCTCGACGCGGCAGCCCTCGGCCTGCAGGGCCGGGAGCTCCGCGGAGTCCGGGTCGGGCCTGACGACGCTGAACGCGGCGGGCGAGTGGAACTTCGTGGCGTCGCCCTCGGCGAAGGAGCAGCCCTTGCCCTTGATGGTCTTGACATGCAGGACCATGGGGCGATCGAAGTCGCGCGCCTCGGCGAGGAACTCGATGAGCGTCGGCAGGTCGTGCCCGTCGATGGGGCCGACGGTGATGAGGCCGAAGTGCTCGAACCAGCCCAGCGCGGGGCCGGACTCGGCGCGCTGCGTGATCCACGCCTTGGTGGCCTCGCCGGCGCGGTGGTACGCGTCCTCGAGCAGGGAGCCGCCGGGCACATGCTCGAGCATCTTGCGCGCGGTGCGCTTGAAGTCGGCGTACCAGGGGTTCATGCGCAGGCGGTCGAAGTACTGCGCCACCGCCCCCTGCGGGTGGCTGATCGACATGCCGTTGTCGTTGAGGATCACGAGGAACTGGCGCTTGAGCGTGCCCGCGTTGTTCAGGCCCTCCATCGCGACGCCGTTCACGATGGACGCGTCGCCGATGAGCGACACCACGCGCCGGCCCGCCGGGTTGTCGTGCGGGTCGAACGCCTCGCCGTTGAGCAGGTCGCCCCGCGACATGCCCACCGCCGTCGAGA
>CALKYH010000094.1 GCA_938003595.1 uncultured bacterium
TACGACGACGACGGCGAGGCCCTGATGTCCAATGTCTCGGCCGATCATGTCACCCTGCTGCCCGACGCCCCGCGCGAAGGCGCCCCCGCCGAACGCATCCGCATCCTCTGGGGGCAGCCGATGCTCGACGACATCGTCGCCGGGCGGTACCGCACGGTGGTCTGCGGCGTGAACGCCGAGGACAACTCCCACGGCATCATCGCCCAGCTCGCGACCCTGATCCCGGTGAGCCAGTGGTCCGCCGCCACCATCACGGCGCACGCCCGCATGTTCATGGACTCCATTGTCCGCCACGGCGGCGCCGACCTGGAGCCCTATGTGGTGAAGTACGACCTCGAGAGCGTCGAGGTGCTGGCGGTGCTGCGTCCCCACGGGCGAGACCACTTCACGATGAACGACCTGACCAAGGGCTTCCGACAGGTCGCGCGGATGCTGGAGGGTCGGCGCGAGCGCCTGCCGGTGGCTTCGGTCTCGTTTCTGGGCGCGCGGTCGAACCGACTCGTCGACGCCGCCGGCGAAGAGCCGAGCTTCGAGTCCGTGCTGCGCGCGATGTACGACGCGGGATACCGGGGCGATGTCTACCCGGCGCCGCAGGCTTGGAAGCTCGGCCATGTCGGCGTCTACAGCGGCTACCCGTTCCCCTCCTCGCTGGACGAGATGCGCCGGGGCGGTCACTAGTGGCGGCGTCTGCGCTCAATCCCGCGGCGCTCGCCTCCCGTCTGCGGGTGGCGCCCGCGATGGTCGAGGGCCTGCTCGCGGGCGTCTCGCCCGAGGACGCTCTCTGGAGTCCGGACGGCAAGGCATGGTCGATCCTCGAGGTCGTGTGCCATCTGGACGACGAGGAGTCCGAGGACTTCCGTGTCCGTCTGGAGTCGACGCTGACGGACCCCTCGCGCGCGTGGGCGCCGCTGGACCTTGACGATGTCAGCGCCAAGCGCGGCTACCGCGGACGCGACCTGCGCAAGTCGGTCCTGTCGTTCGCCGAGAAGCGAGCCGAGAATCTGATGTGGCTGCGGGGCGCGCTGGGCAGCGCGGACTGGTCGCGCGCGTACCAGCACCCCAAGATCGGCCCCGTCGGCAGCGCGAGCCTGCTGGCGTCCTGGGCGGCGCACGATGCGCTGCATCTGCGCCAGATCGCCAAGCGGCTGTACGAGCTGGCGAATCGAGACAGTGGGGGAGCGCCGACGGACTACGCGGGGAGCTGGACGGCTTAGGTCGAGGCCAGCCGCTCGCGCGTCAGCCGGAGTGCGTCGGGGTTGATGTCGATCCCGATGGCCCGCCGCCCCAGAACCGCCGCGGCGACCAGCGTCGTGCCCGAGCCGCACACCGGGTCCAGCACAACGCCGCCCGGCGGGCAGCAGGCGCCGATCAGCGTCTCGAGCAGCGCGAGCGGCTTCTGCGTGGGCCAGCCGACGCGCTCCTTCGCCATGTTGTTGATCGACGGGATGTCGAGCACATCCGTGGCCTTCTTGGTCTGACCGGCCATACGCCGGCTCGTCGCGGCCACGCGGGGCGCCTCGAACCAGTAGCGCCCGGGATCGACGCAGTAGAAGAGGATGTCGTCGTGCTTGCGCGCGAAACGCCGGGGCGAGGAGCCGCCCAGGCCGTAGCTCCAGACCAGGTGATTCACGAAGCGGTCCGCGCCCAGCCGCTCGTCGAGCAACACGCGGCACCGGTGGCTCGTGCGCCAATCGACATGCAGCAGGATGGAGCCGGTGGGCTTGAGCAGCGGCAGCGTCGCGTCGAGCCGCTCGGCGAGCCATGAGATGAAGGCGTCGGCGTCGGCCCAGGCGTCGTCGAAAGCGCCCTCGTGGCTCCGCTGGGTGCGGCCCGTGTTGAACGGCGGATCGGCGTAGACCAGATCGATCGACGCGGGCTCCAGCGTGCTCACGCCGCGGAGCCAGTCGCCCTCGCCCATTCGCACGCCGGTGCGGGGCTCGGTCCACGCGAGAGCGGCCTCTCGCGGGGCGGGCCTCGGGATCGCGCTGGGGCTCGTCACGGCCCGGATTCTACAGCCCCCCTCGATGGGCTCATTCCCGTACACTCCGCCCCCCACGAGACGCAGGAGCAGATTGGTGCCCGAAACGAAGAAGAAGAGCAAGGCCCGCGCCAAGGGCCGCCCGAGGAAGGCCGCGAAGACGAAGGCGAAGATCGCCGACAACGCCGACCGCCACCGGCTCTACGAGTTGTCGGTCCAGTGCGTCGAGGCCGAGATCGACTTCGTGGAGGAGACCTACGAGTCGCTCAGAGGCAGGAAGGCCCGCGTGCTGCGCGAGGACTTCTGCGGCACCGGGAATTCGTCATGCGAGTGGGTCCGCCGTCGGAAAGAGAACACGGCCTATGGCGTGGACCTCGACGAGGAGGTGCTCGCCTGGGGCGAGGCCAACCGCGTCGGCAAGCTCAAGCCCGACCAGCGCGAGCGGGTCCACCTGATCAACGGCAATGTGCTGGGCGGCGGCACGCCCGCGGCGGATGTCATCCTCGCGATGAATTTCTCGTACTGGATCTTCAAGACCCGCAATGACCTGCGTCGCTACTTCCGCGCGGCGCGGAAGAACCTGAAGCGCGACGGGCTGTTCATCCTCGATTTCTACGGCGGCTCGGACTCCATGAAGGAGATGCGCGAGCGCCGCAAGATCGACGCCGGCAAGGGCCGGTCCTTCACCTACATCTGGGACCAGCGCCGGTTCGATCCCATCAGCGGCGACCTGGAGTGCCGCATCCATTTCGCGTTCGCCGACGGCTCGAAGCTCAAGGACGCCTTCACCTACCACTGGCGCCTCTGGACCATGCCCGAGGTCCGCGAGCTGCTGCTCGAGGCGGGCTTCCGCCGGGCGACGGTCTACTGGGAAGGGACGGACGAGGACGGCGAGGGCAGCGGGGAGTATGAGCCCGCGGTGCGGGGCGAGGCCGACCCGGCGTGGATCTCCTATGTGGTCGCCGAGAAGTAGCCCGGATCGCGTAGGATCCGTCGTCCCGGGCCGGGGTCCGGCCTGTTGCAGGAGCGGTTCGCAGCCATGAGCGTTTCGAGGGCCATCGCCGGGTTGGAGGCCGCTGTCGGCGGAGAGCACGAGGCCGTCGCGGCCATGCTCGCCGAGGGGCTCTCGCGCGTCGAAGAGCGCTTTGACCGACAGCTCCGCTCCGACCTGCCCCCCGTCAGGGCGCTGGTCGAGCATGTCGAGCGCTACCGGGGCAAGATGCTCCGGCCGGTCATGACGCTGCTCTGCGGCCTCGCGCAGCGCGGACCCGACGCCAGCGCCGCGGACATCACCGACGAGCATGTGACCGTCGGCGCCGTGGTCGAGATGATCCATGTCGCGACCCTCGTCCACGACGATGTCCTCGACGAGGCCGAGACCCGCCGGCGCGCCCAGACCGTCAACAACCTGCGCGGCAACGAGGTCGCGGTCATCCTGGGCGACTACCTGATCTCCTCGGCGTTCCACCTCTGCAGCGGCCTGGACGCGCAGGCCACCGCGACCCTCATCGGCGGGGTGACGACGCGGCTCTGCGAGGGCGAGCTGCTGCAGCTGCACCATCGCGATGATTTCTCGCTCGACGAGGCGACCTATTTCGAGATCGTCCAGCGCAAGACGGCGGAGCTCATCGGCGCCGCGTGCGAGCTGGGCGCGGGCTACTCCGGCGCTGCGCCGGCGACGCGTCAGCGCCTGCGCGACTTCGGCATGCGTCTGGGCGTGGCGTTCCAGATCCAGGACGATCTGCTGGACCTGACCGGCGAGGAGCGCGTCGTCGGCAAGTCCGTCGGCAAGGACCTCGAGAAGGGCAAGCTCACCCTGCCGCTGATCCACCACCTGGGCCGGGCCGACGCGACCACACGCGGCCAGACCCTGCGCCTGATCGGCGCCGGCGATCCCAGCAATCGCCACACCGGCCTGGACGCCCGCGCCGTCCGCCGGGCCCTCGAGCAGACCGGCTCGGTCGAATTCGCCCGCGAGACCGCCCAGCGGCTGGTGAACGAGGCCAAGGGCCTGCTGTCGGACACCCTGCCCGCGAGCCCCGCGGCCGACCTGCTCCACGCCGTCGCCGACGCCGTGGTCACTAGGGCCTTCTAGGCCGCGATCCCCGGCTGGTTTGTGTTCGGGTCGGCCTCCCGGCGGTTGTCGATGGGCGCCGGAAGGGCTACTCTTCCGCCCCCCAACTCCCTTCGTCGCTCGGCCCCGTGCGGCCGGGCCTCAAGACCAGGACGGAGCTTTTTCCGATGAGCAGAATGTCCCGCTTCGGCGCCCCCTCGAATTCCAAGATCACCAAGACCAGCGGCAAGGGCGAGGTCTTCGTGGACTACAAGGATGTCGAGAACCTCCGCCGCATGATGAGCCCCAACGGCAAGATCCTCGGCCGCAAGCGCCTGGGCCTCAACGCCCGCGAGCAGCGCATGGCGGCGCAGGCCATTAAGCGGGCCCGCTTCCTCGGCCTGCTGCCCTACACCTCGGCGACGATCTGATCGCCGCGGCAAGGCCGCACACCACAGACCAATGAACAGGGGCCGCCCGCTCGGGACGGCCCCTGTGTTCTTTTGCGGCGCTCGGTGTGCCGGGTCAGTCGGCCTCGGCCTCCGCGGCCATCTCCGCCTCGTGCCGGGCGACGGTGTCGGTCGGGTCGGGCGCGACGATCGGCTCGCCTTCAGCGCTGAGGATCACCGGGCCCATGTCGTCGCCGAAGGAGCGCAGCACGCTCGCGAGCAGCGCCTGATCGCCACGATCGACGGCTTCCGCCAGGTCGGCGAAGTCCACTCGGTTGTCGCCGGTGAGATCGGCCTCGAGGGGGCTGGCGCCGCCGAACACGCTGACGGTGATGGTGTCGATCCCGGTCTTGTTGCCCGAGTCGCGGACGCGGAGCTTGACGGCGTAGTCGCCGTTGGTGGTGTACTGGACGACGGGCCGCGCGACATTGAGGGTCTCGTACACGCCGTCGCCGTCGAGGTCCCAGTCGTACCGGGTGATGGTGCGCCCGGGCTGCGTGGCGTAGGAGTTGATGTCGCCCATGAAGTATGTGTTCTGTCCCGCCTGCGCGCGCTTGCTCAGGCCCGCGATCGCCACCGGCCAGGAGACCTTTGTCGCGACCTGGATGTCCAGCGAGTACATCTGCACGGTCTGGTTCGAGTTGGGCCCCTGGTCGCGGACGCGGATGTAGTAGGTGGCCGGGGCGAGCGTCCCGGCGCTGATCGTCTCGGCGACGCCCGGTCCGCCGCCGACGCTGGTCTGCAGCACGGAGGACGCGTTGCGCAGCTCGACGATCAGGTCCCCGGCGTTGTTCGCGTTGATCGTGCTCGTCGATCCGGAGCAGTTCGACGACTGCTGGCCGTTGACATACGAGCCGCCGGTCGGCGTGACGGTGATGGTCATGTCGCGGCTGAGCGTGAGCCGGAACTTGAACCAGTCCTCGCTCGTGCCGTTCGGCCCCGCGGCGCCGTTGGTCGAGAGCCACTGCTCCCGGACCGACTTGTTGTTGAGCGTCCGGTAGTTTACGGCCGTCGCCTTGGCGTTGTTCCCGGCGTAGCGGTCGCCGTAGTTACGAGCGGCGCCGCGGATCTCGTCGATCTGCACGCCGTCGAACCCGGTGTCGATGAACGGCTCCATCAGCTTCGTGCCGTTGCAGGGCACGGTGTGGATATTGCCAGTGCCGTGGCCGTGCTCGTGGGCGACGGTGTTGCGGAGGTAGCGGTAGCTGTTGGCCGAGTTATTGAACGCGCTGGCGATGAAGAACGAGGTGTTGATGCACATGTCGCCGCCGCCGACGCCCGCCAGGCCGCCGGAGGAGGGGAAGGCGTTGTAGGCCAGGAACGAGTTCGTGCCGAAGTTGCGCCCGCCGATGCGGATGTCGCCCCGCGCCGCCGAGCGCGTCGTCGTCTGGTTCATCGACTCGTTGTTGTCCGCGACCTCCGCGTAGGTCAGCCCCGACACGCGTCGCCACGACGCGAGCGCCTGGCGGATGTACTCGCGGCCCTCGTCCAGATCGCCGAAGGTCGTGACCAGCCTGGAGTTCAGGATGTTCGGCCCCGTCGAGGACACCGAAGACAGGCCCCAGGTCACGCCGTCGTCGGGGAAGGAGTAGGTCAGGTTCGCTCGCGCCGCCTGGCCTGCGCCGCCGATGCTGACATCGCCGGTCCACACGAGCGAATCGACGAAGAAGCGCTCCGCCTCGTCGAGGGCGTACGCCTGCGTCGGCGGGAGCAGCTGCGTGGAGGAGACCAGCGCCTCGAGCTCGGCGCGGGACAGGTCCGCGGGGAAGCACATCGGCGACCACACAAGGGCGCGGCTCCACGACGACGGATCCGAACGGTTCGGCTCGGCGATGGCCGATCCGGCGAACAGCGCAAGGACAGCGGGGCTCCCCAGAAGGGCCGGGCGAATGGTGTGACGCATTGAGAACTCTCCGTGCGCGGCGGTCGGGGCCGCGCTCCCGAGGCAGGATCAGAGGCCACGACGCCCAGAACCACGCGCCGCCGACGCAACAACCGGGCGGGCCGATCCCATGCAACGGACGCCAAGGCTGGCCTATTCCACCGACCCCCGCCATCCGCCGCAAGAGGAATCTTCCGAAATCCGCTCCCGGACGGGGGACCGGACCTGCGTGTGGTTCGGCGGGTACCATGGCCGGTCATGGCCGACGCACCCAAGCCGCTGCCGATCGAGGTTGTCCGCAAGGTCGCCGCGCTCTCGCGCCTGGCGCTGACCGAGCAGCAGCAGTCGCAGTACGCCGCCCAGCTCGGGGGAGTGCTGGGCTACATCGAGCGGCTCAACGAGCTGAACCTCAACGGTGTGCAGCCCCTGACGAACCCGATGGACGCCTCCAACCGGCTCGGGGAGGACACGCCGTCCGCCCCCGCCGGGCCGGGCAGCACGCGGGTGTCGGTCGAGGCCCTCATGAAGATGGCCCCGGCCAGCCTGCCGCCCTTCGTCCGGGTGCCCAAGGTGCTCGGCGACGACGGCGGCGGGGCCTGAAAACCACATTCTGAGCCTTTCAAAGCCGATTTTTGTGAATCTCCAACGATATTTGTTGACACAACTATTGTTCTAAGACATAATCCGGGCATGTCCACCAGTCTCCAGCGCGAGATCGGCAAGAAGAAGCCCTTCGAGGACCCCTCGGTGGAGGCCTTCCTGAACCTGGCCCGCACCCACGCGGCGCTGACGGGCGAGCTCTCGCGGCTGTTCAGGGCCCACGGCCTGACGGACGCGAAATACAACGCCCTGCGGATCCTGCGCGGGCACGGCCAGCCGGGCGTGGCGTGCCAGACCATCGGCGCGGAGATGGTCGTGCCCTCGCCCGATGTGACGCGCCTGGTGGACGGGCTGATCCGCGCGGGACTCGCCTCCCGTGAGCGCGACGGCGAGGACCGGCGCGTGGTGACCGTCCGCATCACGGCGGAGGGGCTCGAAGCCCTCGCCGCGCTGGACGGCCCCGTGCTCGAGATCCACCGGCGCCAGTTCCGGGGCTTCGGCGCCGACGAGTTGACTGAACTGAACCGCCTCCTGGTGAAGGCCAGGCGGCGGAGCGAAGAAGGCCGCGCGGCGGACGAATCCGGCGCCGGCGCAACCGAGTGAGGACCCGTTCCTCTCCTAACTGAAAGGTGCAATCCATGACCGCTTCTGATCGTCCGGGCGTTCCCGTGCGCATGCTGGATGTGGGCCTGCTGCTGATCCGTGCGCTGCCGGGCGTGGTGTTCGTGTACCACGGCTCGCAGAAGGTCTTCGGCGCGTTCGGCGGGCCGGGGATCGAGGGCTTCGCCGGGTGGCTGGCGTCGATGGAGGTGCCGATGCCCACGGCGAACGCCTGGGCCGCGGCGCTGGCGGAGTTCGGCGGCGGCTTGTCGCTGCTGCTGGGCCTGGGCGTGCGGGTGATGGGCGTTCCGCTGACCATCACGATGCTGGTCGCGGCGTTCATGGTGCACGGCAAGGCCTTCAGCGCGCAGAACAACGGCATGGAGTACCCGCTCACGCTGGCGTTCATCGCGGCGGGGCTGGCCCTGACCGGCGCGGGCCGGCTGTCGCTGGATCACCTGCTGTTCGGGCGCAGGCGCAAGGCCTGAGTTCACTGGACCAATCGATCGCACTCACACAAGGAGTTCGCAGATGATCACCGTTCGACCCTCCGATGAGCGCGGCCGCTTCGACCACGGCTGGCTGCGGTCGGCGCACTCGTTCTCGTTCGGCCAGTACCACGACCCCGCGCACATGGGCTTCGGCGACCTGCGCGTCATCAACGACGATGTCGTCGCCCCCGGCAAGGGCTTCGACACGCACCCGCACCGCGACATGGAGATCGTGACCTTCGTCCTGTCCGGCGCCCTCGAGCACAAGGACAGCGCGGGCCACGGCGCCGTGCTGCGCCCGGGCGAGGCCCAGCGCATGACGGCGGGGCGCGGCATCTTCCACAGCGAGTTCAACCACTCCAAGTCCGAGCCGGTGCGCCTGCTGCAGATCTGGATCCACCCCGAGCGCAAGGGGCTGGACCCCGGCCACGAGCAGATGCCGTTCCCCGACGCCGAGCGCCGGAACCGCCTGCGGGCGATCGCCACGCCCGACGCCTCGGACCCCGCGACGGGGGCGAAGGCCCTGAAGATCCACGCCGACGCGCGGATCTTCGCGACGACGCTGGACGAGGGGGCGGAGGCGACGCTGGAGGTCAAGCCCGGCCGGCGCGTGTGGGTGCAGGCGGCGACGGGGTCGCTGCTGGTCAACGGCGTGCGCCTTGACGCCGGCGACGGCGCCGCGGCGACCGACGAGACCGCCCTGACCCTGCGCGGCGCCTCGAAGGACGGGGCGGAGGCGCTGGTGTTCGATCTGGCGTGAATCTGCGGTGCCGAACGACGCCTAGAGCGGCTGCGCGGCGCTGCTGACCACGACCGAAGGGACCATAGGGGAAGAACGATTACGCCGCACCGGCATGCCGGTGCGGCGTTGTGATTCGAACATGTAGCAAGCAGGGCCCGGTTGACGCGCCTACTCCGGGCAGCCGCCCCAAGCGCCGAGAACCAGATTCAGGTCCCCGAAGTTCACGAATCCGTCCAGGTTCACATCGGCCTGGAGGCCGAAGCCCGCGGCGTTGAATCCGCTGAGAACGAGGTTCAGGTCGCCGAAGTCGACGGCTCCATTGACCATGACATCGGCCGCGCAGCGAGGCGGAGTAACGAATACATAGACGGCGCCGCGAATGAGCCCGGGCAGGTCGGCGGTCGCTAAGCTGACGATCAGCATGTCGTCGTCGCCGTCCGCATCAACATCGGCGTGGACCATGTCGCCCGCTGACCAGGCGAGGGCGCCGGCTTGGAGATCGCTTCCCGGGTCGATCCGGCGAAGAATGGCCCCGGTGCGGCCCGAGTGCACAAGGACCTGCGGGAGGTGCGGCGTGCCGATGCGCCGCCGGATGGCGTAGTCGGCGAATCCATCCCCGTCGATGTCGCCGACATTCCCCACGGCTCTTCCGAACTGAAGATCGCTCGCGTCGGCGTCGTGCGTGCGGATGATCGCGCCATCGACCGGGGAGACGAGATAGACCCGGCCCTGCCCGCCGGAATCCGCCGACGAGAGGTAGGCGCCCACGGCGAGGTCACAGGCGCCGTCGCCATTGATGTCCCCGAGCGCCGCGACGCTGCCGCCGAAGTGATCGCCGACGCCCGCAGGGCCCGGGCGAATGGTGCCGAGTGTGGCGCCATCGGCGCCGGAGAACAAGCGAACATAGCCGGGTCGTGACTGGAGCCAGCAGGGGGCTCCGACGGCGAGGTCCGGCACGCCGTCACTGTTGAGGTCGCCGACATTCGCGATGCCCGCGCTGAACGCGTCGGTCTCGAGGTCGCCATCGAGCCGCCTGATGATGGCGCCCGAGGCGCCGGAGAGCAGATACACCGCGCCGGCGTCTTTGTAGTAGTTCGCGCTGACCGCATAATCACCGACGCCGTCGTCGTTGATATCACCAAGATTGAGAATCTCGCGACCGATGCCGGACTCCTCACCCTCCAGTGTGGAATGAATACGCACCGGCGAGGACGAAAGGACGACATCGACACGATCGGTTTCGGGGGCGCCGATCGCATAGTCCGGCGCCCCGTCTCCATCGAGATCGTCCAGCGACGCGACCTCCTGTCCGAGGAACCAGTTGCACGGCTGCGTCGCGGTGTCGATCGTTGCGCCGTCAACAGATGAGACGAGCCATACGGTGCCGAATTCACACAAGCCGTCGACGATGACCGTCGGAGAGCTCACCAGCACATCGACGACGCCATCGTTGTTGATGTCTCGGTAGGGATCGATCGGCAGGGAGTAGTTGAACTGATTGCCCGCGAATCGCCAGGTCTGATCGGCCCCTGTGGTCGTGAGCAGAACCTGCCCTGCGGCTGCCTGGGCGACAAGGAACGAGGCGAGGCGCCAGCCGTTCTTGCGAAGCATGGTCGTCATGGTCTGTCCCTCCGGAACGGGCATAAGTTGTGGTCACAGTCCAGGAGTCCAAGTCTAATCATGGGAGGGTCGAACGCCAGCACAATTTGGGTAAACTGTCCCCCCTGTGAACCCCTGCTCCCTGACCCTCATCGAACTCCGCGACGCGATCGCCTCCCGGAGGATCACTTCCGAGGAGGCGACACGCGCCTCCCTGGCCCGCATCGACCGGGACGACCCCGCCCTGCACGCGTTCCTCGAGGTCTTCCACGAGCGGGCGGTGGAGCAGGCCCGGGCCATCGACCGG
>CALKYH010000095.1 GCA_938003595.1 uncultured bacterium
GACGCCGCGGCGATGCGCCGCATCGAGCGCGAGGTCTTCGTGCCCATGGTGGATGTGCTCAAGCGCGAGGACATCGAGTACCGGGGCGTGCTGTACGCGGGGCTGATGCTCACGCCGGGCGGGCCCAAGACGCTGGAGTTCAATGTTCGCTTCGGCGATCCGGAGTGCCAGACGCTCATGCCGCGGCTCAAGGCGGATCTGGCCGAGCTGCTGTGGCGCACGGCGACGGGCACGCTGGCGGACGCGGAGATCGACTGGGACGAGCGGGCCTCGTGCTGCGTGGTGCTGGCGGCGCAGGGCTACCCCGGCGCGAGCGAGAAGGGGCATGTCATCGAGGGGCTGGACGAGGTGGAGGCCATGGCGGATGTCACGGTGTTCCACGCCAGCTCGAAGCGCGACGAGCAGGGCCGGATCGTGACCGGCGGCGGGCGCGTGCTGAGCGTTGTGGCGCTGGGCGATACGCTGGCCGAGGCGCGCGAGCGCGCGAACGAGGCCGCGGAGCGCATCCGTTTCACGGGCAGGGTGTTCCGGCGCGACATCGGGGCCAAGGCGCTGGCGGCGACCTGAGGCCGGGGGCGGATCGAGCAGAACGCAAAACGAAAGAAGCCCGCGGACCTGGGTCCGCGGGCTCGGGGTCGATCGCTTGGGGTCGCGCGCCGGGGGTCAGCGGCGGCGACGGAGGCCGGCCAGACCGGCGAGGCCGATCAGGGCCGTCGCGCCGGGGGCGGGGATGAAGGAGCCGGAGTAGGAGCCCTCGGAGCTGAAGTCGCGGACGCCGACGATGTTGTTGCCGTCGTAGACCAGGGCCGCGCTGCCGCCGGAGAGGGCGGTGAGCGTGAAGCCGAAGTCGCCGAGGACCGTGCCGCCGAAGCCGACGATCGCCATGCCGTCGGCGCCGATGGTGTAGTCGATGCCGAAGCCGCTCATGGAGCCGGAGGAGATGGCGCTCGAGCTGCCAAGGCCGGCGAACGCGCCCTCGCCATCGCCGATGGCGCCGTTGAACAGCAGGCCGCCGGTGTTGGCGTCACGGAACTCGAAAGAGCCGGTGACGGAGAAGGTGTGCGAGAAGAAGCCGGGGAAGATCATCACGCTGCCGGCGTAGGTCATCGCGATGTCCGCGGTGAACGACGCGTTGACGGTGATGGGGCCGCCGGCGCCGCCCTCGTCGACATCGATCAGCAGATCGACGGTCGAGCCGGGGCTGTTGGTCAGGTTGGTCGTCTGCGACGAAGCGTCGTAAGTCGCGACGAAGGTCGGCTGGGCCGGGTTGGAGTCCGAGCCGAACGAGATGAACGCGGCCTGCGCGCTGGAGGCGACGCCCGCGACGGCGGCCAATGCCAAAACAGAACGAACCATGTGTCTGACCCCTTGTCTTTGCAGATCTCTCCCGGCGCCGATGTGCGGTCGGAGCGCGGGACTCTCCAAGATTCCGGTTGTGCGAAACGACTCCCGACGGGTGTGCGGCCCGCCGTGACATAACAGTACCTGATTTCGGCTGTCCCGCAAGGGCCCCTGAGCTGAATTTGCGCGTTTGTAACGGCTTTGAGGGCCTCTCAACGCAGATTCATCGGTGTCGATGGCGCGGCGAGGGTTGGCCCCATCGGCATCGTCCGATAACCCGCTAGAGCTTCTCCAGCCGGGCGTACTTCAGGACCAGGGTCTTGGTCCCGACGCCGACGAACTCCACCCGGGCGCGGGCGTCGGGGCCGCGGCCGTCGATGGCGACGACTCGGCCGCGTCCGAACTGGGGGTGGCGGACAGCCGAGCCCGCCTCGATGCCGTTATAGGACCCGCCGCCGGAGCCGACGGGGGTGGGGCCTCGGGGGGTGGGGGCGCGGCCGCGCGAGGGGGTGGTGGTCGAGAAGGAGCGACCCCAGCCGGGGGCGCCGCCGGCGTCGCCCTCATCGTCGTAGGTCTCGAAGCCGCCGGCCTGGTCGGAGACCTGCAGGCCCTCGCCGAGTTCTTCGAGGAAGGCGCTCTTGATGGTGCGCTCGGGGATGCCGCGCAGCGTGCGCATCCGAGCGCTTGTCAGGAGCAGACGCTCGCGGGCGCGGGTGACGCCGACGAAGCAGAGGCGGCGTTCTTCTTCGAGTTCGGCCTCGTTCTCGCGCGAGCGGGAGTGGGGGAGCAGGCCGTCCTCGAGGCCGATCATGGCGACGGCGTCGAACTCCAGGCCCTTGGCGGCGTGCAGGGTCATGAGCGTGACGGCGCCGTTGGCGGGGTCGATGGCGTCGGCGTCGGCGACGAGGGACGCGGCCTCGAGGTAGCCGCGCAGCAGCGCGAGCAGCGGGGGCGTCGGCGGCGGGGCGCCGTCCTCGGTGGGCGCGTCGGCGGCGGCGTCGGACTCGGCCTCGTACTCCTTCTCGAACTCGGCGGCGGAGGACACCACCTCGGCGAGGTTGGCCAGGCGCTCTTCGCCCTGCTCGCCGTCGCCGGCTCCGTGGAGCTTCTCAAGGCCGGATTCCTTCACCACGCGCTCGACCAGCTCCGCGAGCGAGCCGCCGACCTGCTCGCCCATGAACGAGCCCGCGCCGGTCCAGCGGTCGAGCATGGCGAGGAACTTGTCGATGGCGGCGGCGGCGCGGGGGGAGACGCCGTCGATGCGCGACGATTGGCGCATGGCGTCGAGGAGGGAGATGCCGTTGTCGGCGGCGTGGGCCTCGACGCGCTGCAGCGAGGTGGCGCCGACGCCGCGCGTGGGCTTGTTGACGATGCGCGCGAGCGACACGCCGTCGGCGGGGTTGGCGAGCACGCGCAGGTAGGCGAGCGTGTCCTTGACTTCCTCGCGGTCGTAGAAGGCGGTGCCGCGGGCGATGACATAGGGCACGGCGCCGGCGCGGAGGGCGTCCTCCATGACGCGGCTGAGGGCGTTGGTGCGGTAGAAGACGGCCATTTCCTTCCAGGGCACGCCCTCTTCGGCGCGGGCGCGGAGCCAGTCGAGCACGACGCGGGCCTCGTGGTGCTCGTCGCCGACGAGGATGGCCTCGGGCGCGACGCCGCCCTTGCGGCTGGTGAACAGCGCCTTGTGCTTGCGCTTGCGGTTGCGCTTGATGAGGGTGTCGGCGGCCTCGAGGATGGGGGCGCGGGAGCGGAAGTTCTCGCCGAGTGTGATGACGCGGGCGTCGGGCCAGACCTCCTCGAACTCGAGGATGTTGTTCAGGTCGGCGCCGCGCCAGCCGTAGATGCTCTGGTCGGGGTCGCCGACGACGCAGATGTTGGCGCGGGCGCCGAGGGCTTTCTCCTCGGGGCTGCGCTCGGCGATGAGGCGCGCGAGGGAGAACTGGGCGTGGTTGGTGTCCTGGTACTCGTCGACCATGACATACTGCCAGCGGGCGCGGACCTCGGCGCGGGCGTCGGCGCTGCGCTCGAGCACGCGGACGGTGAGCATGAGCAGGTCGTCGAAGTCCGCGGCGTTGGCGGCGCGCAGGGCGCGCTCGTAGGCGCGGAAGACCTTGGCGACGGTGCGCGACTGGAAGTCGGAGGCGTGCTTCTCGAACGCCGCGGCGTCCATCAGCTTGTTCTTCGCCTGCGAGATGTGCCAGAGCACGGAGCGCGGCGGGAAGTTGCTCGTGCTGAGGCCCAGGTCGGCGATCTGCTTCTTGACGAGCGTGGCCTGGTCGGCGGAGTCGTAGATGGAGAAGGTCCCGTCGAAGCCGGGGATGTTGAGTTCGCCCGCGTAGCGGCGCAGCAGGCGTGCGCACAGGGCGTGGAAGGTGGTGACGGTCAGGCCCCGCGTGGAGCGCTCGTCGCCTTCGAGCAGCGTGTGCACGCGCTCGCGCATCTCGCCGGCGGCCTTGTTGGTGAAGGTGACGGCCAGGATCTGCCACGGCGGCACGCCCATGCGGACCAGGTGGGCGATGCGACGGGTGATGACGCGGGTCTTGCCCGAGCCCGGGCCGGCGAGCAGGAGGAGGGCGCCTTCGGTGTGGAGGACCGCGGCGCGCTGGGGCTCGGTCATGCCGGCCAGGAGGGGGTCGTCGGGGCCGCCGAAGCCGCTGCCGGAGCTGGTTTGGGGTTCATCCATGACCGTTGGCTCGTCCATCGGCAGAGGGTAGCGGGCGGGGGTCGCTGGGGGCCGCGGCGGCGGGGTCGGCAGGCGCTCCACAGGAGGCGACAGGGCTCGTCAGGTTGTCCACCGGGTCCGCCACCACTACGGGTTGTGTGAGCAGGGGGTTAATCTTGAAATCCACCCCAATCGGTCGTGGAGACGGATCCTCGAAGGCATTGTGTGCGAATGACTTAGGGATTCCGACACCTTCTCAACCCAAAATCCACATTATTTTGGGCAGGTGGAGTCTTGCGGCCACTAGTGGTTGTGGTGTACCTTGCCTCTCTCGCCCCGCACGACCGGCCGTGGGGATGTTTGGGCACGGCCGCAACCGACGGGGCGACAGGCGAGACCCTCGGCCCCTCCAAGGCCCCGAGGCCTCTTCTAGATTCGCTCGCAGCCCCGGCCGTGGGAGCCGGGAGTCTCCTCCTCAACTGCCTCGAAGCATACCATACAAACACCGTCCATGCGGCGGCCTGAGCGACTGATTCGGCGTGCTCCTTCGGGGGCGTGTCGGGCCGATCGCCAGGGCCGCCCGGGAGGCCTTTATGCCCGTTCTCTGCGACACACAGATCCGCGAACTGATTGGGATTGAGCCGTTCGAGGACGGCGTCAAGCGCCCGGG
>CALKYH010000096.1 GCA_938003595.1 uncultured bacterium
AGCGTGGCGAGGATGTTCTGCACCGCCGCGTCGTCGGCGCGGGCGCCGACGGGCTCGCGGAGGGTCCACAGCCCGCCGACCTGCCCGAGCAGCAGCGTCCCGTCGGGCGTGGTGAACCGGACGCGCGAGACTTCAACGCCCACGCCGGGCAGCGCCATCTTCGTGCGCCAGCCGCGCGGGCCGGGCGAAAGGAGCATGTCGCGGATCGAGGCGTCGATGAACCCTGCGCGCCGGCGGCCCTCGGCGTCGGTGGCGACCGCCAGAAGCCGCCCGCCGATGGGCTGGCCGACGAACGCGATCGAACGCCGGGAGTCGTCCTGCGTGGTGAGCGTGATGGTCGGCGCGCTCTCGACCACGCCGGGGTCCTCGGCGGCCTCGAAGCGGATGTCGGAGAGCACGCTCAGCGCCGCGCGCACCTGCCCCGCGTTCACCGGCCAGGCCGCGGCGGAGGCCACGGGCCCGGGCAGCAGCGCCCAGTCGCCGGCCTGGTCGCGCTGCAGGGTGTGGACCTCGTCGCCGGCTCGGATCGTGAGGCCGCTCACCGCCGAGGGCGAGAACGACAGCAGCGCCGGCGGCGGCGCGGGCGCGCCCGTCTGCGAGGCCAGCAGCCACCACACGCCGGCGCAGACGAACATCGCGAGGGCGACGGCCAGGAGCGCGGCGGAGCGGGACATGGGCACAGTGTAAACCCGGCGCCGATCAGCCGCGCCAGGCCCGCAGCGCCAGCCCCAGCAGCAGCGTGGCCAGCGGCGGCGCGAGGACGATCGTCCAGCGAAGGGCGCCGAGCGCGCCGGGCGAGAGGGGGCGGATGCGCGCCGTCTGGCGCGCCTCGGGGCTCGGGGCGATCAGGTCGTCCAGGCCCGCGAGCCAGTAGATCGCGGCGTCGAACAGCTCGGCGTTGCCGGGGTTCACCAGGATCGAGCGGCCCTCCACCACCTGCGCGGCGCGGGCGACGGCGTCGAAGTGCCACCCGTGGGCGCCGACGACCACCAGGCGCTGCGTGCGCCCGGTCTCGGGCATGGCGCGCTCCGCGGCGGCGGCGACGACCCATGGCCCGGCCGTGTTGTCTCGCTGCGGGTCGGCGGTGGGTTGGGCGCGGGGGTTCACACGCTCCTCCAGCGGCAGGGCGCGATAGGACAGCCACTGGGATTCGCCCCAGGTCCCGGCGTCGGCGGGCACGGTGAGCAGGGGCCAGAGCGAGACGCTGCGCTGTTCAGCGCGGGCGGTGTCGAGGGTCAGCGGGACCGGCCAGGCGAGGTTGACGCTCAGGCCGCGGGCCGCGCTGCCGACGGGGTGGTCCTTGTCGGCGTCGGCCAGGCGGAACTCCGGCCAGGCGACCGCGCCCTGCGCCGTGGCCATGCGCTGCAGCAGCGGGCGGCCGGAGTCGGCGTCGACGCCGAACTCGGCGAGGAACGAGGTCATGGGGTCCGGCGATCCGACGCGCGGCAGGGGCGAGGGCTCGACGCTGAGCAGCACGGACTCGCCGTCCTCAAGCAGCGCCTTTGTCGCCTTGCCGAGGGTCTCGGCGCGCTTGGAGCCCTCCGCCGCGGCGGCGCCGCTGGGGATCACGACCCACACGATCGGCCTTTCTCCGGCGTTGAGATTGGCGCGGGTGGGGCGCTCGGGGCGAAGGGCGACGGGCCACTCGGCGATGTCGGCGCGCCCGAGGCGCAGCCGGTCGAACAGCGCGAGCATGAAGCGGGCGTCGGGCCCGGTGGGCGCGCCGGTCTCCGAGAGCATCGCCTGATCGACGGCGTGCACGAAGACCACGACCGGCGCCTGCACGCTCGAGAGCGAGCCGATCGCGGTCGCGATGAGTTCCTCTCCGGCGAAGCGGGCGTCCTGCCCGGGCGTGCGCTGCATGAGGTTGGCCAGCGGGATCGCCGTGACGGCCTTCTCGGTGAGGACGACGACGGCGCTGTCCTTCTCGAGCAGCCGCGCGACCGAAAGCAGGTCCAGCGGCTGGAGCCGGTTGAGCGATTCGCTCGCCGCGAGGGAGCGGTCGCGCAGGGACTCGGCCAGCGTGCGGGCGCGGGTCGCGGCCTCGGCGGCGGCGCCCTGCGCGGTCGGGATGGTCTGCGCGGCGGCGTCGAGCTCCGTTCCCAGCCGGCTCAGCGAGACGCCGAGGCTGTCGCGGACGCGGTCGGCCGCGGGGATGGGAGCTCCGCCGAGGCTGACGGCCTTCTCGCGCTCCGCGGCCTCCGCCGCGGCGCGGATCTCACCGGCGCGAACGCGGGCGCCGCCGGCGAACTGGGCGAGACGCTCACGCTGCGGATCGACGCCGGGCAGCGCGTCGCGGGCGGCGAGCAGCGCATCGGACAGGGCGCCGAGCGAATCGGCGACGGAGCGGGCCTGGGCGATTGCGCCGTCGATGGCGGCGGTGTGCGCGGCGACGGCCTCGGCGCGGGAGTCCGCGAGGCGGGCGAGGGTCTCGGCGGCGCGGTCGGCGCCCGCGGCGCTGTCGATCCACACGACGCCGATCTTCGGCGAGGCGCGGCGGAGCTCGTCGAGCAGGTCGCGGAGCTGGGCCAAGGCGCGCGGGTCGGCGTTCTGCGCGGCGGCGCCGGGGACCACGAGGATGTCGGCGGGGCCGTCGAGCCGGGCGAGCAGGGCGCGGGTGCGATCGGAGAGCGAGAACTGCCGGGCCTCGGTGAGGTCGATGCGGGCGCGGGCGGGGGCGTAGGAATCCGCCAGCAGCGCGGCGCCGATGCAGACCACGGTGGCCGCGAGCAGGATCGCCCCGGCGCGCAGGCCGAAGCGCAGACGACGGTTCCGGGCGCCGGCGTTCATCGCCACCTCCGGCTCTGCAGGGCGATGACCGCGCCCACGAGGAACCACGCGCTGCCCGCGAGGAAGAACACCACATGCGCCGAGTCGAGCACGCCCTTGCCGAAGTCGGCCAGGCGCAGCTCGACGGAGAAGGCGAGCAGGTAGCGGTCCAGCGGCGGGCCGAGCATCAGGGCGCCGCGCCCCGAGGCCAGCTGCAGCAGCAGGATGAAGAACACCGTGCCGAGGAAGGCGACGATCTGGTTGGAGGTCAGCGCCGAGAACAGCAGGCCGATGGCCAGGTAGAAGACGCCCAGCAGGAGCAGGCCGAGATATCCCAGCGCGATGGCGCCGTAGTCCGGCGTGGACAGCGCCGCGAGCACGGCGACATACAGCAGCGTCGGCGCCAGCATGACGACGAGGAACATCGCGGCGGCGAGCTGCTTGCCGGCGACGATCGCCCACTCGCTGACCGGCGCCGCCATCAGGGGGTCGATCGAGCCGGTGCGTTGCTCCTCGGCGAGCAGGCGCATGGAGATGGCGGGGGCGACGAAGATGAGCGTCCAGTTCGAGAGGGCGAAGAACAGGCGCATGGAGGCCGGCTCGCCCGGGCGCAGGGCGCCGATGGCGAAGACTGCGCCCGAGAGCGTCAGGTGCAGCGCGATGACCACCCAGCCGATCGGCAGGGAGAAGAGCGAGGCGAACTCGCGTCGGGCGATGGCGAGGGCGGCGGTCACGGCGCGGCGCCCTCCGCGCGTTCGATCAGCGCCGCGAAGAGTGATTCGATCGCGTCGTCCTCGCGCCGCAGTTCACGCAGCTCGCCGCCGGAGGCGACGACCTGCGCCGCCAGCGCGTGGCGGAGGTCCTCCTTGGGGTCGAGCGGCCGGACGCGCACCCGCCGCCAGCCGTAGGGGGCGTCCACTTCCTCCAGTGAGGCGACGCCGGACACGGTGCGCAGGACCTCGACGATGGGCGCCCGGTTGGGCGAGGCGAACTCCAGGACGACGACATTGGAGCCGTGCAGCGCCGCGAGCTCGGCCGGAGTCCCGTCGGCGAGCACGCGCCCGCGCGCGATGATGATCAGGCGCTGGCAGGTCTTCTCGACCTCGGGCAGGATGTGCGAGGAGAGGATGACGGTGTGGCGCCCGGCGAGGGAGCGCAGCAGGGCGCGGGTCTCGACGATCTGCGAGGGGTCCAGCCCGCTGGT
>CALKYH010000097.1 GCA_938003595.1 uncultured bacterium
TGCGCAGGTCGTGGCGGATCTTCCCCTTGACGATCTGGCGGAAGCGCTGGAAGTCCTGTTCGATGCGGCTGACCATGGTCGAGCGCGGCCTCCTATCTCCTTATTCGTCGGTTTGGACGCGGGGGATCGTCAATGGGTCAGGAAAATGCCGGCCTCGCGGTCGGGGAACGGCGTTCCGAGGGTCGGAACGCGGGTGGGCGTCGATCCGCCCCGCTCCTCGGGGGCCCGGGATGGCTGTGTCCGCCGGCCCTAGAACGAGAGCCCTACCGAGAACGCGACGGTTGGCTTGTCCTCCTCGAGATTCAGCACGTAGGCGTTGAGGTCCACAGCGCCGACCGTGCATCCTGCAAGGACGCCGAGCTGCGGGTCGTTTCCGCCGCCGCTAAACCGTGTGCGTTGCGTGACCAGGCCGAACCGGAACCATTCGACCGGCGACAGGGTCAGCTCCGACCAGTTGTAAAAGAAGTTTCCCGAGGCGTCGTCCGCGTCGATCACGTATTCGCTCTCGACGTAGAGCTCGAGCTTCCACCAGTGGAGAGAGCCTTCGAACCCGACGGCGAAGCCCATCGTGTCTCCCACGACTCCGGCGATCATCGGCGTGATCGCCCACTCCAGCGCCTCACCGCCCTCGAAGTTGCAGCCGAGCCAGATCGAGCCGGTGTCGAGCGCCTCGTAGTTGTAGCGCAGCTCGAAATGCAGCCAATCGTGGTCGGCCATGACCGTGGGCTGCGCATAGTCCTTGTCGTCGGGCACGATGTAAAAGAAGAGCGACGCCTCGATCGACCACACGTCGCTCGCCCCAACCTCGGGCGGCGTGGGCCCGCCGGCTTCGAGAGGAGCGGGGCCGGGCCCGTCGGCGGCAGGCTGCGCCGGGGAGACCGCGCCCAGCAGCGTCCAGAGCGTCGAGGCGATGATCGGGGTTCGAGCGATGCTCAGCCTCCAAGCGCGATGGTCATGCCCACGAGGATCGCGCCGAAGATCACCATGATGACGCCCACGATCCACGGATCGCGTCCTACACAACGCCCGTATGCGCGTCCCAGGAGAAAGAGCATCAGGATGGCGACTGCGTTCGACGCACGAGCGGCGGGGGCCACGCCCTGCATGAAGAGGAACGGGACCGCCACCGGGAATGTAGCGACGAAGACAAGCAGCAGAATGCCGAGCGCGGCAAGCAGGTCGTGCTTGCGGATCCCCACCGCGTTGCGCGGCACATGCAGCTTGATGAGTTTCTTCCGGATGGACTCAAGATCTGTCGGCTCAAGGACGGAGGCCACCGGACCTGGCAGCGCATCGGCGATGATCCGATGCGCGGTCTCGGGGACCGCGGCGTTCTGCACCGCGCGGAACGTCCTCAGCCCCTGGCCTCGCTGAGCAAGGCAGCCCATCAGATAGAAGGATGCGTCGATGATCCCCCATGCCAGATTGCAGCCGATCGCCCCGATGAGCATCGTCCGCACATCGTCGCGGCCCGCGTCTGCGACGCTCAGCGAACCGGTGAAGGTCAGCGCCATGATCAGCCCGAAGAGCAGCTCGGCGATGCGCTCGTCGGGCTCCAGCACGCGCCGGCGGATATTGCCCAGATCTTCGGACATGCAGACGCCGGGACAGTGTCAATGGGGGGTTCGGAGACTTGAGGAATGGGCCTGGCCGCGCACGAGTCGTCGGCCAGCGGACGACCGAGTCCGAATCCTAACTCGGATTCGGGAGTCGTCTTCCGGCCTGCCGGGGCGGAAGCCCTTGTCTTGACCTCGATCATGCGGCGGCTCGCGGCGCGGCCCCCGGTTGGATGTGGAGGTATCGTCCGGTTTCCATGTCCCCCATCCTCCCCCGAGAAACGACCGAGGCCGATCGGCAGTCCAGCCAGCTGGTGCGGATCAGCGGCATGGGGACCGAGCTGGCCGGGTCCATCATCGGAATGACGCTGCTGGGCTACCTGATCGACCACTTCGCCGGGACGCTGCCCTGGGGGGTGATCGGGGGGGCGGTCGTGGGGATCCTGGGCGGGGGGTACAACTTCCTGCGCCACGCCACGAAGATCAGCCGCGATGCCGCGGCGGACTTCAAGAAGAGGCACCCGCACGGCGTGGACCCGCCCAAGCCCATCATCCCGCCCGCGGCGCCCATGACCTTCTCTAAGGAAGGGGCCGAGGAGGCCGACCCGTGGGACGAGAAGTGGGACAAGTGGGAGAAGAAGTGGGACGACAAGCCCGACGGGGGCGACCAGCCGGGGTACAAGGGGGATGCCGATGACCGGCGATGAGCCTGTGCCGAACGCCCCAAGCGCCGCGGCGGCGGGCGGTTATGTCAATCCGATGACGGTGGGGCCGAAGATCACCATGCCATGGTCGGCCCTCTGGGCGGCGCTGGGCGCGGCGACGGCTGTCGGGGCCGCGGGTTTGGCGATTGTTTGGTTTGCCAGGCCGATCGGAGTGAGCGGCGTGGTCCTGGGTTGGCTGTCGGTGGTGGGGGCGTTCGCGATCGGGACGGTGGCGATCCGTCCGTGGAAGCCCCGGGCGGTGGGGTCGCTGCTGATGGCCTGGCTGGGGGGCCGAGGACTTTGCTTCGGGGGCGTGCTTCTGCTGGGGACGCTGTTATACTTTGCCCCCCATTCGCCGCCGGATCCGCTGGCGATGGGGCTCGTTCTGGCCGCGGCGTACTTCGCGGCGTTGATGGCCGAGTCGGTGGTGATGTCGAGGTGGCTCAGGGCGCCACGGGCTTCATCATCGGAGACGGAACCAACCCTCGGGAGTGTCTCCCGCGGGTGATCGAATCACCGCTCGCTTCTGAGGCGCGCGGGGAGCGCCGCCGCTCCCCCGAGGATGCAGGACCCGATGCTCTCGCTCTTCACACTCGGCGCTGACAACCCTCTGGGGCATGTCGTCGACAAGCCGCTCATCGGCGGCAACGGCGAACCCGTCATCCTCACGCTGCACATGGTGACGCTGTTCGTCGCCACCTTCCTGACGCTGTGGGTGCTGAGCCGCGCCGCCCGCGCGATCTCGACGGGCCCGGAGTCGCAGGGCTCCAGCCGGTACATCACGAAGGGCTCGCTCGGTCAGATGATCGAGGTGTTCTGCCTGTACCTGCGTGAGAACGTCGTCCGTCCCCAGCTGGGCAAGGACACGGACCGCTTCATCCCCTACCTCTGGACGGTCTTCTTCTTCATCCTGTTCAACAACCTGCTGGGGCTGATCCCCCTGCTGGACCTGCAGCACCTGATCGGCTACCTGCTGTTCGACGACTCCCACTGGGCGGTCGTGGGCGGCACGGCGACGGGCAACATCGCGGTCACGGGCGCCCTGGCGCTCATCGCGTTCGTGATCATCCAGCTCAACGGCATCCGGCAGAACGGGCTGATGGGCTACCTGAAGCACTACACGGCGGGCGCGCCCATGGCGCTGTGGCCGATCATGATCCCCGTCGAGATCCTGGGCACCTTCATCAAGCCCTTCGCGCTGGCGATTCGTCTGTTCGCGAACATGGTCGCCGGGCACACGCTGCTGGCGACGCTGCTGATGTTCACGAAGATGTCGCTGGAGGGCGTGGGCGTGTTCGGCGGGGCGCCGATCTCGATCGTCGCGGTGGTGTCCGCGGTGGCGATCACCTTCCTCGAGCTGTTCGTCGCCCTGCTGCAGGCGTATGTGTTCATGTTCCTGGTGACCGTGTTCATCGCCCAGCTGTCGCACCATCACCACGACGAGCACGAGCACGCCCATGGCCACGGCCACGAGGCGCCGGCGCCGTCGCTCTGATCCGATCCATCCCGCGGGGGCTCGCCCCGCAGACAGAGGTTTCTCAAGCATCGACGCCCGCAGTGGGCGTCCCAGATTTCGAAAGTGGAGCACGAGATATGAAGACTTCTTCGATCGTCAAGGCCGTTGTGGGCTTCGCCGCCCTCTCGGCGGTCGCCAGCCCCGCCCTGGCCGCGGAAGGCGCTGTCATGGACCTCGCCCCGATCGGCAAGGGCCTGGGCGCGGGTCTCGCGGCCGGCCTGGCCGTCATGGGCGGCGGCCCCGGCATCGGCCGCATCGGCGGCTCGGCCGTCGAGGCGATCGCGCGTCAGCCCGAGGCGGCGCAGCAGATCGGCTCGAACATGATCCTGACGGCCGCGCTGGTCGAAGGCGCCACGCTGTTCGCGGTCGTCGTCGGCCTGCTGGCGATCTTCCTGATCTGAAGTTGATCCGCTCCCGAAATCTCGCGCTCCACCGGGCCCCGCGCGTCGCGCGGGGCCCGGGTGGGCCGGAATGCTCGGGGGCCCGTTCCCGTCACCCGTCGATCCGCTCGCGCGCCCCGGCGCGCCCTGACAGAGGTCGGTCCATGACCACTCGACTCACGCTCGCGGCCATGCTCGGCGCCTTCAGCCCCGCGCTGGCCCTCGCCGCCGACGAAGCCCACGGCGCCGCCGCCGCGAACTCCAACCCGATGCACTTCGAGCCCGCGGCGTTCATCGCGTCGCTGCTGGCGTTCGGGATCGCGGTGTTCGTGCTGCACAAGTATGTGTGGCCCAAGATCCTGACGGGTCTGCAGGACCGCGAGAACAAGATGCGGTCCGAGATCGAGTCGGCCGAGCAGGCCCGCAAGCAGGCGGCGGACGCGCTCAAGCAGTACGAGAAGTCCCTGTCCGAGGCGCGGGCCGAGGCGCAGGCGATGCTCGAGAAGACCAGGGGCGAGCAGCAGAAGATGGCCGCGGAGCTCAAGGCCAAGGCCGATGTCGAGCTGGGCCACCTGCGCGAGCGGGCGACCCGCGACATCGAGGCCGCGAAGCGCGAGGCCATCAACGAGATCTACGCCCAGGCGACGACCATCGCGTCGGAGCTGGCGGCCAAGATCCTGCAGCGCGAGATCCGTCCCGACGACCATCGTCGGCTCATCGAGCAGTCCCTGGGCGAACTGGAATCCGTGAAGGGCTGAACCCATGCCGATGATCGAATCCCAGCCCGACGCCGTGGCCCGGCTCTACGCCCGCTCGCTCTTCGAGCTGGCCAACGAGCAGGGCGGGCGCAACGCGATCGAGGACACCGGCGCCGAGCTCGGCGATCTGGTCGAGCTCGCGCGTCAGGACCGCAGCTTCGGGGAGTTCCTCTCCTCGCGGATCGTCCCCACGGTCAAGCGCGACGAGTCCCTCAAGACCATCCTCAAGGGCCGCACCAGCGACCTCATCCTGCGCTTCCTGCTCACCCTCAACGAGAAGGACCGGCTCTCGCACCTGGCCGTCATCGCGTCGGCCTACGACGAGATGGTGCAGGAGCACTTCGGCCTGGTCGAGGTGGATGTCTACACCGCGGCGCCGATCGACCAGGACCTGCGCGAGCGCGTGGCCTCCGCCCTGCGCAAGGCCATCGGCAAGGAGCCGGTCATCCACGCCTACACCGACGAGACCATGCTCGGCGGCGTGAAGCTGCAGATCGGCGACCAGCTCATCGACGCCAGCATCGCCACCCGCCTCCGCCGCATGCGCGAGCGGCTCAACGGCCAGGGCGGCGCCGCGATGCGCGAGCGCATGAACCAGATCATCGAGGGCAAGGACACCATCTGATGCGCCCCTCCGCCTCCATCCTGATCGCCTCCCTCGCCCTGGGCGCCCTCGCGCCCCTGAGCGGCGGCGGCGCGGCGTGGGCGCAGCAGGCGCCGGCGAACGACCCGCAGATCGCCCGACTGACCGTCAGCGGCGTGGGCGGGGTCGATGTCCCGGCGGACCAGGTCCAGATCCAGGTCAGCGTGCTCGCCGACGCCAAGACCGCCGACGCGGCGCTCACGGCGAACCAGGCGAAGGTCGAGGCCGTGCTCGCGGCGCTGCGCGGCCTGGGCCTGACCGAAGACGAGACGACCACCTCGAACTTCACGATCTCGCCCGTGTACGAGCCCGGCAACGGCTACCGCCAGGGCGCCATCACGGGCTACCAGGTGAACAACGCCGTGCTGGTCCGCACGACGAAGCTGGACATGGCCGGCAAGGCCATCCAGGCGGCGGTCAACGCCGGCGCCAACAACATCGACTTTGTGCAGTTCGGCCTCTCCGGCGAGCAGGGCCGGAGCGAGGCCATCGCCGCCGCGGCGAAGAACGCCCGGCGCGACGCCGAGATCCTGGCCGGCGCCTCGGGCGTGCGTCTGGGCCGGGTGCGCCATGTTTCGCTGGGCGGCGCCGAGCGCCCGATGCCCATGATGATGGCGCGGATGGAGTTCGGCGACGCCTCGGGCGGCGCGCCGGCGCCGTCGCTGACGCCCGGAACCGTTCGCGTGCAGATGACCGTCACGATGGAGTTCGACATCCACGAATGAAACCACACCGCCGGCTCGCCCGTGACGGGTAGCCGGCCCGAGTCGACGCGGCGGAACACGCCGCGGCCGAAGCTTCGATCGAGCGACACCTAGCCGGCCCCCGCCGGGAGCAAGCCATGAAGATCAAGACGGACGAAATCACGAGCATCATCAAGAAAGAGATCCAGCAGTTCCAGTCGGAGCTGGAGGTCTCGGATGTCGGACGGGTCATCACCGTCGGCGACGGCATCGCGCGGATCTACGGCCTGTCGAAGGCGATGGCCGGCGAGCTGCTCGAGTTCCAGACCGACAAGGGCTCCATCATGGGCCAGGTCATGAACATCGAGACCGACACCATCGGCGCGGTCATCTACGGCGACTATCTCTCGGTGATGGAGGGCGACACCGTCCGCTCCACCGGCCGCCTGCTCGAGGTGCCCGTCGGCGAGGCGATGCTCGGACGCGTCGTGAACCCCCTGGGCGAGCCCATCGACGGCGGCCCGGCCATCCGCGCCGCGGCCCGCCGCAAGGTCGACATCATCGCCCCCGGCATCGCCGACCGTCAGCCCGTGCACGAGCCCCTGCAGACCGGCATCAAGGCCATCGACGCCATGATCCCGATCGGTCGCGGCCAGCGCGAGCTCATCATCGGCGACCGCAAGACCGGCAAGACGGCGATCGCGATCGACACCATCATCAATCAGAAGCAGTACTGGGGCACCCCCGAGGCCGTGGTCTGCATCTATGTCGCGGTCGGCCAGAAGGCCTCGACCGTGGCCTCGGTCGTCGAGGCGCTCAAGAAGAACGGCGCGATGGACTACACCATCGTCGTCAGCGCCCCCGCGTCGGACCCGGCGCCGATGCAGTACATCGCGCCCTACTCCGGCTGCGCGATGGGCGAGTACTTCATGTGGCAGGGCAAGGAGGGCAAGACCCCCAAGCACGCCCTGGTCATCTACGACGACCTTTCGAAGCAGGCCGTCGCCTACCGCCAGCTCTCGCTGCTGCTCCGCCGCCCCCCGGGCCGCGAGGCGTACCCCGGCGACGTGTTCTATCTCCACTCCCGCCTGCTCGAGCGCGCCACCAAGCTCTCCAAGGAGAACGGCGGCGGCTCGCTGACGGCGCTCCCGGTCATCGAGACGCAGGAGGGCGACGTCTCGGCGTACATCCCGACGAACGTGATCTCGATCACCGACGGGCAGATCTACCTCGAGCCCGAGCTGTTCTTCGCGGGCATCCGCCCCGCGGTGAACGTCGGCATCTCGGTCTCCCGAGTCGGCGGCGCCGCCCAGGTGAAGGCGATGAAGAAGATCGCCGGCTCCCTGCGACTGGACCTGGCCGCCGCCCGCGAGCTGGAGGCCTTCGCCCAGCTCGGCACCGAGCTCGACAAGGCCACCCAGCGCCAGCTGGACCGCGGCCGGCGCATGGTCGAGCTGCTCAAGCAGCCCCAGTATGTGCCCCAGACCGTCGTCGATCAGACGATCTCGATCTACGCCGGCACCAAGGGCCTGCTGGACGACATCGAGGTGAAGGAAGTCCAGCAGTTCGAGCGCGACATGCTCGAGTCCTTCACGACGATCAACAAGCCCATCTGGGACGAGCTGAACCAGAAGAAGGCCTTCGACGACGCGCTCGAGAAGAAGCTGGTTGACGCGGTCAACAACTTCAAGAGCCAGTGGAAGAGCAAGAACCGCAAGGGCTGAGCCCGCGTTCTCCAAACAGATTCCTCACACCGGCGCCTTCGCACCCGCGGAGGCGCCGGTTTTTTCTTGCCTTTGCGAGGCCCAACCGTACCTTGACAGCACGGTCCCTCGTGAGGATGGCCCCGCAGATGCACCGACCGGAGATAGATCCCATGCCCGTCGTTCGTACCGCCGTCACGGCCCTCGCCGCTTCGCTGTCGCTCTCGCCGCTGGCGCTCGGCCAGACCGTGGAGCCCCCGTTCGACTCCGTGTACACGCTCGTGGACCTGGGCAATCCGGTCGGCGTGCCGTCGCCCCTCGGCGGCCTGACCTTGAAGGCGAACGACGCGAACACGCTGCTGATCGGCGGCGCCGCAAACAGCCCTCTGGGCGTGATCCACGCCGTTCCGCTCGAGCGCACCGAAGGCCGGGTGACCGGCTTTGCGGGCGCGAGCACGTACTTCGCCGACGCGCCGCACAATGACGGCGGCCTTGCCTACGGGCCCGGCGGAGTCCTGTTCTTCACCCGGTACAGCCTCCACCAACTGGGCCAGATCCTGCCGGGCGAGACGACCATGCATCGGACCGACTCTCTGGCGATCAACGGGTTCACAGGGTCGGTCGGCGCGCTGCAGTTCGTGCCGGCCGCATACCAATCGACCGGCGGCGTCATGGCGCTCGCCTCGTACAACTCGGCCCTCTGGGCGCGCGCGGACCTCTCACCCGCCGGCGACGGCTCGTACGACATCGCGAGCCTCACGGTCGGCCCGAACATCGGCGGCGGCCCCGAGGGCATCATCTATGTCACGCCCGGTTCGCCGCTGTTCCCCAACCCGAGCATCATCGTGTGCGACTACGCGGGGGGCAAGGTTGTCGCCTACGAGCTGGACGCGAACGGCGACCCGATCGTGTCGACACGCCGCACCTTCATCAGCGGCCTGAGCGGCGCCGAGGGCGCGTACCTGGAGCCCACAACCGGAGACTTCTTCTTCTCCACCTTCGGCGCCGGGAGCCGCGTGGTCGTGGTCCGCGGCTTCTCCGCGGCGCCGTGCCCCGGCGACGTGGATGGCGACGGCTTCATCGGCTTCGCCGATCTGAATGCAGTGCTGAGCGCGTTCAATACATTCGACGGTCAGCCGAGCTACAACGCTGCGGCGGACTTCGACGACGATGGCGATGTGGACTTCGGGGACCTGAATGTCGTGCTGAGCGCGTTTAACACCGACTGCTGACGCACGGCTGACTTCGGCCACTGGCTGATATCCGCCGCGCCGGGACCGCAGGCAGGGCTTTCCTCGGGCGATTGGGGCCATGGCGCCGCTGTTGCATGAGGTTCTGTCCCGTGGCGGCCGTCGCCGCGGACTGGACCGAACTCCACACTAAGGAGTCAACGCCAATGCCCTTTGTCCCATTCCGATCAATCGCTCTTCTGTTGGCAATCCTGTGCACGTCGGGCGCGCTCGCTGGCGAGGACATCCTCTGGCAGACGCCGTACCCCTCGGCCTCGACCTTCAACACGAGCTACACCGTCGTGCACGGCGGAACCTCGCCCCGTGACCAGGAGGTCGCGGACGACTTCAACGCCACCGGCGTGATCGAGCGGATCGTGGCGCCGGGCGGCGGGTGCTTCAACTGCCAGCCGCCGGTGGTGGACGGGGTCTGGGTCCGGTTCTACGAGTGGACCAGCGCGGGCCCGGGCGCGGTGCAGCAGGAGCAGTTCGTGCCGCTCAACGGCGGCTTCACCTACACCGGGACCTATCCCGGCCAGCTCACCATCGACCTGCCGCAGCCCTTCGAGGCGAGCGGCTGGCACTTCATCTCGATCCAGGTGCAGTTCGGCGTCGGCGGCGTGTGGAACTTCGTGCAATCCAACCGCGGCAGCCCCATCAACGCGCCCGTGCAGTTCCGCAATAATCTCGGCGACGGCCTGTGGCGTCAGGACGCCTTCTTCAGCACGCCGATCAACGCGGACGCGGTGATCTCGCTCTATGGCCAGGCGGGCGCGGTCCAGCCGACGATCGCGTCCATCTCCCGCACGACCGTCACCGGCAGCGACCGCATCATCATCCAGGGCTCCGACATGGGCTCGCCCGGCAACGGCGAGTTTCTCGTCAACGGCGTCCCGGGCATCGTGCGTCAATGGTCCAGCACAAAGATCGTCGGCTATGTGCCGGAGGGCCTCACGCCCGGACCCGCGCAGCTGACGGTGACGAACCTGGGCGTCGTCAGCGACCCCATGCCGATCACCATCGTCCCGCGCGAGCCGAACGGGCGGGTGCAGTGGGTGTTCGAGGGCGACGGCGACTATGTGTCGTTCCCGCCGACCATCGGGCCGAACGGGAACATCTATTTCAGCGACATCAGGGGCGCCCTGTACGCGATGAGCCCCGACGGCGCGCTGCTGTGGATCGTCGATGCGCTCCTCGGCCAGCAGGGCAACGCTGACGAGGCGCCCGTGCAGGTCGACGCCGACGGCACGATCTATGTGGCGACGAACCCGCTGGGCATGACCGTCGAGCTCGTCGCGTTCAATCCCGACGGCTCGCACAAGTGGACCTTCACCGTCCCGATCGCCGTCACCTGGCAGGCGGGGCCGACCATCGGACCCGACGGCCGGCTCTACGCGGCGCTGAACGCATCGACGCTGCTCGGCAACCCGTACGATGTCCTGGCGATCAACACCAACGGAACCCCGGCCTGGACCAAGGCGGCCAACCCCCCGGTCTTCGAGGACGCGGCGTCTGGCCAGGCGATGATCTTCGGGCCCTCCTCGCCCGGCGGCGCGCCCGATCAGCTGATCTTCACCGCCGATCGCAACGGCGACGGCCGCAACTACGGCTTCGCGATCGACGACGGCCAGCAACTCTTCGCGACGCTCACCGCGGGCGGCAACGATGTCGGTCAGGGTCAGCTCGCGGCGGCGCGCGACGGCTCGGGCGACTTCTACATGATGGAGTTCACCGGCCTGGGCGGGCTCGGCTGGGGCCTGCAGGCGTTCAACGCCGATGGCGATCGATCCTGGCGCTACGACCCCGGCATCGCCTCCGGCGCGACGCGACCCGTCGTCGGGCCCGACGGCGTGATCTACTTCGGCTGGGACCTGGGGCGATTGACCGCCGTCACGCCCGACAACGACGAGATCTGGACCAAGCAGGAGATGGCGATCTACCAGGAGCCCGTGCCGAGCCCCACGGCGCCGATGCTGCTCGCGTTGGGCAGCGTGTCCTTCTCGCAGCCCTCGTTCATGGAGGCGCGCCGCACGGCTGATGGCGAGGTCATCTGGTCGCAGGGCCTGGTGGACGACACGGGCGCGGAGGTGAGCGTCTACACGCAGGCGAACTTCACGCCCGCCGGCGACAGCGCGTACTTCACCACGCTGGAGCTGCCGCTCACGGCCCAGTCCGTCTTCCGCGTCTTCGCGGTCAGCACGGGCGCGCCGCCGTGCCCCGGCGATGTCGATGGCGACGGCGAGGTCGGCTTCAACGACCTCAATCTGCTGCTGGGCGAGTACGGCCAGAGCGGCGCGGGCTTGAGCGGCGATCTGGACGGCGACGGCGATGTGGATTTCGCCGACCTGAACACGGTGCTGGGCGCGTACGGGACGGGCTGCTAACCGCACCGGCTCCTCGACTACGATGGGGTCCGGATCCGACCAGACCCCTCGCGAGGAGACCGCTCCATGCCTCTAGCCGCCGACCCCGTCCGCCAGGCCAGCAAGCCCTACGACGAACTCATGCGCCTGCTGCGCGACGCCGCGACGCTGCACTCGGTGCAGACTCTGCTGGGCTGGGACCAGGAGACGATCATGCCCCACGCGGGCGGGCCGTTGCGGGCGGATCAGCTCGCGGCGATGTCCGGCGTCGTCCACAAGGCCTGGACCGCGCCCCGCATCGGCGAACTGCTGCAGACCTGCGCCGCGGACGCGGCGGTGATGGCCGACCCCGGCGCCGCGGCGAACATCCGCGAGGCCCAGCGCGAGTACGACCGCGCCACGAAGCTCCCCACCGAGCTGGTCCAGGAGATGGCCCAGACCTTCTCCCAGTCCATCGAGGTCTGGCGCGAAGCGCGGGGCAAGAGCGATTTCGCGGCCTTCGCGCCGTGGCTCGAGAAGGTCGTCGCCCTCAACCGGCGCAAGGCCGAGTGCTACGGCGTGCCCAAGCCCACGCTGCCCGGCGAGACCACGGGGCTCTACGACGCGCTGCTCGATGAGTACGAGCAGGGCATGACCGCCTGGCGCGTGGACCGTGTGTTCAGGCCGCTGCGCGAGCGGCTGACGCCCCTGATCGCCGCGATCGCCTCGGCGAAGAAGCGCCCCGACGGCGCCTTCCTCGATGTGGGCGCGCCGGAGCCCGCCCAGGTCGCGTTCAACCGCTTCGTGGCCGAGGCCGTGGGCTACGACTTCAACGGCGGCCGGCTGGATGTCTCGACGCACCCGTTCTCGGAGTCCGTCGGCCCCGGCGACATCCGCATGACCACGCGCTACAACGAGGCGCGGGCGATGGACTCGGTCTTCACCACGCTGCACGAGTCCGGTCACTCGCTCTACGAGCAGGGCCTGCCCAAGGCCGAGCGCTTCGGCCAGCCGCTGGCGACCTACATCAGCCTGGGCATCCACGAGAGCCAGTCGCGCATGTGGGAGAACTTCATCGGCCGCTCCCCGGCGTTCTGGAAGTGGGCCCTGCCCCACGCGGCCAGGATCATGGGCCCGGCGTTCGGCAGGTTCACGGTCGAGCAGGCCTACGGCGCCTCGAACCTGGTCAAGCCGCACTTCATCCGCGTCGAGAGCGACGAGGCGACCTACAACCTGCACATCATGCTCCGCTTCGACCTGGAGCGCGCGCTGATCGCGGGCGATCTGAAGGTCAAGGACCTGCCCGGCGTCTGGAACGAGCGCATGAAGAGCGACCTGGGGCTCACCGTCCCGGAGGCGCGGCTCGGCTGCCTGCAGGATGTGCACTGGTCGATGGGCGCGATCGGGTACTTCTCGACCTACTCGCTGGGCAACTGCTACGCCGCGCAGCTGTGGGAGACGATGCTCCGCGAGATGCCGGACATGGAGGACCGCCACAGCCGGGGCGAGTTCGCGCCGACGCTGGCGTGGCTCAAGGACAAGATCCACCGGCACGGGCGGCTCTATCGCGCGGAGGAGTTGTGCAAGAAGATCACCGGCCAGGGCCTGGGCCATGAGGCGCTGATGCGCCACCTCGAGGGCAAGCTCAGGCCGATCTACGGGATCTGATCGTCATCGGATCAGCCGCATCCGCCCGAAGTCCGGCACGATGCGGTGCAGGCCGGACCCGATCCGCACCTCGTGCGGCGCCGGGAAGTACACGAAGAACGCCTTGCCCATGAGCAGCTTGCCCGGCACGACGCCCATCGTCTCGTCGATCTCCGCGCGCACCCACGGGTCCACCGTGTCCCAAAGGCGCCCGTCCTTCGACGAGGCGCTGTTGTCGCCCAGCACGAAGTACTGGTCCGGCCCCAGGGCGGGCAGGTTCGCCGGGTGCGTCGCCAGCGCCGGGCTCAGCGGCAGCGCGCTGCCCAGGTACTCCGACGCCTCGTAGTACAGGTCCCGGTCCAGGCCCACGCGCGTGAGCGTCGCCGGAGAACCTTCGAACCGCCACGAGACGCGCGGCGACTGGTACAGATCGCCCTCGGCCAGCGCGTTGCCCCGCGCCCGCCTCAGCTCGCGCTCCAGGCCCGCCTCGTCCTGACCCAGCGCGAACCGCAGACGCTCCCATGGGCCCCAGTCGTACTCGGCGTAGGCGACGCGCTCGCCGTCGATCCAGACCGACAGCGCCTGATCGACATGGCGGAACTCCAGGCTCGTCGCGCGCCCCGGCGACAAACCGGTGAAGGGCGCCTCCGCGAGCGTCCGCCAGTCTCGATCGCCGCCGCCGCCCGCGACCGTGCGCATCTCGATCCGCGCCGTGTCGCTGTCGATCGTGGCGCGGAACTCGTGCCCGAGCGCCAGCAGCGACGCAGTCGCGCGCAGGCCCGGGCCCTCCGGCCTCGCCACGGCGCGCAGGCGCAGGTCCGACACCGGGAACCGCGGCGCCCTCAACCGGATGTCCGGCGCGTCGTTGTAGGGGATCCAGTCATCGATCGGCCAGCGGTCGTTGTCCCAGGCCAGCTCCGCGGGCGCATCGCCCTCGACGCGCATGGATGGGCCGTCGATCGTCCAACGCGATGGATCCTCCGGCGTCCACGGGCCGCGCCAGTAGACCCCGCTGTGCTCGGCGTCCAAGGGCGTCATCTCGGTCGAGAACAGCGTCCACCACAGCGCCCGCTGCACGCGCTCGGGCTTGCGCTCGATGCGCCAGGCGGCCCGCGACTCGTCGTGCGCGCCGGGCTCGCGGACGAAGATGTCGCCGTCCGCGATCCAGACCTCTTCATTCGGCAGGCCGACGAGCCGCTTGATGTAGTTCTCGCTCGGATGCTCGGGGTTCTTGAAGACCACCACATCCCAGCGCGAGGGCGGGAAGATCGAGCCCAGGAACTTGAGCACCAGGATGCGGTCGCCCGCGACGATGTCGTTGTTGGGCATCTCCAGGCGCAGGCGGCTGGAGGGGTCCATCGCATCGACGAAGGCCTCTTCCGCGCCGTCGCCGCGTCGGCCCCGCCAGGGATTGACGGCCCAGTCGAAGCCGGTCTGGGGGCTGTGGAAGCGCATGTGCCGGCCGTTGAGGGTCGGCGCCATGGAGCCGGTGGGGATGATGAACGCCTCCACCACGAACGCCCGCACGACCAGCGTCAGCGAGAAGGCGATGAGCAGCGAGATGAGGGTGGACTTGATGGTCTCCGAGCCGCCGCCCGCGACGGGAGTTCGGACAGGGAACGGCGCCGCACCTTCCGCCGGTGCAGAACTCGGCGCGTCGGTGGGGGCTGACTCGGACATGGGCCCGAACGATATCGGCGATGGGGCGCCGGATCGTTCGTTGTTGCTCAAGAACCGCTCTCAGGGCTCCCGGGGGCGCCGGGGCGATCGCCGCCGTCGCGGCCACCGTCGGGCCCGCCGCGCCCGCGACGACGCCGACGACGACGGCGCTTCTTGGGCCCGCCCTCGGCGCCGGGCTCGGCCGGCCCTTCGTTCTCGGGGCCGGCGTTGTCGCCCTGGGGCTGTTGGGGCGGCGGCTGGGGCGGTCGTTGATTCGGCGGCTTGGGGCCGCGCTGCTGCTGGCCGCGGCCGTCGGGTCGAGGACCGCGCCCGTCGCGCGCCGGTCGATCGCCCTGCGTCGTCTTGTCGCCCTCGGTCTGCGACTTCTCGCGGTAGCGGTCCTGCTGCTGCTGGCGGGGCGGGCGCCCGTCGGGGCGGCGCCGGTCGTCGGCGCGCTTGGCGACCGCCTCGGGCGAGGCGCCGCGCATCGGGTCCGGCTTGGGCGCGGCGACGCCGGGCTCGGTCAGGTCCTCGACGGCGATGGCGACATTCTTGGGGCTGTCCTCGAGCGCCACGAGCACGAGCTGGGTGAGGATCTGGCTGTCGATGATGACGCCGTTGCCCTCGGGCGTGCCCACGCGCAGGCCCTTGCGGGGCAGCTTCTTGCGGAGCGTCTCGTAGGTCTCGTCCTCGTAGCGGAGGCAGCACATGAGCCGCCCGCAGCGCCCGCTGATCTTGAGGGGATCGAGCGTGGCTTTCTGCACCTTGGCGCTGCGCATGGAGACGGGCTTGAGGACCTTGAGGAACTGGCGGCAGCAGCAGTGCTGGCCGCAGCGCTCGTAGTCGGCGGTCAGGCGCGCCTCGTCGCGGGCGCCGATCTGGCGGAGCTCGATGCGCGCGTGGTGCTCGGCCGCGAGGAGTCGGACCAGCTCACGGAAGTCCACGCGCTCTTCCGAGGCGAAGTAGAAGGTCAGGCGTTCGCCGCCGAGGATGGGCTCGGCGTCCACGATCTTCATGGGGAGCCCGAGGTCCGCGACCATCGCGCGCGCCGCCTTGACCATGCCGGGGCGCGAGGCGTCGAGCCGGGCCTGGGCGTTGAGGTCCTCGACGGTCGCGATGCGGAGGATGCGACCCTCGGTGAAGAAGGGGTAGTCGCGCCCGCCGGAGTTCTCGATGTACTCCAGCATCTCCTGGCGCGAGACGCTCTTGGAGCAGCCGGAGTTCGGGCAGGTGCTGGTGAGCATCTCGCCCAGTTCGGTGCCGCGCGGCGTGCGGGCGACCATCTTGGAGCCGCAGCCCGGCTTGGACTCGCCGTCGTAGGGGAACTCGCCGACGAGGCCCATGAGGCCGAAGCGGACGACGACGGAGGTCGGCGGCTTGAGCCGCGCATAGGTCTCGCGGTCGGCCTCTTCGAGGTCCGCCTCGAACTGCGGGAGGGGAAAGATCGACATGGTGGAGCGTCCCTGCCTGCGTCGGCGTGGGCCCACCCCGGGCGCGGCGCCGGGGGCGGAGTGGAAGATGCGGATTGGCGCCGGGCCGAAGGGTTTCAGGTCCGTGCCGACGCCCGGCGAGGCGAGCACGGTTTCAGACGCAGACGGCGCCCGCCCCAGAGAGGCGGAACGCGGGGAACAGCGGGATCTTACCGCTTGGGCCGACCGCCCGGGAGCGTGCCGCCCCGGACCTCGGCGAACAGCTCGGTCACATTCTTGGTCTCGCGCAGGACGACCGAGTTGCGGTTCACGACGCTGTACACCAGCAGGGTGTCGGCGCGGGAGTCCAGGACGAGCAGCACCTGCTCGTTGGCCTCGGCGAAGGCGGTCAGCAGAACGGTGTCGCCGATCTCGGTGACCTCGGCCCTGGCCTGGGAACCGGCGCCCAGGCGACCGGCCTGCATGATGACGAGGGCCAGGATGATCATGGCGCTGGCCCAGAGGGTCGCGGCGCCGCTGTCGATCCGGGTCTTCGCGGAAGTCTCGGTGGTGGAATGACTCATGGTGGCGCTCCCCGGGTGATCAGCGGGTCTTGACCGGGCCGCGGCCCGAATCGGCGTTGATGTCGCGGAAGCCGATGGGCACCAGCTTCTGACGGCTGATGTCGTAGGTCACGGCGACCAGCTCGAGGTTGCCGGCGTCGTAGATGTAGATGCCGAAGGCGGAACCGCCCTGGATCTGCCCGGAGAGCATCGTGTACTGGCTGCGCGATCGAGCGGCGTTCTGCCCCTGCGCGGTGGGCGCGAGGGTGACGACCGCGAGCGCCGCCAGCAGGACGGCGTTGAGCGCGACCAGTGATCGGA
>CALKYH010000098.1 GCA_938003595.1 uncultured bacterium
CGACGCCGGCAGCACCGTCAGCGGGTTCGACGACATCTGCTCGCGCAGCTGGCGCGCCTCGGCCGAGGGCGACATCCTCCGCAGCCACGCCACGGGATAGAACACCACGGCGCCGTCGGGCCACTCGACCTCAAGGCCCTTGTCGCGGTCCAGGTGCAGGCGGGCGGGGGCGTCCATGGGGGCGAGGGTCCTCGGAGAGGGCGTCCATCGGGCGGCGCGAACCGCCGGTGCGGCCCCGCGTCCGAGTCGCCGATACCCTATCCCCCGAATCCGACCCCGGCCCTCCTCAATCGCGCCGGGCATCAGCCTCAGGAGACCCCGATGCACCTGTTCGAGCGTTCCACTGTCTGGGCCTGCGTCGCCGCAGTCGCCATGTCCGCCGTCGCCGCCGCGAAGACTCCGCTGGGCCATGTCGAGAAGCGGGGCAGCGGCCCCACGCCGATGGTGCTGGTGGCGGGCGTGGCCTGCGACTGGACCGTGTGGGACGCCTTCATGGACCGCAACGGCGACGCCTTCACGATGTACGCCGTGACCCTCCCGGGCATGGCCGGCACGAAAGCCCCGCCCAAGCCCGAGGCCGAGGGCGGCACGCCGTGGTTCGACGCTTCCATCGAGGCGCTGAGCGATTTCATCACGGCGGAGAACCTCAAGAGCCCGATCGTCGTCGGGCACTCCCTGGGCGGGCACCTGGCGCTGCGCCTGGCGCTGGACCACCCCGAGCAGGTCGGGCGCGTGGTCATGATCGACTCGATGCCCTCGTTCCCCGTCGGCGGCGGGACCATCGTCGGCGAGCAGCGCACCGCGATCATCGACGGCATCCTCACCCCCAACCTCCGCCAGCAGGACCCCGCGCAGTGGAAGGACTCCTTCGCGCGCGAGGGCCTCACCATGGTGTCCGCGGCGGACCGGAGCGAGCAGATCCGCGACATGCTGCTGACCACCGACGGCGAGGTGACCATCCAGTACTTCATCGAGGGCCTGCGCTCCGACCAGGCGTCGCGACTCGGCGATCTGAAAGTCCCCACGCTGGCCATCGCCGCGATGAACGAGCGCCTGCCCGCCGGCATGAGCGAGGAGCAGGCCCGCGTCTACTGGACGGGCATCGACGACCGCTCCGACAAGCTGGATGTGGTGATCTTCGAGAACACGCGCCACTTCGCGATGGACGACCGGTCCGCGGCGACGGACGCGGCGGTCCGCGCGTTCGCCAAGGGCGAGAAGGCCCAGGGCGTCGGCGCCGACGCGGGCCCGCCGGACGGCGTGGCCCTGCCGCCCAAGGCCGGCAGCCGCCCGGCGGACAAGGCCCCGCCCACCGACGAGTCGGGGTCGCACTGATGTCGCCGGGGCGCGGGGGGCCGGCGGGCCATTTCTCCGATCGGCTGATCGAGGCGGTCGAGAAGGCCGGCTCGCCGGCGTGCATCGGGCTGGACCCCGTGCTGGATCGACTCCCCGAGGCGATGCAGCGCGCGGTGGGCATGAGCGCCGAGAAGTTCGAGGCCGCGGCGGCGCACGCGATGGAGATCTTCTGCATCGGCGCGCTGGAGGCGATCGACGGCGTGGCGGGGGTGGTCAAGCCCCAGAGCGCGTGCTTCGAGCGCTACGGCGCCCCGGGGGTCGAGGCCCTGCAGAAGGTCTGCCGCGCCGCGAAGGAGCGCGGGCTGGTGGTCATCCTCGACGCCAAGCGCGGGGACATCGGCGTGTCCGCGGAGCATTACGCGGCGTTCGCGTTCGAGGCGATGCAGGCCGACGCCGTGACCGTCAGCGCCTACATGGGCGCGGACACGGTGGGGCCGTACCTTTCCAGCAAGTGGCCGGGCCGGGGCGTGTTCGCGCTGGTCCGCACCAGCAACCCCGGCAGCGACGAGACGCAGAACGCGCGGCTCGAGGGCGGCGGGACGGTGGCCGAGCACATGGGCGCGATGGTGGCGCGGCTCGGCGCCGAGCGCATGGGCAAGATCGGCTGGAGCGATGTCGGCGCGGTGATCGCGGCGACCAAGCCCCAGGACGCCGCGGCGATGCGGGCCGCCATGCCCCGGCAGCCGTTCCTGGTGCCCGGCTTCGGCGCCCAGGGCGGCACGGCGGAGGACCTGGAGAAGATGCTGGCCATGCCGGACCGTCGCGTGAAGGGCCGCGCCGCGTGGCGGGGCGTGGTGGTGAACGCCAGCCGCAGCGTGCTGTACCCGTTCGATGTGGGGCCCGGGGATGTCGAGTGGCAGACCAAGGTCCGCGCCGCGGCGGAACGGTTCGCGGGGGAGCTGGCGAAGGCGATGGGGTAAGGATTCAGCCGCTCCGCAGCCGAGAGGGCGTGATATCGCGCCTCACATCGGCTTCTTCCCGATCGTCACATCGTAGACATGGAGCAGCTTCTCCTTGTCGAAGACCATCTCGTTCCGCGAGAGGCCCACGATGTCGTACTCGGGCGTGAGTTCGATCGCGTCCACCGGGCACGCCTCTTCGCACATGCCGCAGAAGATGCACCGGAGTTCGTCGATCTCGAACTTCTTGGGGTACTTCTCGCGGTCGTCCCAGGGGCTTTCCGCGGCGTCGATGTGGATGCAGCGGGCGGGGCAGATGGTCGGGCACATCATGCACGCGACGCACTTGACGCGCCCCTGCTCGTCGCGGTTGAGCCGGTGCACGCCGCGGAAGTTGCTGGCGTTGAGCCCGCCCTTCTCGATGGGCATGTCCTCGCGCCGCTGCTCGGGGTACTGCATGGTGCGGCTGGTGCGGCCCTGGCCGAAGGAGGTGAAGAAGTGGCGCATCGTCGTGCCGAAGCCCTTGACGATCTCGGGCACATAGACGGCCTCGAGCCGGTTCATCTTCGGGGTCTCGATCCGGATGATGTCTTCGTCGCGGATGGCCATGGGGGCTTGGGGCTCCGGTCGGGTCGGTCGGGGAAGGGGGCGGGCGGATTCTAGCGGAAGGGCGCCGGGGCGTTCCCCCGGTGTTTCGGCGGTCCTTAGTACTCCTCGGGGCGGCGGAGCATGCCCCGCACGGCGAGCATTCGAGCGGCCTCGTCCTGCAGCAGGCGCGGCGCATCGCGCAGGGCGCTCTCCAGCGGCAGGCCCTCGGGCGTGATGACACGGACTTCCTCGAACGGCCCGCCGGCGCGGGTCAGCGCCCGTTCCCAGCCCGGACCGACCGAGCCGACCATCGCCACGGCGCGGACGCCGGCGCGCTGGGCGCGCCGGGCCGCGGCGAACGCGGCCTTGCCGGAGAAGGAGGTCGCGTCCAGCCGGCCCTCGCCGGTGATGAGCAGCCCGGCGCCGCGGAGAAGGTCGTCGAAGCCCAGGGCGTCCAGCACGATCTCCGCGCCGGGGCGCAGCGCGGCGCCGGCCAGCGCGGCGAGGCCGAATGCGACGCCGCCCGCCGCGCCCGCGCCGGGGGTGTCGGGATCGAATGTGGCGCCGGCGTCACGCGAGCGTGCGGCGAGGTTGCGCATGCCGGCGTCGAGGCGATCGATCTGCGCCGGTTTGGCGCCCTTCTGGGGTCCGAAGACGCGTGCGGAGCCCTGCTCGCCGCAGAGCGGGTTGTTCACATCGCACGCGACGACGATGGGCGCGCCGGCCAGGCGAGCGCGGAGGGGCGCGGCGTCGATGCTCGCGATACGGGCCAGGTCGGCGCCGGTGGGGCGGGGAATAAGTTGGCCGGATTCGTCGAGGAAGCGGGCGCCCAGCGCCGCGAGCAGGCCGGCGCCGCCGTCGCAGGTGGCGCTGTTGCCGACGCCGATGAGGATCTCGCGGGCGCCGGCGTCGAGCGCAGCGCCGATCATCTCGCCCACGCCGAAGGTGGTGGTCTTCTCGGGGTCGCGCTGGTGGTGGGGGACCAGCGCCAGGCCCGCGGCGGCGGACATCTGCATCACGGCGACCGGGCCCTGCGGCCTGTCGAGCAGCGCGAAGGACGCGTCGATCGGCTCATCGAGCGGGCCGGCGACGCGCACGGGGATCGCGCGATGCTCCGCGCCGGCGCACAGCGCCTCGACGAATCCGGCGCCGCCGTCGGACAGGGGGCGCTCGACGATCCGCGGCGGCGGGTCCCACTTCCGCCCTGCGAGGCGCAGGCCCCGCGCGATGGCGTGGGCGGCCTGCGCGCTGGTCATGGATTCCTTGAAGGCGTCGGGCGCGACCAGGATGTGCCGGCGCGGGTTGGGCATGGGGGCTCAGCGCTTGAGCAGGGCCTCGAGCTCCTTCTGGAAGCCGAGGAACTCGCGGAGGTGCTCCTGCTCGTCGGAGAGCAGCTCGATCGCCAGGTCCTGGGTGGCGAAGTCCACGCCCTCGCAGAGCTTGATGATGCGTTCGTACCCCGCGATCGCGGCCTCTTCGGCGTCGATCACGCCCTGCACGACGGCGAGCAGGTCGGTGGTCTTCGCGGGGGGCTGGAGCGACTGCTGGCCCCAGTGCAGGCTCAGCGAGCCCGGCACACGCCCGCCGATGGTCTTGATGCGCTTGGCGACCAGCTGCGCGTGGCCGAGCTCGGCGGGGATGTCGGCCGCGAGCGCGGCCTTCACGGGCGCCGCGAGCGCGCCGTCGAGGTCCACCGAGTTGGCGATGTAGTTCATCACCGTCTCGACCTCCATGTTGTAGGCGTCGATGAGGGCGTCGATGACTTCGGTGGAGCCGGTCGCGGATCCGGCGCTCTTGGACTTGGCCATGGGTCTGATCTCCTGAAGAAAAGAAGGCGCCCCCGGCGGGGGTTCAATCCCGCCGGGGGCGACATGGTAGGCGTGGAGCGTTGTGACTCGTGCGGGCCGGTCAGCGGCCGGACTCGGGCCCGATGCAGCGATTGAGGAAGGCGACCATGCGCTCGTTGAAGAGGATGCGGTTGTCGAGCTTGGCGAAGCCGTGGCCC
>CALKYH010000099.1 GCA_938003595.1 uncultured bacterium
CGGTCAGGCGGACATCGGCGCCGCGGTGTTCGACATGGCAGGCGGAGCAGTCGCCCGACATGGCGATCGGCGCCGCGCTGCTGGAGACGAGGATGTTCTCGCCCCGGAAAATGGATTGGTGCGGATCGTGGAGCGTGGCGACATGGCAGCGCAGGCAGGCGGAGTCCTGGGGCGGCAACCAGTAGCGCCCGGCCTGCTCGGCGGGCTGGTGGCACTGCTGGCAGTCGTTGGCGAACATCGCGTGCGCGGTGGTGAGGGGCCCGGAGGAGAACGCCCGCTCATCGCGGGAGATCGCGCTATAGGCGACGAAGACCGCGACGGCGCCGACGGCGGCCATGCTCAGGTAGCGGTTCCAGTTGTCCGGGAACCGGCGCCGACGCACATAGGGCAGGTCGAACCGTTCCGAGAGCGGCCAGATCTCTCTCATGACGCCCCTCCGAACCGAAGCGCGACCGCGGCGTGCACGATCGAGAGGGCGAGCAGCCCCCATGACAGCGGGACATGGATCAGCAGCCACGCGAAGAGGATCCGCATGAGCCGGCGCTGGCGGAGCAGCTGGCGGCGACGCTCGCACAGCTCGGCCAGCTCGTCGATGTGCGGGTGCTGCTCGGGCGTGGTCATGGTGCGGAGCGCGGCGAAGAGGGAGTCGGCGCGTCGTCTCGAAAGCAGCGGCGCCATGGGCGTGCCCCGGAAGAAGGGCACCAGGTAGTCGTGGTAGAACCGGCGCATGGCCTCGGGCCCAAGCGGCGCCGCGGCGGTCTGCGCGCCGGAAGTGGCGTACGCGGCGGCGGCGACCTCCTGCACGAGCTGCGTGGTGCGACCCAGGCTCTCGGGGTCCGCGGTCCCCGCGGTCTCGGCGACGATCTGCTCGCCGATCTTGCGGAGGTTGGTGAACTGTCGGTCCAGCTGCTGGGCGAGGGTCTCCTCGGGCACCGCGTGCAGGAGCAGGCGGGGGATGAACTGCTGCAGCAGCACGCCGAACAGGCCCGACGCGGTGACAGCCAGGAGCAGGATCCAGAGGGTGAGCGTGAGGGCCCCTCCCGCGTGGAAGGCGCTGTGCAGCGCCACGAGCAGGACCGAGAGCAGGCCGAGCCAGATGTGCCCGCGCAGCCAGGTCTGGGCGCGCCCGATCCGCCAGTGCGGCACGCGCCGCTTGAGGCTGAGCGCGGCGCAGAACAGCATGATCGCCAGGGCGCCGCCGCCGAAGGTGAGGCCGAGCAGGGTCGCGCCGCGCGAACCGTCGGAATCGGCCGCCCGGCTGGATCCCTCCCAGAGGTACAGCAGGATCGCCGCGCCCCCGAGCACGAGGACGACACGGATCATCGGTCGCTGCTGTCGATCGATCAGCATGGGCGGTTCAGAGGGCGGAGCGATCATCGCCGGCCAGGCCGGCGCCGTGGAGGAACTGACGGGCGTTGACGCGCATCGCGGCGTCGTGGGGGCAGGCGTAGACGCAGGCCGGACCGGTGGGCAGGGTGGAGCACTGGTCGCAGACAACGGCGCGCTCCGTGACCTCGACGACCTCTCCGGTCTCGGCGACGCGCCGGGCCTGGTCGCTCACCTCGACGCCGAAGGACTCGAGCGGGTGGAGCTGGATGGAGTTGTACGGGCACTGCTTGGCGCACACGCCGCAGCCGACGCACCAGTCCTCGATGAAGATGTTCAGGTCCTCCGTGCGCCGGATGGAGCCCACGGGGCATCCGATCATGCAGACCGGGTCCATGCACATGCGGCAGGAGGAAGGCACGAGGAATCGGTCGTAGCGCGGGCCCTCGCGGATGAGGCGGGAGATGCCGTCGTCGTGGGCCTCGGAGCACGCCGTGGCGCACTGGTCGCAGCGGGTGCACTTCTCGAGGTCGATGAGCATGAGGTTCTGGCCCTGGAGCAGGCCCAGGTCCTCGACCTTCTTGGAGGGCACGGAGGGCAGGATCGTGAGCGCGGCGCGGACCTGGCTCAGGACGCGCTTCTGGGCGGCCTCCTCCAGGCGCCGGATGACCTCGGGGTAGCCGCGGATGATGCGCTCGAAGGCGTCGGAGGAGATCTTCACGAGTTCGACGCGGGCGGGGCGGCGCTTGCGGCCGCCGGCCTCGGCGATGGGGTGATCCACGGCGGTGCAGGTGGCGTTGCGCGGGGCGTTGCGGAGCAGACCGGTCTCGCCGAAGTGGTCGCCGCGCGTGAGGTAGGCGAGCTGGCGCTCGCCGCCGGGGAACTTCTTGCTGACGCGGACCTGCCCGACGCGGATGACATACATGGCGTCGGCCGTGTCGCCCTCGGCGAAGATGACGGCGCCGGCCTCGACGCTGACCAGTTCGCAGGCGTTCTTGAGTTCGAGCAGCGCGGCGGGGTCCAGCGGCTCGAAGACCGGCACATTCCGCAGGTGGTTGTCGAGGGCGCGCTCGCGGTACTTCTGGTCCATCAGGGCCTTGAAGGTCTTGGAGCGCTGGAGCACCTCGTAGACATTGCGGAGGATCTCGATCATCTCGCAATCGCCCTCGGCGACGACGGTCGCGGAGCGCGGGGCGAGGTTCAGGCACGACATCTCGCCGAAGACATCGCCGGGGCCGAGGGTGGCGGCCAGGTCGCCGTACTTGAGGTCCACCGTGGCGTCGATGGGGACGAGCTTGCCCGGCGCGTGGCGCGGGCGGTCGAGGGGGCGCTGGCCGAAAAGCTCGCCGACGCGGGCGATGAAGCCCCTGGGCTTGCGGGCGCGGCCCGGGTCCAGGCGCCGACCGATGAATACGCGCGCCGAGCCGGAGACGATGAAGAACGCGCTGGTGCCGCCCTCGCCCTCGCGGCAGATGACCTCTCCGGCCTCGAAGGTTCGCTTGCGGACGGCCCCGGGATACTTGAGGAGGGATTTCTCGTCGACATCGGCGAAGATGTCGATCTGGCGCAGCTCCTCCGGGGCCATGAGGCGACCCTCGGAGAATGTGGCCAGCGGCATGGACTTGCCCATCGAGAACTCCTTGCCGCCGCCGGGGATGCCCGCGATTCGGGAGCCGGGCTCAGGTCCGTGGGCCCGTGCGGTCGATTATCGACAGAATCGGCCCCGGGACGCAAACTCGGGCCCGGGAACACCGGCGACGGGCGTGGGTCCTATTGACGGGGCCGCGGACGAATGGTCCACTTGAAGGACCGGGGCATCACCGCTGTGGGAGGTCGAAGCAGATGGCGTGGAACCGACTGAATCGTGGGCTGAGCCCGATGTTCGCCGGCGCGATGGCGTTGCTTGGGGCCGCGGGAGGCGCGTGGGGCGAGCCCGGCGTGACGCGGGTCGATCGGCTGATGTACCTGGGCAATCCGACCTGCACGGGCGCCAAGTGCCACAACAGCGACGCGGAACTGCAGGGCGGCCAGATGATCGGCGACGAGTACCTCATCTGGGAACAGAAGGATCCGCACTTCAAGGCGTTCGCCACGCTGAGCTCGGCGGACTCCAAGGATATCGCAAGCAAGCTCTCGATCGCGGACGCCGCGGCCTCGTCGCGCTGCCTGTCGTGCCACGCGACGGATGTGCCCGAGGCGCAGCGGGGCGAGAAGTGGGCGCTGGACCAGGCGGTCTCGTGCGAGGCGTGCCACGGCCCCGCGGAGGTCTACCGTGACCCGCACGCCAATGCCGGCTGGACCGCCGAGCAGCGGAAGACGCTCGACGCCAAGGGCATGCGCGACACGCACGGCATTCTGGACACGACGCACCTGGGCGTGCGCGCGACGATGTGCACGGCGTGCCACCTGCAGATCGACAAGGACATGGTGGACGCGGGTCACCCGGCCCTGAAGTTCGAGATGGCGGCCTACAACGAGTACCTCTGGCTTCCCCGCGACATGCAGCCGCACTGGACCAAGCCGAGCGCGAGCCCCATCAACGCACGCCTGTGGGCGATCGGGCAGGTGGTCTCGCTCGACGCGGCCAAGCGACAGGTGGAGGCATGGCGCAGCAAGGGCTGGGACGCCGCCTCGGCCGAGGGGCTCGTGAAGCTGTACTCCAGGGGCGCCGAGATCGCCAAGACGCACTTCGGCGCCGGCGGGGTGGAGGGGCTCGAGTCGGCGGCGATCTCGGAGGCGGCGGCGAGCGCCGCGGCGGCGGATCTGGCGTCCGAAGCGGCGGCGGCGACAAACCCAGAGGAGCGTGAGATCGTGCTCTACGGCGTGGTGTCGCTGACGATGGCGTGCCTTGACCTGCGGGGCGAGCAGGCGTCGGACGAATTCTGGGATACCTTCGACGCGGCATTCGACGCCGAGGGCGAGGCGTTCTCGACGCAGATCGCGAAACTGGCGGCGATGGCGAAGTGACGCCGGGCGGTCGGCTGATCAGTATCCGCCGAACGGCGACCTCGGGAACTTCACATACGGCAGACGAATCGCGGCCCCGTTGAGGTTGATGGCGGTCTCGTCGGCTCGCCGAACTCCGGGGCCGAACGACTGGTAGCCCGTCGCGCCGGTGAAGGCGACGAAGTCGTCCTGCTCGATGCCGTCGCCGGAGACGCCGACGCCGCCGACCAGCACGCCGTTCTTGTAGAGCGGGACGGAGCCGGGGAAGATCTGCAGGCCGTTGTGCAGGGGGAGGATGGGGTCGGTCACGCCACCGCCGCCGAGCAGGCCCTCGTTGAAGAGCGTCAGCGCCTCGCCGTCGTCGCCGACGGCTTCGAACTGAGCGAGGAACAGCAGCAGGCGGTCGAGCAGCAGGCCGGTCTGCAGGCCCGTGTTGAACGCGGAGTTCACCTGCGGGGCCGGCGCCGCGAAGGGGCCGCGGGTGGGCACGGGCAGGCCGTCGGGGAGCATGGGGCGGGAGAGGAACCCGCCGGTGCGGTCGCTGACGGCGATGGATCCGTCGAGCGGGAATCCGAGGGCGTTGGCGGCCGCGACATACCCGGCGAAGGCGCCGCCGTCGGCGGCGGAGAGTCGTGCGGAGGCGGTCGGGCTGCTCATCGCGGCGGCGGTGCGGGCCTTCTGCACGCAGACATCGAAGCCGAAGACCGGGGCGTCGCTGTTGCGGAAGACGCCGAGCAGTTCGCCCCGGGCGTCGACGACGGCGACATTCACCTGGGAATACTGAGGCCGGTCGCGCCGGATCTGGGCGCGCAGCAGCGCGTTGAGCTGATGCGCCTGGGCGAGAATGGTGGCGACATCGCCGGGGGTGAGCTGCTGGCCGCTTACCGGGGCGCCGGCGCGGAATCGGTCGGTTCCGGCGTCACTGGGCGTCGCCTCAGCCACGCGCGCCGGGTCGGAGGGGTCGTCGATCGGCAGCGACCAGACGCGCTCGGTCCGCCCGCTGGGGCCCACCACCACGCGGTCGGCGCCGGCGACGAGCGTCCGCATCGAGGTCAGCGCGGCGTCGGGGTCGGCGATGGCGACCGAACTCACCACGGCGCCGGTCTGGGACAGTATCAACTGCCGGCCGAGCGGCGTGACCTGGGCCACAAGGCGGTCGTCCGCGGGATCGGCGGTGGCCCGATCGTCATACGCCAGCGCGCCGAAGGCCAGGCCGGGGCCCGGCTCGCCGGGGTCGCCATCGGTGAGGTCCTCGAGGACCGCGGCGCCGCCCCCGGATGGATCGATGCGGACCAGCTCGCGCGCGGGGCCATCGGCGCGGATCGCAAAGAGGCCTGCGGGGCCGACCGCGATGGCCTCGAGGTCGCCGTCCGCGGGGTCGGTCAGGCGCAGATAGGAGGAGGCCGCGCCCAGCGCCGCGGGATCGATGCGGTACGCCTGCCCGTCGGCGCCGATGGCGAACACGCGGTCCGCGGCGCCGTCGAAGTAACCGACGGCGTCGCGCGGCAGCGCGTCGGGATCACCGAGGGATGTCAGCGTCGAGCGGGCGCCGGTCGAGATGTTCATGGTGAACGCTTCGCCCGCGTCGCTGAAGATGGCGAGGCGATCGTCGGCCGGGACGCCGGGCGTGCCGGCGTCGAGGAACGCCATGGCGACGATGGACTCGCCGGGCCGGATGTCCATGGTGCCGCCGCCGGAGATCAGGCGGACGGTGTCCACATCGGGGCCGGGCACGGCGACGGTGACCAGTCGAATGGAAAGGTCCGCACGCTGGGCGGCGGCGTAGGCAGTTCCCTCCCCCACTGCGATGGCCTGGAATCGGCTGGCGGCGAGGTCCGGCAGGATCTCGCCGGGGATGCCGACGATTGTGGAGGGGACGAACATCGACGCGGGGCTGACCTGCGGCGGAACGAGATACTCGGCGCGGCCTGCGGCGATGAGCAGATTCAGGTCGGGCAGCGGGCTGAGGGACGCGAGCGACGGGACGCCGGCGGGCCCGGTGAACGCCAGGCGGATGCCGTCCACGAAGACCTGGGACGCGACGATGTTCGCCGGCGGCACGAGGCCGGCCTGCCCGGCCTGCGCGATGGCTTCCTCGGTGGTGGTCGGGCCGGGGAAGCGACTCGGGACGATGGTGTAGACGCCGTTGAGCTCGACGCCGATGCCGGCGACCATCTCGCCGTTGCGGTAGATCGGCACGCCGCCGGGGTCCGCGGCCATGCCCAGGGGCAGGCGCTGGATATCGCTGGTCGGCAGGCTGGAGAACTGCACGCCGAAGAGCGGGCCGGAATCCTGGAACGAGATGCCCGGGGGGAAGTTCGGCTGGATGATGTAGCCGGCGGTACGGGTGGTGAAGGCGTTGCCGGTTGTCGAGAGGAAGGCGCCGGTGCCGGCCTTGGTGGTGGCGAGGATGGAGGAGGGGATGACGGCGCCCTCGAGGCCGCCCGAGCCGCCGGCGTCGATGGTGGAAGAGAGCATCGGCGGGGCGAGGGCGGGGTCGGTCATCTGGAGCGCGGCGAGAATGTTGCCCTCGCGGTCCACCAGGGCGATGGTCGCGTTGACGCCCAGCTGCTGGGCCCGGGAGACGGCCTGCTCGAGGATGCGCTGGATCTCGGCGACGGTGAGCATGTTCGCGGCGCTGGGGAGCGGGCGCGCGACGGCGAGGCCGGCGCCGAGGAGGGCGGCGGCGGCGGACACGATGCGACGGGGATGCATGGGGGACTCTCCGCGAGGGTGCAGCGGGAGGAACGCGTGCAGGATGCCGCGATTCGGGCGCGCCGTCAATAGCGGCGCGTTGCGGCGGGGCGTCTCGGCGCGGTAGATTCGTCGGCAGATCGCCTCGCGGCGTGGAAGGTTGTGCCGTTGGTCAACGAGCGCCGGATGGGATGGTTGGTGTTGAGCGCCGGTCTGGCGGCGGGCAACGCATCGGCGCAGCAGGAGGCGCCGCCCGCCGAACCTCCCGCGGACGCGGAGATCGAGACCGAGTCGCCCTCGGAGGCGGCGGACTCACCCCCCACCATCCTCGAAGGGCCGACCGGCGTGATCCCGCCGATGGGCCCGCTGGGCTTCGCCGGCAAGGGCCCGTACGACCTCACCTGGGTGAATCATGTGGTGGACCGGCCCACGGTGGCGCTGCCGGACCGCTGGCGCATCGGTTGGCCCGAGTGGGACCGCTACGGGCGGCAGGCGCCGAGCGACCCGCTGCTGATGAATGTGACGGCGGGCGACTCGCCGTACACGCTGGGCAACCCGCTGAACCCCTACGACCGCAATCTGCTCAAGGGCGACTATCCGATCGCCGGCGACGACATCTTCCTGACGGTGACGGCGGTGTCGGACACCTTGTTTCAGCAGCGGAAGCTGCCCACGCCGTCGGGGGCGAGCGCGGAGAACGCGGGTTCGTTCGACTTCTTCGGCGACGGCGAGCAGCTGTTCATCAACCAGACGGGGTTCCTGTCGCTCGACCTGTTCCAGGGCGCGACGGTGTTCCGACCGGTGGACTGGCTGCTGCGCGTGAGCCCGGCGTTCAATGTGAACTACCTGCACCTGCAGGAGCGGAACAACACGAACATCAATGTCCTCGACGGCGACACGCGCACGGACTCGCAGATCCTGCTGCAGGAGACCTTCTTCGAGGCGCACCTGGGCGATGTCAGCCCGAACTTCGACTTCGTGGCGGCCAAGGTGGGGCGGCAGCTGTTCGTCTCCGACTTCCGGGGCTTCATCTTCAACGATGTCAGCGACGGCGTGCGGCTGTTCGGCAACTCGGCGTCGAACCGCGTGCAGTGGAATGTCGCGGCGTTCATCCAGCCGGAGAAGAACACCAACAGCGAACTGAACGAGCTGGAATGGCGCGACCAGGGCGTGTTCATCGCGAACCTGTATGTGCAGGACTTCATCTGGCAGGGCTACACCACGCAGTTCAGCGCCCACTGGAACCACGACCGCTCCGACACCGAGTACGACCGCAACGGGTTCCTCGTGCGGCCGTCGCTCGCCGGCAGCGTCACCCTGCAGGATGTCGACGCCGTGTACCTGGGCTGGGCCGGCGACGGGCACATCGACCGGCTCAACATCAATCACGCGGCGTACTACGCCACCGGGCGGGACGGCAACAACCCCATCGCCGGGCGGAGCGTGGACATCTCCGCGTTCCTGGGCGCGATCGAGCTGTCGGTGGACATCGACTGGCTGCGCCCCAAGATCGCCTTCGTCTACGCCAGCGGCGACAGCGACCCGACCGACGGCACGGGCGGGGGCTTCGACGGCATCATGGACAACCCGTCCTTCGCCGGCGGCGCCAGCAGCTTCTTCGTGGGGCAGGGCTTCCGCCTGTTCGGCGTGCAGCTGACCAGCCCTCGCTCGCTCTACAACGACCTGGCCGGCGCCAAGGCGCAGGGCCAGAGCAACTTCGTGAACCCCGGCACCATGCTGCTCAACATCGGGCTCGACATGGAGATCACGCCGAAGCTGCGGGCGTCGATCAACGCCAACTCCGTCTGGTTCGCCAACACCAGCACGCTGGAGCTGTTCCTCAACCAGAACGACATCGCCAGCCACTTCGGCGGCGAGGTCAACCTGCTCGTGCAGTACCGCCCGCTGCTGAACAACAACATCATCCTCACCGGCGGCGTCTCGGGGTTTCTGCCGGGCGAGGGGTTCGAGGACCTCTACGGCAGCGACGACATGCTCTACCAGGCCTTCGTCGGCGTGACGCTCGTGTACTAGTGGATGGAGGTGGCGCGATGGCCCGCAAACGATTCGATGGACGCGTCGCCGCACTGCTCCTGAGCGCCGCGGCGCTGCCCTTCGCCTGCGAGCACGCCCGCCACTGGCGGGGCGGCGAACCCTGGGACGCGAAGACCATCGAGCAGGCCAACGACCCGCAGCAGGCGCAGGCCATGCTGGCGGCGCGGATGTTCCCGGCGGCGCCGGAGGGCGGGCACAGCAAGGAGCAGAAGGCGCTGCACTCCGACGGCTGCATGTCCTGCCACGGCCCGACCGACGACCCCGACATGCACGCCGGCTCGACTCTTGCGATCGGCTGCGTGGACTGCCACGGCGGCGACGCGACGGTGTTCTCGCCCATGAGCGAGCCGGGCAGGCCTGGAGAGCCCGGGACGCCGATCGAGGATCAGGCCTATCTCGACGCCCTGCTCGCGGCGCATGTCTCGCCCCGCAACCCCGAGGCCTGGTACGGCACGGACAACCTCATCGACGGCCGACCCTTCGGCGAGCATCACGAGGCGAAGGACCCGGAGCGGCTGCACGGCTCGTCCAACCCGGTCGTGTCCGCGGCGCTGCTGAACCAGGAATCGCCGGAGTTCATCCGCTTCGTGAACCCCGGCGACCTGCGCGTCGCGGGCTTCGCCTGCGGCTCGTGCCACCCGCAGGAGGTCGCCAACGCCGGGCACAGCATGATGGCCCACGGCGCCATGCTCTGGGGCGCCGCGCTCTACAACAACGGCGCCGTGCCGAACAAGATCGGGCGCTACGGCGAGTCCTACTCCGCGTTCGGCCAGCCCCAGCGGCTGCAGGGCGTGATCGAATTCGTCAAGGACGAGGACGGCGCCGAGCGCATGGTCGTGCGCCTGCCCACCGAGGCGGAGCAGGCCAAGGGCGTCCTGCCGTATCTCGACCCGCTGCCGACCTGGAACATCTCCCAGCCCGGCAATGTGCTGCGCATCTTCGAGCGCGGCACGAAGCTGCCCGTCCCCGGCACGACGAACCCCGCCGAGGTCGGCAACCCCAATGTGCTCGTCGAGGGCGGCCGGCCCGACAAGGGCCTCTCGGTGCGCGGGCTGGGCACGCTCAACCGCACCGACCCGGTGTTCCTCGGCCTGCAGAAGACGCGCCTGCTCGATCCCACGCTGAACCTGATGGGCACGAACGACCACCCGGGCGACTATCGCTCGTCCGGCTGCACGGCGTGCCACTCGGTCTACGCGAACGACCGCGACATCCACGGCTCGAGCATCTACGCCGAGTTCGGCAACGCGGGGCGGTCCTTCAGCGTCGATCCCACGCTGCCCAAGGACCGCGCCGGGCACCCGATCAAGCATGTGCTGACCAGCGCGATCCCCAACAGCCAGTGCGTGGTGTGCCACATGCACCCGGGCACCTCGTACGCGAACGCGTACCTGGGCTACATGTGGTGGGACAACGAGTCCGACGGGCGGTTCATGTACCCGGAGACCTCGCGGACGCCGACGGCCGAGCAGGAATGGCGCTCGTTCATGAAGAACCCGGAGGCCGCGAGCAAGAAGGGGCTCTGGGGCGACATCTACCCCGACGCGAAGTCGCACGCGGGGCAGGTCGCGGGGGAGGACTTCCTGGCCCGCAGCGGCGCCCCGCGCGGCTACGAAGGGCAGGAGACGCTCAACGATCAGCTCGAGCACAACCAGTTCGCCGACTTCCACGGGCACGGCTGGGTGTTCCGCGCGGTCTACAAGAAGGACCGCCAGGGCCGCATGCTCACGCGCGACGACGCCGTGATCGCGCCCGACGACCCCGACAAGTGGGTCAAGGCGGTGCACCTGCGCGATGTCCACCTCGAGCGCGGCATGCAGTGCGTGGACTGCCACTTCAGCCAGGATGTCCACGGCGACGGCAAGCTCTACGCCGAGCCGCGGAACGCGATCGAGATCACCTGCGTGGACTGTCACGGCACCTACACGGCGCGGGCGACGCTCAAGACCACCGGCCCGGCCGCGGCGGGCGGCGGGCGCGACCTGTCACGTCAGTTCATCGACGGCAAGCGGCGGTTCGAATGGAAGGGCGAGACGCTCATCCAGCGCTCTCGCATGGACCCGAAGGTCGAGTGGGTCGTTCCCCAGACCGTGGACACGATCAACCCGGCTTCCGCGTGGTCGGTGGCGAACCCGGAGGCGGCGCGGGCCTCGCGCTACGCCAAGACCATGCGGAAGGACGGCGTGACCTGGGGCGACATCTCCGCCGAGCCCGCGGCCATGTCGAGCCTGGCCCACGGGACCGACTCGATGGAGTGCTACACCTGCCACACCTCGTGGATGACCTCGTGCTTCGGCTGCCACCTGCCGATGCAGGC
>CALKYH010000100.1 GCA_938003595.1 uncultured bacterium
CCGGCCGGCTGGGACGGGAATGGCGAAGGTGGTAACTCTAGAACGGATATCGGCGAAGAGTGACAATCTACGGATAGTTGCCCCTATCCGAACATCGCCCTAATCTCAAGGCTGGCGCCACATACTCGCCTTGTCAGGACGGGGGGATTGACGGATTCAGGGGGGGGGGGGGGGGGTAACTTTTCTAAATGGCTCGCCCGTGGGTTGGACTGAGCTTGGGCGTGATGCTGGCCGCAGGCGTCGGCATTGTCGTCCTCACTTCCTCATCTCAATCTGATCAGGCCCCGCGTTCGCGACCCACGGAACTGACGAAGAGCATCCGTATTCCGCCGACGGTTTCGCTCGGCGACGTGGCATACGGCGAGATCGTGCCATTCTCGATCATCGTGACGAACGACTCGTCGCAAGACTTGGTCCTTGATCGCATAACGACGAACTGCGGCTGCACGACGACCACGCAGCCGCCGCTGGTTGTTCCGGCTCATAGCGCCTCCGCGATCTCCGGCGACTTCCGCATCACTGAAGATGTCGCGACAACAACCGCGAGCACTGCAGTGAGGCTCGAATCCGAGAGCGCTGACAAGGCCTGGGATGTCGCGATCACCGCCCAACCGGTTGCGCCGCTATCGACGATTGAGGTCCGGGACGGCGAGGTTCACCTTCAGCTGCACCCCCGCTATGCCGGCGTAGTTAAGGACATCCGCGCTTATGCCGATGCCAGCGAACGATCCCTGCCCGTGAAGATAGCCGGGGGCAGCATATTCGTTGCCACTTCGGGCGTCGCAGAGCGCTCCGACTCGCTGCAGATGGTCTTGGAGCTCTCGCGGCGCCGAAGAAACGAGCGATACTCCATCGCTCAGGACATCATTTTCTCACATCCGGCCTCGTCGTCCATTCCTACAGAAAGGAAAACAGAATGACCCGTCAACTCAATCGATGGACCCTTCCTGCGTTCAGCGGCGCGATCGGCGCCGTCGCCGTCATGCTCGCATACCTTCTGATGCCCGCGGCCGCTTCGGCGCAGAGCGGTGGAGGCTGCACCGAGTGTGTGGCGGATGACAACTGCTACAACGTCTGCGGGAGCTGCCCCGGCCAGCGATGCAACTGCAATGCGGCCGGTGCCTGCAAGATTCAGTGACCGTCGCCATCGGCCCCGCCAGTCTTCACTCGTTGAGACCCGAGCATGCAAACAATGACCAAAGCGGTCATCGCCGCCGCGGCGGGGGTGATTGTGGCCTCGGCGGCATTGGTGGGATTTCGCGTTCTACCCGCCCGGCGAGGCACCGACCACCCGCCTCATCCCCGATCCTCGCAGTTCAACCCACAGCTGTTCCGCACCGCCCGAGACTTCGAACTGGAGGGCAAGCGCCTCGAGGACTTGGACGACGCTGAACGTGCTAGAAACTTCCGAGAAGATCTCTGGAATGCCCGTGTTCGTTTCGAACCGATTCAAAGCGGAATGAGCGTCATCATCCCCGCATGGCGGGCGCTGGTCGAGGACGCCTCGGCTCTCTTGACACCAGCCCAGAGAGACGCGCTTCTCGAGGAAATATTCGCTCACGCTCTGGCAAGATCGAACGAGCAACCTGACGCGTTCATCGACCTCATCGAGTCCCAGCCGAAGTATCGATGGAACGACGGCGAAGCGTCCACCCAGGAGGGTCGCCGGCGCGACTTCCAGATGGGGCTCTTCTACACCTATTTCTTAGAACGCCCGATGCCGACCGATGATGATCTTCGGCATCGGCTCTCCGAGGTGTGGGGAGGATTGGCGCAGCATGATCATTTGTTTGCTGATGCGGGAGTCAATGCGGAAGGCGCCGCGATCATCGTGAGTCTAGCTCGCGTGCCCGCGCAACTCGATCAGCTCGCGCTGACAGGCAAATCTGCGGTGAGCCCGGACTACTGGACGGCTGTCAGTTTCAGGTACGGCATGCAGTTCAGCCGTCCGACAGTCTACGCGACGGAGGCGATTGCCGTCTCCGGTTCTGTCACTACGGCGACTTCTCATGTGATCATACGGATGCAGGACGGGCGGTTGATGAACTGGATCACGAGATGGCGCCTCGACGCGGGTACCCAAGAATGGACCATGGACATGACCCAAGCAAGCGCCGCGCGACAGGCCTTTATCATCTGGTGAACGCTCCCCGAGCCCCAGGTCTCACGTTGCTGGAGGCGCTGGTCGCGGCGGGCATTATCTCTGTCCTCTTGGCAATCTTGCTCCCGGCGCTCGCCGGAGCACGACGGGTGGCGGGCGTGACAACCTGTCAAGCCGGGCTTTCATCCATCAACGCGGGTTATGGTCACTACATCGCCGATCATCAGGATCTGCTGCCTACCCACGAGTATCCGCGCGACATCGCTGGTGTGGCCGATCCGATCCTGGTCCCGGAGTGGGGCGATGGCGGTGGGGGGTGGATCATACTTCCGATCAGCGAGATCACATTCTGGGGCTATCTGCTGCGGCCCTACCTCGTGGATGATCCGAGCATCACGGTCCTGGGGGCGATAGAATTGCTCTCATGTCCTGTCGTCTACGACGGATGGCTATCAGGCCTCCCGGCAGAACAAGTGGACCAACCGCAGGATCCGATGTTCAGTCCGCAGCGATCGTTCGCCCACAGTGTCTCGCTCTTTACACGCGCGGCACCATGGAATGGGACCGGCACGGATCCCGATGTCAACGCTATCCACTCGCCGATCAACTTCGCGAATGTGGCGTTCCCTTCGTCAAAGGCCAACCTCGTCGAGGCTGCGGCGCATCACGAACGGGCAAGAACACGGCTCGTTCACGCCACCGTTGAGAATTTCAACATTCTCGCGCTAGATGGTCATGTCGAACGGCGGTCTGCGGCTGCCTCTCATGATCCAGCGGGCTTTGTGGGCTCCCCCACGGGCTTTGAGGAGCCGCCGATCGCGGCAGACGAGTACGCGGCTCACGGTCTTCGGTTTATCTCCACTCGCGGCGGCCACCTGGGCGCGGATTGGTGATTCTCGACGCGATCACCCGAACCGCCCCGTCACATACTGCTCGGTCTCGGGCAGGCGCGGGTTCTGGAAGATGTCCGCCGTGGGCCCGTACTCGACCAGTCGCCCGAGGTACATGAACGCGGTGTAGTCCGACACGCGCGCGGCCTGCTGCATGTTGTGGGTCACGATGAGCACCGTGAAGCGCTGGCTGATCTCGTTGATCAGCTCCTCGATGCGGAGCGTGGCGATCGGGTCCAGCGCGGAGCAGGGCTCGTCCATCAGCAGGACCTCGGGCTCGGCCGCGATGGCGCGGGCGATGCACAGCCGCTGCTGCTGGCCGCCCGAGAGCGAAAGGCCGGACTGGTGCAGCCGGTCCTTGACCTCGTCCCAGATCGCGGCGCCGCGGAGCGCCCGCTCGCAGGCGTCCTTCAGCACGCTCTTGCGCTTCTCGCCGTCGATGCGCAGCGGGTACACCACATTCTCGAAGATGGACATCGGGAACGGGTTGGACTTCTGGAACACCATGCCGGTGTGCTTGCGCAGCTCGATGACATCGACATTGGGCGCGTACACCGGGGACTTCTCGAGGAGGATCTCGCCGGTCACGCGGACATTGTCGATGAGGTCGTTCAGGCGGTTGACCGAGCGGAGCAGGGTGGACTTGCCGCAGCCCGAGGGCCCGATGAGCGAGGTGACCTTGCCCCTGGGGATGGGCATGGAGATGTTGTGCAGGGCCTTGGACGGGCCGTAGTAGAGGGAGAAGTCCTTGACCTCGACGATCGGGTCCTGCTCGAGGATGGTCTCGTGGACGGCGGGGGTGAAGGGCTGGTTGTTGCGGATGGCGTCGATGACGGTGAACTGCACGCCCGTCGCGGCGAGGGACTCCAGGCCGGTCTCCGCGGGGCGGGGGCCGGGGCCGTGGGTCGGGGTCGCGGGGGGCGTGGTCATCGGCTTCATTGTTGTACGGGCAACGGGCATGGTGCGGGCCGTGGTTCGAGGAATCTGCCTAGAAAGCGCCCGTGACGAACCGCCGGCGGAGCCGGGCCCGCAGCGAGATGGCGGTCAGGTTCAGGACGGCGATGATGACGATGAGCAGCAGGGTGGTCGTCCACGCGAGGGGGCGGGAGGCCTCCGAGTCCGGGCTCTGGAAGCCCACGTCGTAGATGTGGAACCCCAGGTGCATGAAGGACTTCTCGAGGTGGATGAAGGGGAAGCGCCCCGAGAAGGGCAGGTCGGGGGCGAGCTTGACGGCGCCCACGAGCATCAGCGGCGCCACCTCGCCGGCGCCCCGCGCCATGGCCAGGATCATCCCCGTCATGATGCCCGGCGCCGCGCGGGGCAGGACGATGCGCTGGATCGTCTGCCACTTCGAGGCGCCGCAGCCGTAGGAGCCCTCGCGCAGGGAGCGCGGCACGGCGGAGATGGCCTCCTCCGTCGCCACGATCACCACCGGCAGCGTGAGCAGCGCCAGCGTGAGCGACGCCCACAGCAGGCCCTTGGTGCCGAAGGTCGGGCTGGGCAGACTGGCGCGGTTGAAGCCGTGGAAGAACGGGCTCCGCGCCAGCAGCGCGATGAGCAGGCCCGCGGCGCCGATCCACATCAGCCCGCCGGCCCAGGCGATCGCCTTCATGCGGCGTGACGGCGGCTGCCCCGGAACCGGCCGCGCGACATACCCCGCGATCACCGCCAGGACCGTCAGCCCCAGCAGCCCGAACATGCCCATGAACCAGACGCCGTTGGACCACGCGACCGACGGGCCGCCGTCGATGTAGCGCCCGAGCGTGTAGCAGAAGAAGCCCAGACCGAACACGCCGTAGACGATCGACGGCACGCCCGCGAGGTTGTTCACCGCGATGCGCACCGCCGAGACCACGACGCCCTGCTTGGCGTATTCCCGCAGGTACAGCGCCGCGATGACGCCCAGCGGCACCACGAAGATGCTCAGCAGCACCGTCAGGAGCACGGTGCAGAAGATGACGGGGAACACGCCGCCCGCGGCGTTGGCCTCGCGCGGCTGGCCGCCGACGAACTCGCCCCAGCGCGAGAAGTACACGCCCAGGCGTCCGGCGAAGTCCAGGTCGTTGGCCGGCACCGCGCGGACCACCTGCGAGAGCCGCATGAACTCGTCGGGCTCGGTCTGGCGGATCGGCGCGAAGCGGCCCTGCTCCGGCTCGGTGATGACCAGGCGCCAGCGGGCGTCCTCGGCGTCGATCTCCGCCGCCTCGGCGCGCACCTTGGCGTATTCACGATTCAGCTCGGCGACGCGCTCGTCGCGACGCTCCAGCGACCGGGCCAGCGCCTCGTCGGTAGCGCGCCCCTCGGCGTGGCGCAGCTCCATCTCCCGGTGGCGGAGACGCTCCTTCTCGATGTCGTGGTTGATGTCGCCGATCACGACCTCGTTGAGGTGATAGAGACGGCTCCAGCGCTCGTCCGCGGCGTCGAGATACTCGTCCAGAACCGCGAGCACGGCCTCGGGGCCCTCGGCGATGTACTTCCGCTCGCGCAGCACGGGGCCGTCGTCGGTCGGCGCGATCTCGCGCGTCACGCGCACCGGGGCCCCGTTGACGGTCGCCGTGCCGGCCTCCTCGAACGCCTCGCCCTCCGCGGGCGCCGGCAGCGCGTCCTGCAGAACGATCGCCTCCGGCATGCCGATCCACACGCCCCACTCGCGCCGCTCCAGCAGCGTCGCGTGCGCGGGCTTCTCGAGCCTCTGGATGTTGTAGAGCGACACCCAGCGGAACGGATCGCCGTAGGCCTCTCGGTTGCCGACGCGGTAGAGCCGGCGCATGGGCCGGCCCTCGTCGTCCAGGGCGCCCTGGGGCATGGTGTCGCGGGCGATCATCTGCTCGATGTCCGCCAGCTCCTGCCCGATCGCGGTGTACGGCTCCTCGCGAACCGGCACGCCCATCGTGGTGGCGCCGTCGGCCAGCGTGAAGCGATGGATGCGCGGCTGCCAGAAGGTCGCGGCGCCCTGCACCACCACCGCCGTGAGAAGGCCCGCGATCATGAGCAGGCACACGCACAGGCACGCGCCGGTCAGCCAGACCATCGGCTCGCCGCGCGCCGCCAGGGGCGTGCGCCGGACGCGCCGTTGATGCTCGGATTGGGGCGTGGAGGTGGTCATGGGGTCAGAGGCTCGCGGCCCGCTTGCGGAAGCGCTGGCGGACCAGCTCGGCGAAGGTGTTGATGACGAAGGTCATGGCGAACAGCGTCAGGCCGCAAAGGAACAGCACGCGGTAGTGGGTGGAGTCCTTGGGCGCCTCGGGCAGCTCGACGGCGATGTTCGCGGACAGGGCGCGGAAGCCGGAGAAGAGGTTCCACTCCATCTCCGGGGTGTTGCCCGTGGCCATGAGCACGATCATGGTCTCGCCGACGGCGCGGCCCAGGCCGATCATCAGCGCCGAGAAGATGCCCGACATCGCCACGGGCACGACCACGCGGATCGCCGTCTGCCAGCGCGTCGCGCCCGAGCCCAGCGACGCCGAGCGCAGCGACTCCGGCACCGCCGTGAGCGCATCCTCGCTGATCGTGTAGATGATCGGGATCACGGCGAAGCCCATCGCGATGCCGACCACCAGCGAGTTGCGCGGCGTGAAGGCGCCCATGATGGAGTCCCGCGCGTCCAGGCCCATCGCGGTCAGCCCCGCCGCGAGCCCCGCGGCCATCGCGAAAGAAGCCGCCAGCAGGGCGAGGAACTTGGCGATCTCCACCGCGCCGGCGCCGAGGCGCGACAGGCCTTCGGTGCGCGCCCGCAGCCAGGGCTCCACCAGCGCTCCCCGCAGCAGCGTGAGCGTGATCGCGGACATCGGGAAGCACAGGATCAGCCACCCGGGGAACGGCGTGCCGATGACGCCGTTGAGCCACTGGCGGATGCTGGGCTTGTCCAGTTCGTCGGCCCGGACCGCCGCGGCGACCTGCGGGTCCGTGACGCTGCCGGTCGCCCGCACCACCGCGCCGTCGCGGAAGTAGAGGCCCTGGTTCTTGAGCCGGCGCGCATCGTCGGGGCCCATGGACTTGCGGTGCTCGCCGACCCACTCGGGCCACTGCGACTTGGGCAGCGGCTCCACCGAGCCCGCGAGCGCCAGGACATCCGCGTCGCTGGGCTTGAAGAGCGCCTTCTCGACCACCGGCCCGAGGCTGGTGGCGACGCCGAACGCGACCGTGACGATCGCCAGCAGCGCCGCGAGCCGGGCGCCGGAGGACAGCCGCGTCGCCACCCGGACCGGGACGCACTGCCACAGGAGCCCGGCGAGCAGCGCGCCCACCGGAACGGTGACGAAGATGAGCAGCAGCCCGGGCACGCGCTCGGCCACATACGGCGCGATGACCAGCGCCGCGATGAAGCCCAGCACCACCGAGGGCAGCGAGGCCATGACCTCGACGACCGGCTTGACGACGGCGCGCAGGCGCGGGTGCAGGAACTCGCTGGTGAAGATCGCCGCAAGGATCGCCAGCGGCGCCGCGAAGAGCATCGCGTACACCGTGGACTTGAGCGACCCGAAGATCAGCGGCGTGATGTTGAACTTGACCTCGGCGGCGTCATCGCCGGAGGAGGACTGGTAGACATACGCCGGCCCGGGCTCGCCCTCGTACCAGATGCGCCCGAACAGCGAGTCGAAGGTCGCCTCGGGGTGACCGACCTCCATCGTCCAGCTCTTCCAGCGCCCGTCCGCCGTCAACGCGAGCAGACCGTCCATCTTGGGCGTCACCAGCGCGCCGACGACCGGCGACCCGAACCCCGTGTCCAGGTCCGCCAGATGCTTGTGGCTCGTGACATGGCGCACCTCGATCCCGCCGGACTCGTCGCCGATCACGATCAACCGGTCGCGGTCGCTCACGCCGAACGCGCTGACCGCGGCGCCTTCGCTGTTGGTCAGCCCCAGGTCGTGCCCCAGCGACCAGGTCCGCAGGTCGGGCGACTTCGAGAGGTTGTCGCGGGCGGCGAACCACGCCGTGACGCCGCCCCGCTCATCGCCCACGACCAGCGTCAGCGAGCCCAGGATCAGCCGGCACGCCGTGACGGCGACGCCCTCGGGCGTGAGCCGCAGCGTCTCGGCCAGGCGGATGTCCTCGCGGTTCGAGGAGTCGTACCGCTGGCAGGTCCCGTCGCGCCAGACCGCGAGCACATTCGAAGAGTCCACGGTCACGAAGAGCCAGTCCGGGGCGCCGGCGCCGGCGTGGGGCTCCTCGAACGGGATCGGGTAGTCGGTCAGCGAGACCCGCGGCGCCCCGCCGCCCAGGGGCCGGATGATCCGCACCGCCTCGAACACCGCCGTGCCGTCGTCCCGCAGCACCACGAGCAGCTCGCCGCTGGGGTTCACCGTGTAGTCCAGCGCCCGGATCGCGCCCGAGCCGGTCTTGACGGGGGTGGGGTCGGGCAGCTCGACCACGGCGCTGACGACGCGCGCGTTGGTCTCGTCCATGCGCTCGGCGACGCCCCCGTCGAACGCGATGCGCTCGCCCACCGCAAGCGCCGCGAGCGCCGGCGCGTCGGCGACCGGCACGAACCGCGACGCGAACCCGACCTTGCCGAACTGCACCGTGCCGTCGTCGTAGCCGAAGGCGGTCTGCCCGTAGCGCGGGCCGCGGCTGACCGCGGTCAGGGTCCGGCCCTCGGGGATGATCCGCTTGCGGGCGAGGACCTCGTCGGAGCCGTCCAGGGCGATGACCGTCATCTCGCCGTCGGGGGTGACGGCGAAGAACTGGGCGCCGTACTCGTCGGTGTCGATGAACAGCGGGCGGGCGCCCGCGTCGCTGGCGAGGCCGGACGCGCCCTCGCTCGCCGGGGCGGTCTTGGCGGGGTCGAACAGGGGAACGACCACCGCGCCCAGGTACACGAGGATCCCGAGCACCGCGACGATGACCCCGATGCCGCCGACCTGCACCACGGCGCCCGACACGCGGTCGGCGAGGCGCACCCGCCAGTGCGTGCGGCGATTCCGCGATCGGGGCTGAGCAGCGTCGGTGGACATCGGCGGGCGGTTCGGGAGAAGAAGCGGGCCGCACGCCTTCCGGCGTTCGGCCCGTAGGGATCCATGATGGCCGGCGTGCGCCGGCGGAACGAGCTTACTGCAGGCCGAGGGCCGTCAGGTCCTCGTTGGCGATGGTCGCCGGGACGGGGATGTAGCCGTCCTTGATGACGACCTCCTGGCCGGCCTTGGAGTAGATGAGCTTGATGAACTCGGCGCGGAGGGGATCGATCGGGCTGCCGGGCTTGGCGTTCATATAGAGATACAGGAAGCGGGCCAGGGGGTACTCGCCGGAGTAGCAGTTGTCGGCGGTGGCCTCGAACGCCGGGCCGCCGTGCGAGACGCGCAAAGCCTTGACATCAGCGGTCTTGTAGCCGATGCCCGAGTAGCCCATGGCGAACAGGTCCTTGGCGACGCTCTGCACCACGGCGGAGGAGCCCGGCTGCTCCTTCACGCTGGCCTTGTAGTCCTTGTTGCCCAGGGCGTGCTCCTTGAAGAAGCCGTAGGTGCCCGAGGCCGAGTTGCGGCCGTAGAGCGACACGGGCTTGGTCGCGAAGCGGGCGTCGGTCACGCCCAGGTCGCCCCAGGTCATCTCCGGGCCGTCCACCGAGAACACCTTGCGGAGCTGCTCGAAGGAGATCTCGTTGAGCGGGCAGTCCTTATGAACGAAGACCGCCAGGGCGTCGATGCCCGTGCGGAGCGCGGTGGGCTTGTAGCCGAACGCGGCCTCGAACTTGTCGACCTCGGAGGACTTCATCGGACGGCTCATGGGGCCGAACTGGGCCTGGCCCTCGATCAGCGCCGGGGGAGCGGTCGAGGAGCCCTTGCCCTCGATCTCGATCTTGGTGTTCGGGTAGAACTTGCGGAACTCCTCGCCCCAGAGGGTCATGAGGTTGTTCATGGTGTCCGAGCCGATGCTCTTGATCGTGCCCGACACGCCCTGCGTGGGCGAGTAGGCCGAGAGAGCGGGATCGACCTGGACGGACTGGGCGACGGCGGTGGTGGCCGCGATGGCGGCGACGGCGCCGAGCGAGAAAATGCGCTTCATTCGACTCATCTCCTAAGGGGTTTGGAACCACGGACCTCTTGTGTAAAGGAGTGTCCCGGGGTCGATCGCGCCACGACAGGCAGGGGCCGCCAAGATTGCGCAAAGAATGGGTCGGAGCCGCCGGGAAGGCCGTCCGGGGCTGTTCCAGGGCGTCCGGCTCAGGGGAGCCGGGATCGGACCGATAGGTATGCTGCCCCTCGGGCCGCTGCGCTTCGGGCGGCCCGTCGGCCAAGCTTTTACCGGACCTGACGACCCCGCCGGGCCCCGTCCTCCCAGACCCCCCCTTCCTCCGGGGACCATGCAGGCATGAGGCACTTCGATCTTTGCGTCATCGGCAGCGGGCCCGCCGGCCAGAAGGCGGCGATCCAGGCGGCGAAGCTGGGCAAACGCGTCTGCGTCGTGGAGAAGAAGTCCGTTGTCGGCGGCGCCGCGATCAACACCGGCACCATCCCCAGCAAGTCGCTGCGCGAGGCGATCCTGCACATGGTCTCCGGCCAGCGGCTGGACCCCTACACCAACGCCTTCGGCGCCGTGGGCAGCCACGGCGTGTCGCCGGACACGGCGCGCGACGGGCGCATCCAGGACCTGATCACCTGGTGCAACCGCGTCATCAGCGCCGAGGTCGAGGTCGCCACGCGTTCACTCCTGGCGAACGAGATCTCGCTGCTGCGCGGCATGGCGTCCTTCGAGGACGCCCACTCCGTCCGCGTCGAGGACGAGGCGGGGCGCACCGAGGTGCTCTCGGCGGACAGGTTCGTCATCGCCGTGGGCACGCGCCCGGCGCAGCCGGCGAATGTGCCCTTCGACGGCGCCAATGTCGTGGACTCCGACGGGTTCCTGAAGCTGCCCCGCCTGCCGCGCTCCCTCATCGTGGTCGGCGGCGGGGTCATCGGCACCGAGTACGCCTCCATGATGCAGGCCCTGGGCGTGCGGACCACGCTCATCGAGGGCAAGACCCGCCTGCTGGACTTCCTCGACAGCGAGATCTCTGAGGCCCTGCAGTACCACCTGCGCCAGGCCGGCATGACCCTGCGCATGGGCGAGAAGGTCGTGAAGACCGAGATCGTCGAGAAGCCCGACGGCGCCCGCGCCAGCGACGACCTCATGGTCCAGGCCACGCTCGAGTCCGGCAAGACGCTGCTGGCCGACTGCCTGCTCTACTGCATCGGCCGCCAGGGCGCGACCGGCGGGCTCAACCTCGAGAAGGCCGGCCTCAAGGCCGACGACCGCGGGCGCATCAAGGTCAACGAGAGCTACCAGACCGAGGTCGAGCACATCTACGCCTGCGGCGATGTCATCGGCTTCCCGGCGCTCGCCTCCACCAGCATGGAGCAGGGACGCGTCGCCGCGTGCCACATGTTCGGCGAGCGCTGCGAGAGCGTCGCCAACCTCTTCCCCTACGGCATCTACGCCATCCCCGAGATGAGCATGGTCGGCTGGACCGAAGAGCAGCTCACCAAGGAGGGCATCCCCTTCGAGGCGGGCATCGCCCAGTACAAGGAGATCGCCCGCAGCCAGCTCATGGGCGACGAGACCGGCATGCTCAAGCTGCTCATCCACCAGGACAGCCGCGCCATCCTCGGCGTGCATGTCATCGGCGCCGGCGCCACCGAGCTCATCCACATCGGGCAGGCCGTCATGGCCTTCCAGGGCACCGTGGACTACTTCATCAACGCCGTCTTCAACTACCCCACCCTCGCCGAGTGCTACAAGGTCGCGGCGTTCAACGGCGCCAACAAGCTCCGCCACGTCTAGAGCGGGGCGGCCTCCCCGCCCGCTACGCTGTTCCACCATGAACAGCCGCCTCCTCGCCGTAGCCCTGGCCACGCTCGCGCTGCACGCGCCGACCCTCGCCCAGCCCGCCAGGCCGGCTCCCGCCCCCACCATCGCCCAGCTCCTCGACGACGACCTCGAGGCCAAGATGCGCCACGACCCGATCGAGGCCTCCCGGCGCGGCGACCGGCGCTTCGATCACCTGCTGCCCGACGGCTCCCCCGAGGCGCGGAAGGCCTGGGTGCAGGACGCCGAGGCGCGCCTCGCCGCGCTCCGCGCCCTCGACCGCGCCGCCATGACCGACGCCGAGCGCACCGACGCGGCGCTGCTGGAGCTGGAGCTGCAGGACCGCATCGAGGCCGAGCGCTACGGCGTGTGGCGGCTGGCCATCAGTCCGCTCGGCGGCGCCCACATGACGCTCACGCAGATGCCCGAGAGCATCGCCCTCAACACCCGCGAACAGCTGGAAGCCTACCTCCAGCGCCTCGAGGCGGCGCCGCTGTACCTGGAGCAGAACATCGCCGACCTCCGCGCCGGCCTGGCCGGCGGCATGACCCAGCCGCGCTCGATCATGAGCCGCATCCCCGAGCAGGCCCTCGCCCTCGGCGGCGAGACCTACGACCGCGACCCCACGGCGCACCCGCTGTACGCGCCGTTCCTGTCGCTCTCCTCCGACGACGCCCTGGCGATCCGCGCCCAGGATGTCGTGCGGCGCGACCTGCTGCCGGCGTTCACCGCCTACGGCCGGTTCCTGCGCGAGGAATATGTCCCCGGCTGCCGCGAGACCATCGGCGCCAGCGAGTTGCCCAACGGCGTCGAGATGTACAACTGGCTGCTGCGGGGCCACACCACGACCGACCTGACCGCCGAGCAGATCCACGAGATCGGCCTGGCCGAGGTGGCGCGCATCCGCGCCGAAATGATGGAGACCATCGCCCGGTCCGACTGGATCGGCAAGAACAACGCCGAGCCCGAGGCCGCGTTCCGAGGGTTCCTCGACTACCTGCGCACCGACAGCCGCTTCTACTTCGACCGGCCCGACCAGCTGCTCGCGGCGTATCGCAACATCGCCAAGATCGTGGACCAGCACATGCCGGAGCTGTTCGGCCGGCTGCCGCGCCTGGCCTACGGCGTGCGCGAGATGAACCCGCTGATCGCGCCCTCGCAGACCACGGCGTACTACCAGTCCGGCTCGCTCAAGAGCGGCGCCGCGGGCTACTTCGTGGCCAACACCTACGCCCTCGACGAGCGCGGCAAGTACGAGATGATCCCGCTGACGATGCACGAGGCCGTGCCGGGGCACCACCACCAGGTCGCGCTGGCGCAGGAGCTGGAGGGCGCGCACGAGTGGCGCTCCACCACCTGGTTCACCGCCTTCGGCGAGGGCTGGGCGCTGTACTCCGAGCGCCTGGGCCTCGAGGTCGGCCAGAGCCCCAACCCCGACATCGAGCCCGTGCCCCCGGGCTCGCCGGAGTACCGCGGCCTGTACCAGGACCCCTACGACGACTTCGGGCGCCTGACCTACGAGATGTGGCGGGCCATGCGCCTGGTCGTGGACACCGGCATGCACGCCAAGGGCTGGAGCCGCCAGCAGGCGATCGACTACATGCTCGCCAACTCGGGCCTGTCCAAGGAGAATGTCGAGCGCGAGGTGGACCGCTACATCGGCTGGCCCGGCCAGGCGACGGCGTACAAGATCGGCGAGCTGAAGATCCGCGAGCTGCGCGCCTACGCCGAGCGCGAGCTGGGCGCGAAGTTCGACCGGCGCGCGTTCCACGATGTCGTGCTCAGCCAGGGCACGATCCCGCTGAGCGTGCTGGAGACGATGGTG
>CALKYH010000101.1 GCA_938003595.1 uncultured bacterium
AGCGGAAGGTGAAGTTGCGGGGGGTGACCTCGTTGCGGAAGGCCTTGCCGGTCTGGGCGATGCCGAAGGGCACGCGGACGCGGGTGGTGTCCACGACATTCTTGAAGTTGATGAAGATGCCCTGGGCGGTCTCGGGGCGGAGGTAGACCTTGTTGTCGTCCGTGCGGATGGCGCCGGCGTGGGACTCGAACATGAGGTTGAACATGCGCGGCTCGGTGAGCGTGCCGGGCTTCTCCGCGTCGGGGCCGATGATGCGCGCCCAAGCGTCCTGCGGCACGCTCGAGAGCAGGACGCTGCTCACGGCACCGAAGGTCTTCTCCGCCTTCTTGCGCTGCTTCGCCTCGCTGGGCGTGTCGCCGACATAGGCGAACGCGGGCTTATCGCCCTGCTGGCCGGATTCGGGCACGAACACCATCACATGGTCGTAGCGGTAGCGGCCCTTGGTCTCGCGGCAGTCCACCATCGGGTCGTTGAACCCGCCGACATGGCCGCTGGCCACCCAGACCCTGGGGTTCTGGATGATGCAGGAATCCAGCGGGACGATGGAGACGCGGTCGTTGTCCGGCCCGTTGCGGCCCCAGCAGGGCATCATCACGACATCGTCCCACCAGGCGTCGCGCAGGTTCTTCTTGAGCATGGCGCCCAGGGGGCCGTAGTCCCAGAAGCCGTTGATGCCGCCGTAGATCTCGGAGGCCTGGAAGATGAACCCGCGGCGCTTGCAGAGGGCCATGATGTCGTCCATGGGCTTGACGGCGCTGGACGAGGGCGCGGGCGTGTTGGGTTTTTGCTCGGACATGGCTCTTGGCTCGATCGGCGGGGGGACGGATGGGACAGGGGCCGGATGCTATCAGGTGTCCGGGCGGCCTTACGATCGGCTATGGACAAGCCCGAGCATCTGACGACGGACTGCCCTCGCTGCGGCCGGCGCGGGGCGAGGATCCTGTATGGGCTGCCGGCGTTCGGCTCCCCGGAGTTGGAGCGCGAACTTCGAGCCGGTCGGATCGTGCTGGGGGGCTGCGTCGTGGGTCCGATGACGCGGCAGTGCGGCCCTTGCGGCCTGCGGTGGCGGGCGGATGAAGACCTTGGCGAGGATCCGACCGGTGAGCACGACGGGCCGCGGATCATGGAGCACGACGCGAGCGGCGACGACCCGGGCCGTTGGGACGCGCCCAACGCGTAGGATGCATTCTGACAGAGAGTTGGAAGAGCGCCCGTAGCTCAACGGATAGAGCATTGGTCTTCGGAACCAAGGGTTGGGGGTTCGAATCCCTCCGGGCGCGTTCTGGTTTTTTCTTGCGGGAATTGGTTGACTCCGGCGGAACCCGAGCGGGGGGAGCGTCGAATCTGTCCTTGCATCCGGAAGGCCGGGCGCGACAGGCCGCGGACGCGCCGTGCATTCCGGGGCGGCGTGTCGGGCCGCGTGGTTGTCGGGAGGTGCGCAGATGAGGCGACCGATCGCTGTCTTGGCTCTCGGGGCGACGGTCGCGGGGGCTGCACGGGGCGGCGGAGCCGACTTTCCGCGCCATCTCACCGAGGGACCGAATCTGCCCCGCGATGTTCCGCTCGATACTTACTGGCTCGGCCCTTATTCCGGCAGCGTGGGCGATGCGTCACGCTGGTCGCCGCATGTGCCCGGGGCGTTCATCGGCCACTTCCTGAATGTCCACATTCGCGAGGTCGGCGCTCCGTATGAGATCACCGGCGCGGGGCTCTACGCCTGGAATCTGATCGTGCCGTCCTCGGGCGCCTCGGTGACGACGGGATTCCTGAGCGTGAAGGACACCGTGGACCTCGAGCGCGGGACGCTGCGGATGCGCTCGTCGACAAATTCGTATGCGATGGCGCGGCGATTCCATATCGGAGGCGTCCTGATCGTCGAGGGCCGGTGCGCTTTCAGCGCCTGGCAGCAGTACTCCACGGCCCCGGATGAGTTCATCGTGACCGGCGCCATGTGGTGCCTCGGCCTCGACGCCAGCATCTACGACAACCTGACCAGGAGCTGGGGCGCCATTCAAAACGAGGGCGAGATCGTCGTCGCGGCGACAGGCCCCGGGCAGTATGTCACGCTGCAGGCCCCGCGCATCGACAACGACGGACTGCTCCGGATCGACGGGGCGTTCGACAATCGGGAGCGCACCGTATTCGGGCTCGCGAAGAACGCCGGTCGCATCGAGGCGGCGGGGGATGGCGCAAGAATTTTCTGTGTTGATGACGGACTGACGAACCACGGCGACATCATCGTGGAGGCCGGCGGGTCTCTGGAGTTGCATGCTTCGACGCTGCGGCACGAGGGCGGCCTGATCTCGACGGCGGGCGAGCTGGCGTTGGACTGCGAACTGATCGAGTGGTCCGGCGGGGGCTTCGACGACAATGTGCTGCTGTCCAACATCCGGCTCGAACTGATCGGCGACGGACCGTCCGGGGCCGTCGGGCTTGGCCCCGCGTGCATCCTTGAAGGCGACATTCCCGAGGGAGTGACGATCTCTCTCGGGACGATGAACACGGAGGACGGACCTGTCCACGCCGAAGTCGTCTGGCCGGGCGGCGTCAACCGCGGGCGCATCGAGACGAACGACTCGGCGCACAACCAATTCGTCGCCGACGGCGTCATCCAGAACGAGGGCGAGATCGCGGCCGTTCAGGGCTGGATCCTCGCGGAGATCCGCGGCCCCGGGCATGTGCGCCTCGGCGTGTTTTCGCTGGTCGGCCAGGTCGGGGGCGCGAATGTGTTCGATGGACCGGTGGAGGTCGATCCACACGCGCGGGCACAGGTCAACGGCGCCACGACGCTCCGCGGCGCGCTCCGCGTCCGCCCGACCTTCGCGGCGATCCTTCCGAACTTCCAGCATCAGGTCGCGTTCACGGCGCCGCTGACCATCGAAGGCGGCGCGCTGGAGATCGATCCCGGCCCGGGCTTCGCGCCGGCGTGGGGCAGGGTGTACAACCTGGTCGGTGCGCCGTCGGTCGTCGGCGACTTCGCGTCGGTCTCGGCCGCGCCCCTGCCGGACCCGCTGTGGCGCTGGGAGATCGAGCGCTACGGCGCCAGCTATCGGGGGCGCATCGCGCACCTGGCGGATGTGAACCGGGACCTGGGCATCGACTTCCAGGACATCAACGCCGTGGTGTCGGCGTTCGGGCAGGCCGGCGGGAGCGAGGATGTGAACGGCGACGGCGTCGTGAACTTCGCCGACCTGATCATCGTGGCGGAGCATTTCGGGCAGTACGCAGGCTGATCAAGCGACGGTTCGCCTTGCGTCCCGATGGGCTGGAGCCGGCCGGGGACCCGATGGCCTTCCTTGAACGGGCGCGGCGACGCCGCCGATCGTTTGCGGCCGCCCGACGCGAGGTTTACGATCTTGTCGCCCTCGGGCGGCGTCGCCGGTCCGGTACGCCGTCCATCGAGCAGGAGCGCCAAGCCACATGGCCACGAAGCAAGCGGTGCGTGTCGAGCGGGATCTTCTCGGCGAGAAGAAGGTGCCCGCCGACGCTTACTACGGCGTGCAGACGATGCGCGGCATGGAGAACTTCCATATCTCCGGCGTGCACCTGAGCCAGTACCCGGACGCGATCCGCGGGCTGGCGATGGTGAAGCTGGCCGCGGCGCGGGCGAACCATGATGTGGGCATCCTGCCCGCGAAGATCCTCAAGGGGATCGAGGCGGCGTGCAGGGACCTGCTGGACGGGAAGCTGCACGAGCAGTTCGCGCTGGATGTGTTCCAGGGCGGGGCGGGCACCTCCACCAACATGGCGGCGAACGAGATCATCGCCAACCGCGCGCTCGAGCACATGGGCCATCGCAAGGGCGAGTACGACCACTGCGACCCGCACGACCATGTGAACCTCTCGCAGTCCACCAACGACGCCTACCCCTCGGCGCTGCATGTCGCGGCGCTGCTGGGCAACGAGCGCCTGCGCACCGAGCTGGCGGAGCTGGTCGCGGCGTTCCGGGCCAAGGGCAGGGAGTTCGCGAAGGTCCTGAAGATGGGGCGCACGCAGCTGCAGGACGCGGTGCCGATGACCCTGGGGCAGGAGTTCGAGGCCTTCGCGCGCACGCTGGCCGACGAGGTTCGCGCGCTGGAGGTCGTCGAGGGGGCGCTGTGCGAGACGAACATGGGCGGCACCGCCATCGGCACGGGGCTCAACGCCCCCGCCGGCTACGCCAAGAAGTGCGCCGCGCACCTGGCGAAGATCACCGGCAAGCCCATCCGCATGGCGGACGATCTGGTGGAGGCGACGCAGGACACGCAGGCGTTCGTCCTGTACGCGGGGATTCTCAAGTCGCTGGCGATCAAGCTGTCGAAGGTGTGCAACGACCTGCGGCTGCTCTCGAGCGGGCCCCGCGCCGGGTTCAACGAGATCAACCTGCCCGCGATGCAGCCGGGCTCGTCCATCATGCCGGGCAAGGTGAACCCGGTGATCCCGGAGGTTGTGAACCAGGTGAGCTTCCGGGTGATCGGCAACGACCTGACGGTGACGCTCGCGGCCGAGGCGGGGCAGCTGCAGCTCAATGTCATGGAGCCGGTCATCGCGGCGTGCCTGCTGGAGAGCCAGACGCTGCTGATGAACGCCTCGCGCACGCTGCGGGTGCACTGCGTGACGGGCATCACCGCCAACAAGGACGCCTGCATGAGCTTCGTGGAGCGCTCCATCGGCGTGGTGACGGCGCTGAACCCGCACATCGGGTACGAGGCGGCGACGGACATCGCGGCGGAGGCGCTGCGGACGGGGCGCGGCGTGGTGGACCTGGTCCGCGAGAAGGGCCTGTTGAGCGAGGCCGACCTGCGGCGCATCATGGACCCGGCCGCGATGACCGGCGGGCCGCCGAGCAAGCCCGCGCGGACGACGAAGAAGAAGCAGAGCAAGAAGACGGCGCGCCGCTGAGGCGCGATGACAAGCGCGGCGCCCCCCTGTCGTGAGGCGAGGTTGCGATGATCTGGATCGAGTTCGGCGTCGTCATCCTGTCGATCTTCGTCGGCGCCCGCCTGGGCGGCGTCGGTCTGGGGCTGGCGGCGGCGATGGGGCTGGCCGTGCTGGTGTTTGTGTTCGGGCTGCCGCCGTCCTCGCCGCCGGGGGCGGTGCTGGCGATCATCGTGGCGGTGGTCGCGGCGGCGGCGACGATGGAGGCCGCGGGGGGCATGGACTACCTGATCGGCCTGGCCGAGAAGGCGCTGCGGGCGCACCCGAAGCGGATCGTGTTCATGGGGCCGCTGATCGCGTATCTGTTCACCTTCTGCGCGGGGACGGGGCATGTGGCGTACTCGATCCTGCCGGTGATCGCGGAGGTGTCGCGCAAGGCGGGCGTGCGGCCCGAGCGGCCGATGTCGATCAGCGTGATCGCGTCGCAGCAGGCGATCACGGCGAGTCCGCTGTCCGCGGCGACGGCGGGGCTGCTGGCGCTGCTCGATCCGCAGGGCGTGACGCTGGGCAAGATCCTGCTGGTGTGCATCCCGTCCACGCTGATCGGCTGCTTCCTGGGCGCGCTGTCGGTGGCGCGGAAGGGCAAGGACCTGGCGGACGATCCGGAGTACCAGCGCCGGCTGGAGGAGGGCAGGATCGAGCCGCCCGCGCCGACGCCGAAGCTCGAGGGCAGGGCGAAGCGCAACGCCGCGGGCTCGGTGGCGATCTTCCTGCTGGCGGCGGTGGTGATCGTGGCGTTCGGCGTGTTCGACGGGCTGCGTCCGACCTACACGCAGATGAAGACGACCGGGGGCATGGTGCCGCTGGCGACGATCGAGCACGCCGTGTCGGACCTGATGGACCCGGAGCGGGCGCAGCAGTTCTTCACGGCCGAGGAGCTGGCGGCGCGGCTGGAGGAGGCGAAGGACGCCCCGCCGCAGGCCGTGGAGACCACCGTCGGCATGGGCACGATCATCCAGATCGTCATGTACTCGGCGGCGGGCCTGATGATGCTGCTGTTCGGCGCCAAGCCGGGGATCGCCGTGAAGACCTCCGTCGCGACGGCGGGCGTGGTGGCGGTGGTCTCGATCGTGGGGCTGGGCTGGCTCGGCAACTGCTTCTTCGACGGCAACAGCGATCTGATCGTCTCGTCGCTGTCCGAGGTCGTGCAGGATCATCCCTGGACCTTCGGCGTCGCCCTGTTCGCGCTGTCGGTGCTGCTGTTCAGCCAGGCGTCCACCGTCGCGGCGCTGATGCCGGTCGGGCTGGCGCTGGGGCTGCCCGCGGCGACGCTGGTCGCGTTCTTTCCGGCGGTCAACGGCTACTTCTTCCTGCCGACCTACGCGACGATCGTGGCGGCCATCGCCTTCGATCGGACCGGCACGACGAGGATCGGCAAGTTCGTCGTCAATCACTCGTTCATGCGGCCGGGTATGGTGGCGACCGTCTCGGCCTGCGGGATCGGCTTCCTGATTTCAAGGATGGTGTTTTGATGCGGGCGTTGGCGGCGCTGAGCGCGGTCCTCGGCGCCTCCGCCGCGGCGCAGACGGCCGAGCTGGCTGATGTGGACCAGGTGCGGGCGATCGTCGCGGAGGCGATGCACGACGCGACGACGCGGACCTCGCTGGCGATGGAGACCGCCGGCCACGACGGGCGGTTCTTCATCGAGAGCGTCGACGGCGACTATCGGCTGGCGATCCACGGGTTCACGCAGTTCCGCTACACGGGGAACTGGGCCGACGCGCCGCCGGGGGCGAACGAGTTCACCGGCGGGTTCTCGATCGTGCGCAGCCGGCTCTTCTTCGACGGCAAGCTGCCGGAGAACCTGACCTACCGCGTCCGTCTGGGGTTCAGCTCTTCGAGCGGCAACGCCACGCTGGAGCAGGCGTACTTCAATGTGCCGTTGCCGGACCAGTGGAGTCTTCGGGCCGGGCAGTTCGCGCTGGCGCTGTTCCGGGACGATTGGATCGAGGCGGCGCGCCAGCTGGCGGTGAACTCCTCGGCGGTGAACACGCTGTTCGGTCCCGGGCAGAGCCAGGGCCTCATGGCCAGCCGCGTGTGGGACGAGGTCCGGATGTGGGGGGCGTTCACCAACGGCCTGCGCACGGAGAACACCCCGTTCAACGGCAATGTCGCGGACGCGGCGCTGACGGCGCGCATCGAGTGGAAGCCGGTCGGCGCCTGGAGCCAGTTCGACAACTATTCCTCCCCCCGGGGCGCGGACTTCGCGCTCATGCTCGGCCTCGCCGCGCACTGGGAGACGCAGCGCCCGCTGCTGGCGAACCTGGTCACCGACCAGCTGCTGTACGCGACGGGCGACATCAGCCTCGAGGGCGACGGCTGGAACTTCTTCGCGGCGGGCGTCTACACCTACCGCGAGGGCCACCTGCCGGGCTCGACGCAGGAGATCGAGCCGCAGAACGCGGGCGTCATCATCCAGGGCGGCCTCTTCGTGACGGACCACATCGAGCTGTTCGCGCGGGGCGACTACACCTGGGGCGAGGGCAACGCCGAGGCGCCCTCGGACATCGCGACCTACACCGCGGGGTTCAACTACTACTTCTTCCCGGGCAGCCAGGCGCTGAAGTTCTCGTTCGATGTGCTCTACGCGCCGTTTTCCGTGAACGGCACCTCGCTGCAGAACAACAACGCGGTGGGCCTGGTGACCTCCGACGGCGAGCAGTGGGTCCTGCAGGCGCAGCTGCAGGTGATGTACTAGCGCCGCAAAAAGCACAACGGACGCGAACCTGTGCACTCGCGTCCGCGCGCTGGTGTTGAGTGAGAGGGCGGGTGTCGCCCGGGGAAGCCAGAAGGGGAATGCCGCGACGGCCGTGTGGGAGCCGGTCGCGGCGGGGGATCGAGATCACTCTCCTCCAATGCAATATGCAACGATCGTGCCGCGCCTCGGGAGCGGCGTCCGCAGCGTCGCCGGGCCGGTTCCCGGGCGAGAAGGTCGGGCGATGGCGGGATTCAGCCAGCTCCGGCCGCTCTTGCCGGGGCGGAACTCAGCCAGTTCGGCAGCCGGGCCGGGCCTTATGGGTAGTCCTGGCGGGTCGGGCGCAGGCAGATGTCGTTGATGTGGCAGTGGGCCGGCTGCGAGGCGATGTAGTCCACGGCGCGGGCGACATCGTCGGGGTCCAGCACGGGGCCGATGCGGTCCATGAACTCGCCGAAGGTCTTCATGTCGTAGCCGGCGACCTCCTGGAACTCGCTGCGCACCACGCCGGGGTGGATCGCCGACACGCGCACGCCCCTGGGGCCGACCTCGCGCCGGAGCCCCTCGGCGACGGCGGTGATGGCGAACTTCGTGGAGCCGTACATCGACGAGAACGGCGAGACATGCTTCCCGACATTGGACGAGATGACCACGATGTCGCGCGGGCGGGCGCGCCAGGGGGGCAGGTCGGCGCCCTTGGCCGAGGCCTGCTCGCGGTCCAGGTCGGCGAGCATGCGCTCCGCGGCGGCGCGGAGCATGGCCGCGGCGCCGAGGAGGTTGATGCGGATCATCTCCTCCCACTCGGCCCGCTCACTGGACAGGGGCGAGCCGCGCAGGCCGCGCCCGGCGTTGGCGACGACCAGGTCCGCCTCGCGCCCGAACTTCTCGCGCGCCGTGTCGAGCATCTTCTGGATGACGCGGTCGTCCGCGGCGTCGCCCGAGGCGATCGCGGCCTTGCCGCCGGCCTTCTCGATGGACGAGGCCAGCGCCTCCAGCCGCTCGGCGCGCCGGGCGTTGAGCACGACGGCGGCGCCGTGGAGCGAGAGCAGGCGGGCGATGGCCTCGCCGATGCCGGCGGAGGCGCCGGTGACGATGGCGACGCGGTGGGCGAGGGGCTGGTTCGGCGTGGTCATGGCGGGAGTGTAGAGAACAAGGGCGCGAAGAAAGGCCCCGGCACGGGAAGGGCTCCGTGACGGGGCCAACAGAATGCGGAGTTGGCCGCGGGCGTGGGCCCGCGTTCGGATCAGCGCCGGCGACGCAGGCCGAACAGGCCCGCCGCGCCGAGCAGCGCCGCGCCGGCGGGGGCGGGCACGACCTGGCCGCGGATCTCGCCGCCGGGGAAGTTCTCGGAGTGGATGTTGATGTAGGTGAGGCCGGCCAGCAGGCCGTCGGCCTGCGCCTGCGTGAGGAAGGTGTCGCCGGAGAACGAGCCGCTGGTGAACCCGGTGCCCGGATCGGCGTCGATGACGTACGCGAAGATGGGCGGGGCCGTCTCGCCGGCATCGGCGAGGCCGTGCAGGTGGCCCACCGTCACCGGCGAAGAGAAGCCGTTGAAGGTGCCGTTGATGTCGATGAACAGCGTGCTGGGATCGAACATGACCTGCGCCAGGCCGGTGGCGCCCGTCGCCGTGGGCGGGACCTCCTCGGC
>CALKYH010000102.1 GCA_938003595.1 uncultured bacterium
GGGGATAAACTGCGCACCGGCTCGCCCGGCCGTCGATATTCCCCGCGGCGCCCGCTCGATTCCGTTCCTTCGCAGCGCCGGATTGGCCCGATCATGCGACTCCGCGACCTCATCCAGGGCCTCGCCGTCCGCGCGCCCGACGCCGTTCTCGACGCCGAGATCTGCGCCGTCACCGACGACAGCCGCGAGGTGGTCCCGGGGGCGCTGTTCGTGGCCCGGCAGGGTGTGCACGCGGACGGTCGCCGGTTCCTCGACGCGGCGCTGGCGTCCGGCGCCTCGGCCGTCGCGATGGAGCCCCGTCCGGGGGAGTCACCCCCGAAGGACGCCCCCATCCTGGTCACTCCGGACGCCGCGCTGCTGCTGGCGGTCGCGGCGGAGCGGTTCCACGGCTCGCCGACCTCGGCCATGCAGGTCGTGGGCGTCACCGGCACCAACGGCAAGACGACGGTGTGCTTCCTGGTCCGGGCGATCCTTGAAGAGGCGGGGCTGCCCTGCGGGCTGGTCTCGACGGTCCGCATCGACGCCGGCTCCAAGAGCGATCCCATCCAGAAGGCGACCATGACCACCCCCGGCGCGGCGCCGCTTGCGGCGATGCTCGGTCGGATCGCCTCGCAAGGCTGCAAGGCGGTGGCGCTGGAGACCTCCAGCCACGCGCTCGAGCAGAAGCGTGTGGCCGGCGTGCGCTACGCGGCGGCGGTCTTCACGAACCTCACCGGCGATCACCTGGACTACCACGGCGACATGGCCAGCTACGCCGACGCGAAGGCGAAGCTGTTCGAGGGCCTGGCGCCGGAGGCCACGGCGATCGTCAACGCCGATGAGCCCTGGTCCGAGCGCATGCTCCGGGACTGCCGCGCGAAGATCGTGCTCTGCACCGCCGGCGCCCCGATGCTGCGCCTGCGCAATGCGAAGCACGCCAGCGCTCAGGCGCTCGGCGCCTCGCGCGACGGGACGGATCTTTCGCTTACCGGTCCCTGGGGCGAGGCGCGGTTCGTGCTGCCGCTGATCGGCGCCCACAATGTGATGAACGCCCTGCAGGCGGCGGCCGCGGCCCACGCGCTCGGCGCCGACCGCGTCGCCATCGAGCGGGCGCTGTCCAAGGCCGCCGCGCCGCCGGGCCGCCTGCAGCCCGTCACCCGCGCGCCCAACAGCGAGGAGCCCGTCTCGGTGTATGTGGACTACGCCCACACGGACGACGCGCTGGAGCGCTCGCTCCGCGCCGTCCGCGCGACGGTCGCGCCCGGCCGGCGGCTGTGGCTGGTCTTCGGCTGCGGCGGGGACCGCGACCGCACCAAGCGCCCGCGCATGGGCGAGGTCGCCGGGCGCCTGGCCGATGTGCTCGTCGTCACCAGCGACAACCCGCGGACGGAGGACCCGCGATCGATCATCGAGCAGGTGCTCGCCGGCGTGCCCGCAAAGCGGCGCGACGAAGCCGAGGCCCGCGCCGAGCCGGACCGCGAGCGCGCCATCGCCGGCGCGGTGCGCGAAGCGGAGGCGGGCGATGTGATCCTGATCGCGGGCAAGGGGCACGAGGACTACCAGATCCTGCCCGACGGCAAGGGCGGCACGGTGCGCCGCGACTTCGACGATGTGCTCGTCGCTCGCGCGGCGCTGACGGAGCGCCACGAACGGGCGCGCAGGGGAGGGGGCGCGGCGGCATGAGTTTCTGGACGAGCGATTCCATCCGCGCGGCGGTGGGGGGCGTGTGGACGGCCCGGCCCGCCGACGACGCGCCGCTGACCGGCGTGAGCATCGACTCGCGCACGATCCAGCCCGGCGAGGTCTTCTTCGCGTTCAAGGGCGAGCGCTTCGACGGACACGATTTCGTCCGCGCCGCGGTGGAGGCCGGGGCCGGGATGGTTGTGCTGGAGCGTGAGGCCGCGGCCAAGGGCCTGCCTCGCGCCGTGGGCGTGGCGCGCGTCGCCGATGCTCGCAAGGCGCTGATCCGGCTGTCCAAGGCCTACCGCAAGCGGCTGGACGGGGTGAAGGTGATCGCGGTGACGGGCTCGGTGGGCAAGACCACGACGGTGCGCCTCATCGAGGGAGCGCTGTCGCGCAAGCTGCGCGTGACGGCGAGCCAGAAGAGCTTCAACAACGACATCGGCGTGCCGCTGACGCTGCTGCGGGCGAAGATCGGCGACCAGGCGATCATCTGCGAGGTGGGCATGAACTCGCCCGGCGAGATCGCCACGCTCGGCGCCATCCTGGAGCCCGATGTCGCGGTCATCACGCGGATCGGCCGGGCGCACATCGGCCACCTGGGCAGCCGCGAGGCCATCGCCCGCGAGAAGGCCAGCCTGCTGACCTTTCTCCGCCCCGGCGGCCTGGCGGTGATTCCCGCGGACGAGCCCCTGCTCGACGACTACGCCAAGACGGTCCCCCATGTGATCACCTTCGGCGCGGGAGACGGCGCGGACCTGCGCGTCTCCGACATCCGGAGCATGCCCGATGACGACGGCTCCGGCCGGATCCGCTTCACGATCAACGACCGCGCCGTGTACGAGGCCCCGCTGCTGGGCGAGCACAACGCCCTGAACGCCGCCGCCGCGATCGCCGTCGGTCGGCGCCTGGGCCTGGATGAGGACGCCGTCCGCGCCGGCCTGTCCCGCGCCACGCCCCCGACGAACCGCATGCAGGTCCGGCGCATCGGCGAGGTGACGGTCTACAACGACGCCTACAACGCCAGCCCGGAGTCCACCGTCGCCGCCGTGGGGACCTTCGGCGCGACCGCGAAGGACGCCCACCGGCGTGTGATCGTGCTGGGCGACATGCGCGAGCTGGGCGACTTCGCCGAGGCCGCGCACGCCGAGGTGGCCGAGGCGATCCTGCGGGCGGGCAACATCGACCTGCTCATCGCGGTGGGCCCGCTGGCTCATCACACCGCCGACCGCCTCCGCGCCGAGTGGCCCCGCGAGCGCCTGGCTCACCTGCCGGATGTCGAGGGCCTCAACGCCGCCCGGGCCGCGGGCATGCTCCGCCCCGGCGACAGCGTGCTGCTGAAGGGCTCGCGTTCGATGGCGCTGGAGAAGGTGGAGCAGGCGCTGACGGACCGCAGGACGCAGCAACCGGCGCCCGCCGCCGGATGATGGCACAATGACCCCGGCGCACGGAACGCGCCGGTCGAAGCGAATCGGGAACCTGTCCATGGAGGGACGCCGCGCTCGCGGCCTTCGGAACCGATGCTCTACAACCTCCTCGAACTCACACGCAGCTGGCTGGACGCCCACGGGCTGTATCGCTTCGTGATGGTGCTGGACCAGATCACTTTCCGAGCGTTCTTCGGCGCCCTGCTGTCGTTCCTGCTCGTGGTCCTGCTCGGCAAGCCGGTCATCCGCTGGCTGACGGCCAAGAAGATCGGCGACCATGGGCTCACCGACGCCGCGGCGCTGGAGCGCGCCGCCGCCTCCAAGAAGAACACGCCCACCATGGGCGGCCTGCTCATCGCCGGCGCCATCGGGCTGACGACGCTGCTCCTGGCCGACCTGACCAACCGCTATGTGCAGATGGCGCTCATCACGCTCATCTGGCTTGCGGCGCTGGGCGGGGTGGACGACTGGCTGAAGCTCACGGCGAGTTCCCGCCCCGGCGGCTCCCGCCAGGGGCTCTTCGCTTGGGAGAAGCTGGTGTTCCAGCTCGCCATCGGCGCGCTGGTCGGCTGGTTCGCCTACAGCCACGGCGACACCGCCGCGGAGCACGACCTGGCGCACGCGCTCAACATCCCCTTCCAGAAGACCTACGAGGGCCCGGGCCTCTCGGCGAACGAGTCGCTCATCTATCTCGGGCGCATCCCGTTCGTGATCCTCATGGTGCTGATGACCGCGGGCATGTCCAACGCCGTGAACATCACCGACGGCATGGACGGTCTGGCCACCGGCATCACCGCGGCGGTCGCCACCGGCCTGCTGGCGTTCTGCCTCATCGCCGGCTGGGAGACGGCGGCGCAGTACCTGCTCATGCCGCATGTCGTGGGCTCGGATGAGCTGGCGGTGGTGGCGGGCTCGATGGCCGGCGCGTGCCTGGGGTTCCTGTGGTGGAACTGCTCGCCCGCGAGCGTCTTCATGGGCGACACCGGGGCGCTGTCGCTGGGCGGGCTGCTGGGCTACATGGCGGTCGTGGTGCGCCAGGAGTTCCTGGTGCTGCTCATGAGCGGCGTGTTCCTCATCGAGATCGGCAGCGTGGCGCTGCAGGTGGGGTACTTCAAGGCCACCAAGGGCAAGCGCATCTTCCGGTGCGCCCCCTACCACTGGCACCTGCACATGGGCGGCTGGACCGAGCAGAAGATCGTCGCCCGGCTGTGGATCATCACGATCGTGCTGGTGGCGGTGGCGATGGTGATGATCAAGGTGAGGTGAGCCAGGCCCTCGGGTGGCGCGGGGCGAGGCTCTGGGAGACCCGTGTCCTGCCGATCAACCGGCTCGCCAATCCAACCCGTCTTCCCGCGTCTACCATCCCGACCCCGCCTTTGGGCCCCCCGGTCCCGGCCGGGCAGGAGACGGCGTGACCACCCCCCCGCAGACCCCCGTGCCCCTCGAACGCGAGGACGAGCTGACCGAGACGGCCGAGTCGCCGCCGGAGCTGGGCTGCGCGCCCGGCGCCGCGGAGATGATGGTCGCCGAGGCCTCGCCGGTGGACCGCATCCGCACCGGGCGCTTGGCGGGGCTGACGATGTGGGCGTCGATCTGGGTGCTGTCGTGGCCGATCCTGATCGACTCGCTGATGAACTGGCTCGTGGGCGCGGTGGACACCGTGCTGGCGGCCGGCGTGTCCGAGGCCGCGACCGACGGCATCGGCGGCGGGTCCTACATCGTCTGGTTCATCGCCATGCTGGGGATGGCGCTGGGCGGCGGCGCCACGGCGCTGGTGAGCCGCTCGATCGGCAAGGGCCGTCGCGCCGTGGCGAACGCGGCGGTGGGGCAGTCGATCCTGCTGGGCGCGTCGCTGGGCGTGCTGGTCGGGATCCTGGTGACCTGCGCGGCGCCGCTGCTGGCGCGCCTGCTGGGCCTCTCGCCCGAGGCGCACCGCGCCATGGTGACCTACCTCTGGATCGTGGCCATCGCGGCGCCGGCGGTGACGGTCATGGAGACGGGCATCGCCTGCTGCCGCGGCGCCGGGGACTCGTTCCGCCCGTTGATCATCATGGTCATGGTCAACGCGGTGAATGTGGTCATCTCCTGGTCGCTGGCCGGGGTGGACCTGACCCGCACCACCGTGAACGCCGCGGGCGAGGCAATCACCACCACGCTCATCGCCAACCCGTTCCCGTTCGACCTGGGCGTGAAGGGCATCGCGATCGGCACCGCATGCGCGTGGGCGCTGGGGGCCGCCGCCGTGGTGGCGCTGCTCGTGGACGGGCGCACAGGCGTGCGCCTGCTCGGCCGGCGGCTCAAGCCGCACTGGATCACCCTGCGCCGCCTGGTGCGTCAGGCTGTGCCGAACTTCCTCGAGACCCTGGGCATGTGGGCGGGCAACTTCCTGATCATCATGATGGTCGGGTGGATGCTCTCGCCGGGACTGCTCGGGGCGCACATCGTGGCCATCCGCATCGAGGCGGTGTCGTTCCTGCCCGGGTTCGCGATGTCGATGGCCGCGGCGACGCTCGTGGGCCAGTGGCTCGGCGCCGGCAGCCCGCGCATGGCGCAGAAGACGGCCTGGGCCTGCGCCGGGGTGGCGAGCGTCTTCATGGGCGTGATGGGCGGGGCGCTGATGATCTGGTCGCGCCCGATCACGGGGCTGTTCTCGCCGCAGGCCGTGCACCTGGAGTACACGCCGAAGCTGCTGTTCATCTGCGGCATCATCCAGGTGCCGTTCGCGATGGGCATGGTGTTCCGCTCCGCGCTGCGGGGCGCGGGCGACGCGCGCGTGGTCATGTGGCTGACCTGGATCACCACCTGGGGTGTGCGCCTCCCGCTGGCGTACTTCCTCTCCGGCGTGGATCCCATCATCTTCGGCAAGACCTACGAGAACCCATCGCCCTTCGAGGGCGGGCTGATCGGCCTGTGGTGGGCGCTGTGCCTGGAGCTGGTGGTTCGCGGCGCCGTGTTCACCGGCCGTTTCCTGCAGGGACACTGGAAGACCAAGAGGGTCTAGCGTCATGGGCAAGGACCGCATCAGCGCGACCGTCCGCACCGCGACCGTGGCCGACCTGCCCGCCATCTTCGACATCTACAACGAGCAGGTCCTGCGCGGCACGGCGACTTTCGACACCGAGCCGAAGCAATTGCCGCGGGACACGGATTGGCTCACCGGGCGCGACCCCGTGCGTCACCCCGTGATCGTCGCCGAGGTCGATGGGCGCGTGGTGGGGTGGGGCAGTCTGTCGCAGTGGTCCACCCGCTGCGCGTACGCGCGGGCCGTCGAAGAGTCCGTGTACATCCACAAGGACTTCCGGGGGCGCGGGCTCGGGCGGGCGATCATCGCCGAGCTGATCGAGCGCGCCCGCGCCGGCGGGCTCGGCGTGCTGCTGGCGCGGATCACCAGCGACAACCCCGGCAGCGTGCGTCTGCACGAAGAGTTCGGCTTCCAGCGCATCGGCACGATGCGCCGCGTCGGCGAGAAGTTCGGGCGCATCCTCGATGTCGAGCTGCTGGACCTGCATGTGGACGGCCGCTGAGCCGCCGGCGCCGATCAGGCGCCGATCCGCAGGCGCTCGCCCAATCGACCCGGCAACCCCGCCGCCTGGATCTTGCGGTGCGCCGCCTCGACATCGTACGAGGCGCGGTGCACCTGGATGGTCAACTCGTCGGTGTCGAGCAGGGCCCACGCGGCGTCGGGGTTGCGGTCGCGCGGCTGGCCGACCGAACCGGGGTTGACGATGCAGCGCCTGTCGTGCGGCAGGGGGATTCTCGCGCCGTTGGGCAGCAGTCGCCCCTCGGGCAGGCCGTCGGCGCCGATCGTGAACACCGCGGGGATGTGCGTGTGACCGACGGCGCCCAGGACGCCCTCGTACCCGTCGAAGCAGCGCAGCGCGGCGCCGCCGTCGCAGAGATACTCCCATGGATCGGGCCCGAAGGCGCCGTGCGTCATCTCCAGGTCCAGCGCGGAGGCGCGCCGGGGCCAGGAGCGCATCCACGAGACCTGCTCGCGCGTCAGGCGCTCGCGGGTGTAGACGATGGACCGCTTGGCGTTCTCGTTGAACCGCTGCATCGCGCCGTCGCTGAGCGCGGCCTCGTCGTGGTTGCCCAGGATCACCAGGTCGCAGGACTCGTAGACCATGTCCAGGCACGCGCCCGGCTCGGCGCCATAGCCCACGACATCGCCCAGGCACATGACCCCGTCCACGGGCGCGGCGCGCACCTGCGCCAGGACCGCCTCGAGGGCGTCGGCGTTGCCGTGGATGTCGGAGAGGAGGGCGTATCGCGCCATGATTCGGGCCCGGGGAACGGGGGAACCCTTTATCGGCCCGCGCCGGGCCCGGACTGAACCATCGGCTTCGACCCTGAGCGGCCGAACGCTATCGGACCTGGCGCGCGGGGTCGCCCGGATCGGATGCGGAGCAACGATGTCAGAAGACGAACTGCGCCTGCAGCGTCAGCACGAACTGCCGACGGGCCGCGGACGGGTTCAGGTCGAACGGCTCGGTCACGGTGGGGACCGGCGTGCGGGAGTTGGAATCGCCCGCGGCGCCCCGGATGTACGCGGCGTGCACCATGAGCTTGGTGTTCGTTCCGATGATGAACCAGCCGAGCCCTTCATTCGAGAACGAAAGCGGATCATTGGCGTCCATCGCCACAATCGAATGGTCCGGATGCTCGGCGGAGTCGATCAACCCCGTGAGCGCGGGCGCGTTCAGGACCCAGGCCGGAAGTCTCAGCGTGGGGCGCCTGGCTGAGATGAACCCCAGATGTTCCGGAGCGCCGCCGACGCTGGCGATGGCCAGGGGCACAGCTTGTGCGTCTGTCGGTGAAGGCGCGAGCGGCGCCGCGGCCTGCTCCTCGGCGGCGGCCATGATCTGCGCGGCCTCGGCCTGCACCTGCTCGGGCGTTCGTTCCGGAGTGGGCTCAGGCGCCGGCGCAGCGTTCTCGACGGGCTCCCCGAGGGCCGGGAGGGCCAGCGCGAGCGTCGCGAGCAGGGCCGGGGCTTTGAGCATCACCAAGTACTATCGGTCCAGGCGCCGGGGTCTAACGAACAGCGGGCCGGAATATCGGGCGACCCCCCGTGGGATCGCCCTTTCGATGGCCCCAGCAAGGATACCCCGGTCCCGGCGGCCGGGCCGGTGGGCTCGGGGCGGGCGGGACTCAGGACTGCTCGGCCTCGGCCGGGGCGGGCTCCGGGGCCTTCTTGGGGGCGGGAGCGGGCTTGGCCTCGGTCGCGGGCTTGGCGTCCTTGCCGTCCTTCGACTCGGGGCCGGGCTTGGCCTCCTTGGCCGCGGCCGCCTCCTCCTTGGCCTTCTTGCGCTTGATGGCCTCGATCTTCACCTTGTCCGGGGCCATGATCAGCGACACGCGCCGGCCGGCGAAGCGGGGCGGGACCTCGACCTTGGCGACATCGGCCAGGTCGTCCACGATGCCGCGCAGGGTCTGCTCGCCGAGCTGCTGGTGCATCATCTCGCGGCCTCGGTAGACCTGGACGATCATGACCTTGTGGCCCTCGAGGAGGAACCGGCGGGCCTGCTCGACGCGGATCGAGACATCGTGCGGATCGATCTTGATGGACCGGCCGAGCCGGACCTCCTTGATCTCCGAGCCCTTGTTCTTCGACTTGCTCTTGTCTTCCTTGGACTGCTCGTACTTGAACTTGCCGTAGTCCATGATCCGGCACACCGGCGGGCGCGCATCGGGGGAGATCTCGACGAGGTCCATCTGGGCCTCGTCGGCCATGCGCAGCGCCTCCGAGGTCTCGACGACGCCGATCTGCTCGTTGTCCGGGCCGACCAGGCGGATCGGCGTGATGCGGATCATGTGGTTGATGCGGACACGACGCACGGGCGGGCCCGAATCGCGGCCAAAGCGGGGAGGGGGTATGAGCAGTCTCCTTCAAACTCGGACAGACAAGGACTCCGCCGCGACGCCTGTCCGAAGGCGTGCGGCGAGAAGACGCCACCCGGCGACCGTTCGCAGGGCGTTCATGAGGACATGGACGACATCCCCGGTCGGCGAGCGCGATTCGCGATGGCAGTCAGCAGGTGTCCCGCGATCATGTCCGTCGCAATCCGCTCCCAGAGCCAACCCGGCCCGGCGAACGCCGCCGGGCGGATAGGGGTTCCCAAAACCCTAACCCGGATTATCGACCGGGGCAAGACCGGAGCGCCGGTTTTGCGC